>JBDNHX010000173.1:0-5193 GCA_041688565.1 Planctomycetaceae bacterium
CCGTAACACCGCCAGTGTTCGCTCGATCGCTTCCGTACGCGTCATCCACGCGCGCTCGACGCCAACTGGATAAGCTGCCAGTGCAAATCCAACGGCGGCGATGCTAGCGGGCGCATCTCGTTGAGTCTTGTCCGCTACCAGGCCGTTCACCGGATTAGTCTGGTGCAGGAAGTATCCGAAGGCATCCCGCTGTAGCGAGTCCAACATCTCTTCACTGCCGGCTGGCTGATTCGGGCCATTCGCCCGGTGTCTGGACGTGATTTGATTCACCCCAGTTTCAGCGGCTTCTTCCCGAGGGGATTGTCTCTGGCGTTTGTTATCCACAGCAGGATCCAGACGTGCCTTCCGGCTTGGCACCGCTGGGTGTGGCCAAAAACTTTTGCCGACAGTGGTCACTGCAAAAGTAGAACGCCTTTCCATCGCGTTCGGCGTGGATCGCGGTGGCTTCGTCCACGGACATGCCGCAGATGGGGTCTTTGCTTAGAGATTTCGTTTCATTCATGGTCATGTTCCTTTGTTGATGGTTGTTGACACTGTTCTTTGATTCTGGCTTTCACATTGCCTGTCCCCGACGTTCCCTGCCATGTGAGATTTTATGATGGCGTGCGCGGCACATGACCTCAATCGCTTCAGCTTGAATCATGTCAACACGTCAGGCGTTGCTTCGGGAAAATCAGCTCCACGTGATACTGCCTCCCAATGAATAAACTCTTCACGCAGTTCGTCGAGCTTTGCGATCGCACCATCGTAGGCATCGTTGCCGAGCAACAGATGGTGCGGTGGATTGGCCGATTCGACAGCCGCCACGATCGCTTCGGCGGCACGGACAGGATCGCCTGATTGATGGCCTGAGATAGCTCGCAGTTGACGGATGTTCTTGTCTGCCGTGTTCGCATAGTCTGCGATCGGATGCTTTGTTTCGTTGGCTGAGCGTCCGGCCCAATCCGTTCGAAAGCCGCTCGGTTCGACAAGCATGACCTTGATCCCCAATGGTTCCACTTCTTGCCAAAGTGCCTCCGACAAACCCTCGACGGCATACTTCGTCGAATTGTAATAGCCCAACGCCGGGAATGAGCGTAATCCGCCGATCGAAGAGAGATTGACGATGAAACCCGTGCGGCGTTTTCGCATTCCGGGCAGTACGATATGAATCATTCGACACAGTCCAAAGACATTAACATCAAACATCTTTCGGACTTCCTGCTCGTCGCTTTCCTCCACGGCGGCGAAGTAGCCGATGCCCGCATTGTTGACCAGCACATCAATCTCGCCATAGTGCTCTTCAGCATCTTTGACTGCTGCTTCAGCTTGTGACCTGTCAGTCACATCCAGCTTGAGAACCAAAGCGTCTCCAAGTTCGGCAAGGTCACGAACATCATCGGGGTCGCGAGCAGTAATGACTACTCGATATCCCAGGTCAAGAACATGCTTCGCGATCTGCCGTCCAAATCCAGTCGAGCATCCAGTGATGAACCAAACTGGCTTCGCGGAGTGTTTGGTGTTTTTTGTTTTTGATGTCATTCGTATTCTTTCCTTATTTTGTAACCATTGAACCGATCTCACTGACCTGACAGTGCATCCGGTGGGCCACTTCCGAGTTTTCAATAGAAATTACTGTATGATTGTTGCCGCTGTTCAGGGAAAAACAGAGCGTGAGGTTCCTCTGCCCGTCGATTCTATTCATCGCCTTAGCTTCGCTCGAAAAGACGACGAAGAACGATTGGCCAGGTATCTTGCGGAGATGGCTTCATTGTTTTGTCTCAAGGACTTCGATTAGCGCCTTCATTTCGGCGATCTCTTTGCGCTGCGCTTCGATAATGTCGTCCGCGAGCTTCCGAATACGCGGATCGGAAATGTGTGCGCGCTCGCTCGTCAGAATCGCAATCGAATGGTGCGGGATCATCGCCTTCATCCAGGAGTGGACGTTATCCACAGCAGGATCCAGACTCGTCCTCCGGCTCCGCACCGGCGGGCGTGGACAGAAACTTCTGCCGACAGTGTTCGCTGCAAAAGTAGAACGTCTTTCCATCTCGCTCGGCGTGGATCGCGGTTGCTTCGTCCACGGTCATTCCACAGACGGGGTCTTTGGTTACAGATTTCGTCTCGTTCATGGTCGTGTTCCTTTGTTGTTGGTTGTTGATACTGTTTATTGATTTCGGTCTTTGCCGACAGATTGTTCCTTATCGCTCAGCGAGCCTTGCTCTCCGGCTTTATTCTGAGGGTCGGTTTTGATTCTCAGCAGTCGCGCGTTGACCGCTACGACCACGGTGCTCGCGGCCATCAGCCCCGCACCCACTGCGGGGCTTAGTAGAACGCCCCAGGCGTAGAGCGCACCGGCGGCCAGCGGAATGGCGACCACATTGTAGCCCGTGGCCCAGACGAGATTTTGAATCATCTTTCGATAGGTGGCGCGCGAAAGTTGCACAATGGCCACGACATCCAGCGGATTGCTCCGTACCAGAATTACGTCGGCGGTTTCCACCACCACATCCGAGCCCGCTCCAATGGCAATGCCCACATCAGCCTGAGCCAGTGCCGTCGCATCGTTTACTCCGTAGCCGGTCATGGCCACCAACACGCCTCGCGACTGGACTTCTTTGACTTTGGCCGCTTTGTCTTGCGGCAGGACTTCGGCGAAGTATTCATCCAGTCCGACCTGGTCGGAGACCCATTTGGCCGTCGCTTTGTTATCACCGGTGAGCATCGCCTCATTGACGGAACTCTCGCCCTTCACAATGACACCATCCGCGGGAGCTTTCTCACCCGGTTTGATCAGGACCCGGTCATCCACTGCCAGCTCGCTCAGCGGCACGTCCTTCACGCTGCTGTCGGGCATGAGTTTATGCGCGTCGGAGGGCATGAGTTTGGCCAGTTCCTCCAGTGCCCTTGAGGCACCCATCACCGACTTCATCTCGATCCAGTGCCCCAGCAGCATGAAGTCGACCAGGGTGGCCAGCTCCCAGAAGAACATCTTTCCGGTCAGACCGAACACCACGGCGCTGCTATAAAGATAAGCCGTCGTGATGGCGACAGCGACCAGCGTCATCATCCCGGGCTTCCTGGATTTTATCTCGTTGTACAAGCCTTTGAGGAATGGCCAGCCGCCATACCAAAAAACCGCAGAAGAGAACCCTAACAGGACGTAAAGGTCGCCCGGAAAATGAACGGCTTCACGCAGCCCCACCAACTTCTGGAGTAGCGGCGAGAGGACGAGAATCGGCAAAGTCAGTGCCAACGAGATCCAGAACCGATTCCGGAAGTCCGCTGCCATGTGGGCGTGATGATCGGCGTGGCCTTGATGTTGATCAGAGCCGTGGCCTGACATCCGGGATTCGACTTCCAACCAATTCTGCTTGTCGTGCCCTTGCGGACGCTCCTCTTTTTCATAGAGGGCGTATGCCTTCCTGGCCACCGCGTCTGGGGCTGGCTTTAATTCGGACTTGCTCCTGGTTGCGGGTTCTTTCATAGGGGATCTCCGATTCATCTCTCTGATTTATCTAACATCATGCGTCGCTTCCTGGTGTACGAAGTCCCCAATTATAGAATCCCGCGATTAACGCCCCTGCAAACCAGCCAGGAATAAACGTGGTGCTTATGTTTCCGTCAGGCGGTGCAAGCTAATTGTTCCGCAGCAGCAGCCCGCTTTGTCGACAACGGGTAGACTCGTAGCTCGATGCGTGTCGAGTTTGCGCCGAGTTTCGTCAATTGACTCTTCTATGCCGCAGCAGGCAGACGCCGGGCGCATAATCTCCTCAACCGGACATGTCATCTCGACTTCTCCTTAGAATTAGATGGATTAACCAGGGAACTAGACGATCGGGAACTTCAAAAACCAGCTCATCAAACTGACGCCGCCTCTTTCATAATTTTGACAATCGTGTCTTCCACTTCCTGCGCAACCTCTTTCAGTTGCGGGACGTTGAACATCGCTAGCAGCGTCGTTGCACATTGGTTCCCTTCCATCGTTAAAAGCTCACTTCAAAGGGTGTCACCGCAAACGAAAAAAGCCGACGTGATCGAATACCCCCGAAAGGAATTCAAACACGTCGGCTTACTCTTTAACGAGCCCCCTGACGCTGCCAGGTTGCTCCTTATTTAGTCGTCCGATCAACTCAATCTTCAATCCACATGCATGCAGACTGACCCATTGTCAGGCGGAACCCAGTCTATCGAATGCCATCCGGGAAAGCTACTCGCTGGATACTCCTGGGTTCTAGCGTAAGCGATTCACGGCGGGTGGAAGTCGAATTGGTGTGGCACCTGAGACGAATCCAGGTCACGTTGTGTCTGCGCATCGAACTGACTGCTTATTGAGAAACGGCTCACACAGGCCGGGTGTATTCAACGAGTTCGTATGCGCCACGGTCTTCGCGGCGCACGATGTTCCAGTCCACTTCATTAAAGGCCGGAAAATACGCATCGCCTGCAAAGTCGCCCTTGATGTAACTGAGCAGCATCGAGTCGGCCAGATCGATGGTCAGTGCGTAGATCGACGCTCCGCCCGCGACGAATACCTTCGTGTCGTGTTCTCGCGCCCGTTCGATCGCCTCGTCCAGACTTGAAACGGCCGAAGCGTTCTTAAATGGGCCACGCCCGCGAGTGATCACATAACAATAGCTGCTCGTAAGCGTTGGTCCGAAGATCTCGAAGGAGCGGCGTCCCATGATAAGCGTCTGGCCTGCTGTCACTGTGAGGAAGTGTTGATACTCCTCTGGCACATCCCACGGCATTCCGTCGCCGCTGCCAATGACGTGATTGTTGGCCATTGCAGAAATGATAATCATGCTGTTCTCCCTGACGATGGGTTTGAGCGTCGTTCTAAAGTTGCAGTTCGACCAGGCACTGGCAAAGCTATACCATGAGCCAGCACGGGACGCACACGGTCGACGCCGTTCTCAAGAGTGTTTCGCGCGCTTGGTATCGGGATTGTTTCTGTGTTCAATATTGGTGCCCATGTTTGCGATTTCCTTTCTCTCCATAGACCAGCGTATGCTTCTGAATGCTGCCTGGCATTCCGAAGTGACTGTGGGGCACCAATTTCATCTTGGTCAGCATGGCCAGCATGCGAGACACCGCGAAAATGCTGGCGATGATGCCGCCCGCTGTGGCCAGCATGGCCCGGATCACCGTAAACCAGACCGCGTATTCGCCCAACGCCGGTCGAGACGATCAGCGCGGCGGAAAGGAACGCCA
>JBDNHX010000174.1:0-11536 GCA_041688565.1 Planctomycetaceae bacterium
ATGTCCGCCCACGTCAGTCAGGCGGAATCGTCGGCCGTTGTACTTGTACGTCAGCTTTTCATGATCCATTCCCAGCAGATGCAGAATTGTTGCATGCAGGTCATTGATATGAACGCGGTTCTCAACGGATTTGTACCCGATTTCATCTGAGCTGCCGTAGCTGACTCCGCCTTTGACACCGCCGCCTGCCAGCCACGCACATAGATGATGCGGGTTATGGTCGCGGCCCGGTTTGCCACCCGTTTGAGCAATCGGCAGGCGTCCAAATTCGCCACACCAGACAACCAATGTGTCGTTCAGCAGACCGCTGGCTGCCATGTCGCTGAGCAGTCCGGCGACCGGCTTGTCAGTTTCTCCGGCGAACTGACGATGGTTGCCTTCGATGTCGCTGTGGCCGTCCCACGAACGCTGATTCTCCATGCCACCTGAATAGATCTGTACGAAGCGAACGCCGCGTTCCACAAGCCGTCGTGCCGTCAGACACTGGCGGGCGAAATGGTCGCATTGTTCATCGCCGATGCCGTACAAATCCTGAATGTGTTTGGGTTCGCTCGCCAGATTCAGCGCTTCCGGAGCGGATGCCTGCATTCGATACGCCAGTTCGAAGCTCTCGATCCTGGCCGCCAGTTCTGAATCTGCGGCATGCTGTTGTTGGTGCAGTCCATTCAGCTGCTTCAGGAGATCCAGTTCATTTCGCTGAGCGGTTTCCGTGAGCGACGGGGGACGAACGAGATTATCAATCGGCTCGCCCTGGGGCCGCAGGTACGTTCCCTGGTAAACGCCCGGGAGATATCCGGCACTCCAGTTGGCCGCATTGCCTTTCGGCAGGCCTCGACCCTTCGGATCACTCATCACCACAAAGCCCGGCAGATTGGCACTTTCGCTGCCCAGACCATAGGTCACCCAGGAACCGACGCACGGAAAGCCCATGCGTGCGAATCCGGTATTCATCGCAAATAGAGCAGGGGAGTGATTGTTCGATTCCGTAAACCCAGACTGGATGACGGCCATGCGATCCACATGTTCGCCGAGGTGCGGAAAAATATCGGGCACCATCTTGCCGCATTCTCCGCGCGGCGTGAACTTAAACGGCGACTGCATCAGGTTGCCGACAGCGTTCTTAAAGAAGCCGGTCGTATCTTTAAACTCCGGATCGAACTCACGAATGGACTTACCGTTCCACTTCGTCAGCTCCGGACGATAATTCCAGGTATCCACGGCACTCGGACCACCGTTGATAAAGATCCAGATGACTCGCTTTGCCCTGGATTCAAAATGCCCGGGTTGTGGAGCGAGCGGATTCAGCGAACGATGGCCCAGACTGTCGTCCGCGAAACTCGTTTCAAGAAGCCATTCGTCTTTCAGCAGCCCCGCGAGCGCCAGGATCCCCAGCCCACAACCGGTCTGCTGTAGAATTCGGCGACGCGAAAAGAAATGTGAATTCATGTCAGACTCCCTGATTGGACGGACTCGTAGTCGTTGTTTGCCCCGACTCTATGCGTTTCTATCGAACCGACCTGGCCATGGGAAGACGGTACGTCAAATTTCGGAGTCCTGTTTCACCGGTTCGGTGGGCACAACAGCGGAACTATTTCTTCAGATCTCTAACATAGATGTTCGCAAATTCTGCGGCACCGACCACGTACAGCGCGAACGGAGCCGACTTTCCCCACGGATTGCCCGATGTGACTTCATCGCCATTGATGGTGATGGACATCATGTCATTCTCGATGATCCCTTCCACTCGGCCCCACGCACCGGGTTTCATCAGTTGTGCTGGCAGCATGCTGGAACCAATAGCGACACCGTCGAAGCCATCACCAGGCTTGATGTCGAACAGGAAACCATGATTGTTCATTCGCTCACCGCTGACGATCATCTTTGCTTCGACGGACTCTGCTTTGCTGTCGTAAGACAAAATCCAGTCGTTGACATGCCAGTGCTTCTTACCTTCTTCCGTGACCTTCCAATTGTCCAGATTCAGTCCATTGTAGATGCTGCGATATCCTCGGTTTGAAATCGCCACTTGCTCTGGTTTGACGGGCATCTCCGGCAGTTCGCGAATCTTCATGTTGCGATAATGCACGACGCCACCTTCGGATTCGATGCAGATGTAGCCCTTTCGAGGGCTCGCGTCTTGTCCCTGAGTCACCACTTTTCCGTTCACGGCCAGGCTGATTGTTCCGTCGTTGCATTCGATGCGATAGTGATTCCACTCGGGCGATGGCTTCCCGCGTTCTTCCGTCGGAAACGCGCGACTGCCACCACCGCGACCATTCAACGGAGTCATCGTCGCCCCGTGAATGGGAAAGATGTCTCCATGAGTCGTATGGCCTGCGCCCTGGCCATAAGCATGCTCCAGAACCTGCACTTCCACGCCGCGGTGAAACGGAACACCCTTCGCCGTGATGTCATCCGCCCAGACAAAGATTCCGGCATTGCCGCCAGAAACCATGTGCCGCCATTCGACTTCCATGATGAAGTTCTGGTACATGCGGTCTGTTCGAATCTCGCCAATCGGCTTCCCGGTGCATTGGAGCATCCCGTCTTCGAAGCTCCAGGTTTCCGCAGGCGTATTCACCAAAACCCAGCCGCTCAGATCCTTCCCGTTGAACAACGGATTGAAGTTTTCATCAGCCGCAAGCCGTCCGCAATAGGAGGTCAGAAGTCCTGATGCAAGACAGACAACAGCAAAACATTTCAGCAACAGCATGGCTGGGCTCCACAGATTCAGAATTAAAAGCACGGGCCGTCCTCAGTGATTGAGAGATTACAGCCGTGCCTCAAATATACCAGCCAAACACCCGCCTTGATCCCCACTGCCTGACTTGCGCGCAAAAAAAAACCGCTGGTGATTATAGGCTGTCGATTGAGTCACACCTGTGAGCCGCAAGGCGCTAGCCGCGGGTGTTTTTATGTGTATTTTACACACTCACCCGCAGCTAGCGCTTTGCGGCTCACGAAATCGAAAGTCCGGATTAGCCAGTGGTTTTGCATTCTGGAAACTTTTTGGATCCACCTTGATCAGCCTCGCACAAAATCCAGACTGGCCGACTGAGCCGCTGTCAGCTGGAAGCTGAAGGTGTTGGCACTGGTCAGCGTCATCGTGCCATCCAGTTTCTGACCATCGTTGCCGCGAGTCAAAGACAACGAACCGTTCTGCATTGCATAACTTCCCTGGAAGACACTCGACTGACCATCTTTATTCACGGCGGTCCAGCTGAAGTTTCCATCAGCCTGGAGAGACAACTGGACTCGAGAGCCGTTGGCCAGCTGAGCCGTCCAGACTCCGGCCAGTGACATCTGCGGAGCGGCCTGAGGATCTGTCGCTGACTGAGCTGCTACGGCGTCCGGGGGCGTGAAACCACCCAGAGCTTGCAAGGCTGACTGCTGAGCGTCCATGATCGCTGGATTCACCGGTGCCGCGTTGACGGGTGTCCCGTTACCAGACGCGGCGTTTACAGGCGGCTGCATCCCTGGAATCTGATTTGGAGCAGGAGCTGCGGCAGAAACCGGGAATGCGGAACCTGAAACTGGTGTACCAGGAAATCCCACAGAATTGCCAGGCATCGAATCCGCTGGCAGCGGCTGTCCGTTGACGGGATAGCTCTGCTGAGAAGACACGGTGACGGTCGGAGGAGCACTGCCGTACTGTGGCTGAGCCTGGGAATACACCGGCTGTGGCTGTGGATAAGTTGGCTGTGGATACACCGGCTGCTGGTAGACAGGCTGCTGGTAGACAGGCTGCTGATAAACTTCCCGATAGACAGGCTTGTGATAGACAGGCACCGAATGAACAGGGCGAGAATAGGCCTGATGTGAGGAATGGCTTGAGCCATAAGAATGACCGCTGGAACGGCTGTGGCAACCCGCATCGGCAGGAACCGCAGAAGCCAGAACGAGACCACCCAGAACAGCCTTCAGGATCAGTTTGTGAGAGTGAAGATTCATGACCCAGCTCCTTGATTTCTTTGTTTCAGATTTTGTTTCGAACACCGTTAATGGTCTGAGCGAAATCCCAAACAAAGTGTTACAGCCATTTTTCGGGATTCTTAAAACACAAAGAAACCCGCCATTTTTGCAATGGCGGGTCGATTGAAATGTGAGGCTCCGGCTTGACCAAATTCCAGCCAATGCTGGGTTTACGAGCGGAAGGGGCTCAATGTGAGCAGCGTTACTTGGTCAGCCAGTCATCCAGCGTCTGTGAAGCCGTCTTGATCTCGCCTTTCGGCAGCAGTTCTTTCTTCGATTCGCGAGTCAGCTTGGCAACGTAGTCCATCGTGCTTTTGACGGCGTCGGGGCTGGCAGTGGCGTCGATTTTGACGCAGTAGAGAAGCATGTATTCCCCGGTTTCATTTTTCTCCACCATCCATGCGCCCAGCTTGGTACGAGAGTTCTGTTCCAGCAACTTCAGAGTGACTTCGGAGCTGGGAGCCTGCTTCAAAGTTGCTGCCAGAGCCCAGATCTTTCGAACATCGGCCCGCTCGAAGTATTCCACATCTTTGGTCAGGAAAACGGACTGTTTCCCTGCCTCTTTGTCATCAAATTCCACTTCCAGATGACCCGACTTGTGAACGGTGTACTTCAGTTCGGCTTTGTCCAGCATGTCGGTGGCCGGCAGTGGAGCGGGCTTCCAGGGGCTGGCAAGAAACGTTTTGACCTCTGAAATATCAATGTTGTAGCTGACCAGGCGAGCGTTCGGGGCAATCGCCTGAGCAATCGCGACCAGCTCACCAGCGTTGTTTACAACCGGTCCGCCACTGTCTCCGGAATTGATCGGGGCCTGCGTTTCCACCACTTTAAAATCGTGCTCACCAGCCCCGGTACGGAAGGTCTTCTGGTACACCGAACGGACGGTACCGGAAGTGTAAACCCACAAAGCGTCGCTTGTGCCCGGGTTCCCGATCGATTTCACTTCTTCACCCGGACCTGCACTGTCAGCCGTGATCGGAATCGCTGCGGCACCTTCCGGAAGTCGATCCAGTTCAATGAGCGCAAGGTCTCGCTTTCGATCGACGCTCAATACGCGACCACGAATTCCCAGCTTTTCCACGCTGTCGACATAATGTTTGGGAGTGACAACAGGCTTGTCGTTCTTCATGTCCGGGAAGAACACGATGGTCCCGCGGGCTTCGCCAACCACATGAAAATTGGTGATGACCAGCTTCTTTTCCGCGTCGATCAGTACACCTGTCCCGCTGGATGTCACGCCCCCACTTTTTGCCAGGACCCAGACGGTCGACGGCAGAACTTTTTTGTAGAGTTCTCTGTCCGCCTGAACAGCGGTGACGCCCCCGAACAGCCAGCTCAGGATCGCGCCCATAAAGACCGTGAGATGCGACAAGCAGCGTGTTATGCGAGTGTTTTTCATAGAAGCACCATCGTGTTGAGAAGTTGAGTGACAAAGAAGACGAAGCTCAGAACGCCCCAGATATTGTCTCAAGCGAAATTCGATCCTTCGTGTTACACATCTTTTTGCTGCGAAAGCACTACGGAGCCTTGCGGAAGCTCAGCACGGCCGCTGCCCCGCTTGTCGACTGGGGCGAAAACTGAAGCTCTGAAGCGGACACCATGGTCACCGAGCCGGCGATCCGAATGCCATCGCTGCCTTCAAGGGTCAGCTGACCATTCAACAGAGTCAACTTTCCGGACGAACGAGCCTGCTTGCCGCTGATAATACTGACCAGCACGAAGGTTGAATCGCCGTTGATCTGCATCGCAAAGGCCTCAGTCGCCGAACGACTGGCCGCCCATCGTCCTTGCAGCGAATTCAAAGAAACTTCAATCGCTGGCGGCATTGCGCGGGGAATTGTTGCCGGAGCGGCGGACGTGGGTGCATTCGGCGCGACGGGCAGTGAGCCAGGCACGGAACCCGGAGACGTTGCAACAACGTCTTGTGGTGCCAGTGCAGACCTGAACGCCTGCGTTTCGGAGGCCACCGTCACTGGCAGCGATGCTCCGCCGTGAATTTCTTCCAGATTCCAGACGGCTTCCTTGTCGCGAGCCAGAATGGCGAGGCGATTGATTTCGTCACGAATTTCCGAATGTTTTTCGAGTCCGCTGGACATGCTTCCATTGGCAAGGACCGTCTGCAGTTCAATTCGCCTGCGTTCCGAACTGAACACAAGGCTCGCTCGCCCTGTTTTCTGATTGGCTTCCAGCAGCGAAAGCAGCTTTGCGACGGATAGTTTTTGTGGCTCGGAAATATTGCGAAGTCCAATCACGACCAGCAAATCCTGTTCATCCTCGGAGATCGTGACGAGCACCGGAAATCGCCACGAATCCAGTTGCTTTATAGTCGAAACAGCTCGATCACCCACTGCTGACGCCGTAAATCCTGCACTTTGAAGCCAGCCGACCAGTTCTGAGGCCGACGTCATTCTCCCGCTGCCGAAAGTTTGCGGTGCCGGCCCGGAGCCCGCGGCGGCCGTTTCAGAGAAGACCGTGGATGCTCGTACGGACGAATACAGGCTGTTGTCCTGAGCGATTCCTTTTGATCCGTTCACAGCGACAGACACCAGAGCGGTCAGGGACAGAGCAAATTGGCTGCTGAATAATTTCATCACACACCTCACTTTGGAATTTCGACAGTCACCGATTTGACGCCGTCGAAGCGGATTCGAAGTCTGCGGCTGCGCGAAGAGGCAACCGGTTTATTGTCGAGGCGGAACTCTGTCTTCTTTGTTACAGCAGAATTTTTCAATCGAAACGGATGTTTCAAATTTTTTTCTGAAACAGCGTGTAACAAATTTCAACGGCTGCCGCTTCGAAGAATATCCAAACGGAAACGAGAAACACGAGTGGCCGGTTGACTCGCGGTTCTCTTCAACTCAACTTTAATCGGACCTGGAGAATGATCATGTTCAAGAAGCTTATGTTCGCTGTTGTTCCAATGCTGATGTTGTCCGCTACGACTTTCGCCGACGATGCACTTTCGATCGACGTGTCGACCATCGCTGTTGCAGATGCCAACATTGTGGAAGTGGGCCTTGATCTGGATGTGGATCAACTGGCTGCTGATGCCGGCAAGGAAACAAAGACCGATGCGATTGAGGCCTGTTTCCGCCGCTGCGGTTACAGCAACCACGGCTGGGGCGGCGGTTACAATTCCTGCTACGGCTCAAGATATGGCTCATGGCAGAGCCCCTGCTACACAAGTTACTGCCAGCCATACTACAGCTACACGAGCTACAACTGTGCTCAGCCGGTTTACTACAGCCCTTGTGCCTATCAGCCGGTTTGTCAGCCAGTGTACCAGACGGTCTGCCGGCCCGTGTGTCACTACTGGGGCTGCTATTAGTCAATAAACAACACTCAACCCCGACCCTGCTGATTCAATCGTCGACATCGCAAAAGCCCGACACTGTGCTCATCGCAGGTGCCGGGCTTTTTTTCTGAACCTGCCTCATCGCTACAGACAACCACTTTGCCGCTCGCGGTTTGACTCGGTTGTCTGTTCACAATCGCTGTCTCATCAACACTTGTCCCTTTCCTTCAAGGAGATCCAATCATGACTGCATTCCGTGTCTCGCCCCATGTCGCTATTCGAACGACCGCTCTCCAGCGGACGATCACTGCGGCCATCACACTGGTTGTCACCGCCAATGCGGCGATGGCTCAACATCCACAACAGGCGGCTCCTCAACAGGCGTTCGCTCAACAACAACAGCAGCTGCCGCAGCAGGTTCCATCCGATAATCTTCAGCAGCAACCACAGCAGTACTCGCAGCAGCCGGCGCAGCCGGCGCAGCCATCTCAGCATGTTCCGCAACAGCAGGCCCCGCAGTATTCTCAGCAAAACCTGCAGTTTCAGCAGCCGTCGAATCCGCAGCAGAGCCCGCCATTCCTGAACGCGGAATCCGCAGGGCAGGGGATCGGGCCAGGGCCAGCAATGACCCCACTGTCTGTGATGACAGTGACAACCTCAGCGGCGGCTTCCAGCCAGATCAGTCTGTGCCAGGAGTTTGACTGCGAGTATGTGATTGATCTCCTGTTTCGTAATCAGTTTCGCCAGCAAAGCGGCGCGATTGGTACAGAGCTGGCTCCTGGTCTGATGTTGTCGGCTCCGCCGTCAGCAAATCTGCCCGGCGATCTGGAGCTTTTGAACGTTGCACTGCTGGCCGATGGTTCGCCAACTCAGGGGCCGATCGTGGAAGTGGTTGTTCGCAACAACAGTCAGATGGCCGTCGAGAGTTTTCAGATTAGTGTCGTGGGCGTTGTCGGCCAGATACACGCTCAGTGCCCGACATCTCGTGGACTCGTGTCTTGCATCGCGGCAGGATCTGTCGCCCAGTTTCAGATGCAGCTGCCTGTCACAGGAATCTCGAACGGATCACGGGCTCAGCAGCCCGCGCCGTTTGACACACTCGTCGTCGCAATCGACAGCTTTGACGAACTGCTGGAAGCCAACGAACTGAATAACGTCCGCATTGTTCGACGCGCGGAATTGCTGGCGATGTCCGCTCCACCAATGGCCGTTCCGCAGGGAATTCCCGGTATTCTGAACGGCCCGCCATCCACGCCCGCAGACACCACAATTCCATCCTCGCCGCCAGTGCTGTCACCTTTGGACAGTTTGATGCAGGAGGACAGTCGACTGGAAACGACTCAGCCTACCGCAGTCGGCACGACACAGATGCTGCTGGAAACGATCCCGTAAGCCGGGTCCACGTGTCTAATCCATCGTGCCCGTTCGTTTTCGCTGATACCCTGCGGCAGACTTCTGACGCAGGGTCTTTCTGTTTTGCGCCGACGATGTTCTCCATCTGCGATGTTCTTAACCAGCGACGGTAAGCACTTCCTGCAGCTGAGCGACGGTGCGAGTCAGCATCACCCGAATCGCGCCGTCCGATTTTCCCATTTGGTCGGCGATGTCCTTCGTGGGCAAACCTTCCACAAATCGCAGACGAAGGATTTCTTTTTGCTCGTCGTTCAATTCGGCGATGGCCTGTTGCAAACGAAATTCCTTTTGATCGTGCGAAAACGCCTGACTGGGCGACGTGATGCTGGCCACGAGCAGATCGACGAATCCAAAACCATCGCTGCCTCCTGCCGGCGCATCCATAGATACTTCGCGGGCGGCACTGCGTTTTTTTTGCGCCGACGTGGTGTCGATGCGCATCAATAATTCGCTGCTCCGCCAGCTGGCACAGCAATCGGAATGGGTCACGCCCCGCCGCATTGAATTGTTCCGGAGCGGAGAGAGCAGAAATGATGACTTCCTGCACAATGTCGTCCGGCTCAAGCCGCGACTTTAAAGCCGGACCAATGTTGCGATCAACATAGGAAAGCAGCTGGCGGCGATGGGATTCAATGAAGGCCGCCAGGTCATCGCCACTGGAAAACCGGGACACCTGATCAGGATTTGACATAGAAACCTCATCAAACGGCATTATTTCGCAGACATCCCGCCCGGAACTCGACGACACTATGCACAATGATAGCGACTTGCCCCGCTGGACTCCCAGCGTCGCCGCAGTTACTTTCAGGCCAGGTCAAGCATTCTTCTCCGGACGGAATCCCCTGAAACTGTGGCCCCAACACCACCTCTAAACGACGGCGACTGGACGCGTCTGACAGAAACACTCGAAGCGTTCTCTGACGCCTGGGGCTCCGCGTCATATCCTCCGTCAATCGTCGATTTCCTGCCTGAAACCGAATCGCCTTTGCGAATGGAACTCGTTCCCGAGCTCATCAAGCTGGATCTTGAGCAGCGATGGCAGATGGGACTGCGAAAACTTCTGGAAGATTATGCAGACGACGTTCCGGAGCTCGACACTCTGATGTCCGTCGATCTGGTCTTTGAAGAATATCATATTCGCAAGACCGCTGGCGACCGCGTTTCACCGACCGAGTACTTTAAGCGTTTTCCTGGGATGGCTCGAGATCTCGATGGCCTCTTTCGAATGGACCCCGCGCTTCGCTCCACGTTTGTTGCCGGAGCCAGCCCTGCCGCGGTGATGGAGCTGTCACCAGGTGAGACGATTGACGACTTTGAGATCCTGCTGCAACTGGGCCGGGGAACGTTTGCCACCGTGTTTCTTGCGCGTCAAAAGTCGATGCAGCGGCTGGTCGCCCTGAAGGTTTCGGCTGATCATGGTTCCGAGCCACAAACGCTCGCGCAGCTGGATCATGACAATATCATTCGCGTCTACGATCAGCGTGTGCTCTCTGAAAATTCTGCTCGGCTGCTGTATATGCAGTACGCCGCGGGTGGAACTCTGGCCGACGTAATTCACCGGATCAAGAATTTTCCCCAAAAAGACTGGAACGGACGCACCTATCTCAAGGCGATCGATTCAATTTTGGATGATCGCGGTGAATCACGTCCGACAGAATCTGAAACGCGGCGCAGAATCTCCGGCATGAACTGGACTCAGCTTGTGTGCTGGGTCGGCGGTCAGCTTTCTCGCGCACTGGATTACGCTCATCGGGTGGGAGTTCTGCATCGCGATATCAAGCCGGCCAACGTCCTGATCACAGCGGAAGGGGTTCCAAAATTTGCGGACTTCAATATCAGTTTCGGGGCCACGGTGGAGGGAGCAACGGCAGAAGCCAGTCTGGGCGGCAGTCTGGCTTATATGTCGCCCGAACAACTGGAGGCCTGCAATCCTCGTCATTCGCGACAGGCTGCGGAACTCGACGGGCGCAGCGATTTGTTTTCGCTGGGAGTTGTGATCTGTGAACTGATGACCGGTCGTCGACCTTTTGCCGAACAGGAAGTGAAGTCCTGGTCCAGCAGACTGGAAGCCATGACCGACCGACGACGTCAGGGCCTGAATGATGCACATCTGGAATCCCTGTGCGAACAGGACAACTACGGACTCGGCGAAATCGTGCGACGCTGCCTGGAGCCTGATCCCAACCAGCGTTTCTCTACCGGTGCCGCGCTGGCCAGTTCCATTGACCTGTGCCTTCAGCCGGAAGCCCGACGCCTGCTGCAGGATCAGGGAACGCCGTGGAAGAAACTGATTATTCGCTGGCCTCTGTCCAGCATCGTGATTGCGACTGTGATTCCCAATCTTGTCGGAGCCGTCTTCAACTTTCTGTACAATCGCGGCGAAGTGCAGACATTGATTCCCGACGCGGATGCCATGTTCATGCGGATTCAGTCGCTGATCAACTTCATCACATTTCCCACAGGGATTCTCAGCGCCGGCTGGCTTGTCGGTTCGGTGACTCGAGCGACGCGCGTGGATGTTCAATTAAAACTCTCGGCAACAGAACTGGCCGAACAGCGACGGCGGTGCCTTGAACTGGGCAACATGGCGTCCATCGTGGGACTGACCTTATGGCTGGTCGCGGCACCCGCGTATCCAATTTTGCTGCACATGCTGTACGGCGATGTTCCGGCGGCCATTTACGGACACTTTTTGGCATCGCTCGCCCTGTGCGGCCTGATCGCGGCTGCCTATCCGTTCTTTGCCGTGTCACTGATGGCGCTGCGATGTTTTTATCCGGCTTTGGTGCGTTGGGAATCGATCTCCGCCGATGAGCTGCCAGCTCTGAAGAACCTGGCGCGAGCCAGCTGGTTTCA
>JBDNHX010000175.1:0-7580 GCA_041688565.1 Planctomycetaceae bacterium
GCCTGCCCCGTGGATTTTTCACATGCTTTTCGGAACGCGAGTCAGATCCTGAGTTTTCTTACTCAGCTCTGAATCGAACATCAAGCCGAAAGCCAAATGCCGCCAAATGTTTTGCTCGGCCTTTGGCTTTCTGCTTTCCACTTCGACTCCTGTTTCGGGACAGACAGCCCGCATTCCTTGTGAATGCCGGGCTGTTTGTCTTTTGATGACAGAATTTTGGGCCTCCGCCCGAGCGGAAATTCTCAGGAATTGAGGGAGAAAAACTTCGTGAAACCTGCCATCGCCGTGAAGCGACTGTGTCTCTAGAATCCCCTGAACCCCTCAATTCAACGGTCGGCCGGAATCACTCACACGCACCGGGCGGTGTCGGCGGATCGATCCTCGGAAGTCAACAATGCGCAGCGAATCAGAAGTCCTGTTCGAAGACAACCCGTTCACAATTCCCGTGGCAGACCGAGTCCGTCGCTTGCCGCCGTACCTGTTTGGCACGATCAACAAGCGAAAGTACCAGCTCCGAGTCGCCGGAGTGGACGTGATTGACCTGGGCATGGGCAATCCGACCGATCCGCCAGACCCGATGATCGTGACCAAGATCGAAGAAGCGCTGGCCGACCCTCGTAATCACCGCTACTCGGTATCAAATGGCATCGGAAATCTTCGTAAGGAAGTCTCCGCCCGCTATCTGAAGCGATACGGCGTTCGGCTGGATCCGAACGATGAAGTTCTGGCATGTCTCGGATCCAAAGAAGGCTTCAGCCACATGTGTCTGGCTCTGATGGGCCCTGGCGACACGGCGATTGTACCAGCGCCGTCGTTTCCGATTCATGTGTACTCCGTGATGCTGGCGTCGGGGAACGTGATTGCTCTGGATGTCCGCGATCCCGAAAAATTTCTTCGGAATATTGCCTACACTTGTGAGCATCTAGTTCCGAAGCCGAAGGTTGTCGTTGTCAACTTCCCGCATAATCCCTCATCAACAGTGATTGAGCAGGACTTCTTTGTGGAACTTGTTCGTCTGGCGAAGAAGCATAACTTCCTCGTCATCAGCGACTTTGCCTACGCCGATGTCTGCTACGACGGCTACAAGGCTCCGAGTTTCCTGGCGACACCAGGCGCTATCGACGTCGGTGTGGAACTGACGTCCATGAGCAAGAGCTATAGTATGGCCGGCTGGCGTATCGGCTTCTGTTGCGGCAATCGCGAAATGGTTCGCGCGCTTGCGACCATCAAAGGTTACTACGACTACGGGATTTTTGCTCCGATCCAGATCGCCGCGATCGTGGCGATGCGACATTGTGATGATGCCATAACCACAATGGCTGCCGAATATCAGACTCGCCGCGATGCCCTATGTGATAGCCTGCGTCGCATCGGCTGGAATCCGATTGTGCCCAAAGCCGGTATGTTTGTCTGGTCGCCGATGCCGGACGCATGGAAGAGCATGGGTTCCATTGAATTTGCCATGAAGCTGCTGAATGAAGGTGGCGTTGCTGTCAGTCCGGGGCGCGGCTTCGGTCCTGAAGGTGAAGGCTTTCTGCGTCTGGCGATCGTTGAAAACAGCCAGCGGCTACGTCAGGCCGTCCGCCAGATTGATAAATGTCTGGAAGGCAAAGAAGCCGCATCGGCCTGAGTCGCATCACCGTGGTCGTCAGATCGGCCACAGTGATGTTGCGCCGTCTGGAGATTCACGAGAGCATGTTTCGCAGAGCGGCAGCGTGAGATCCTGCAGGGGTCACACCGCCGCCACGAACTCTCAAACTGACGATGAGTTGGCGATGTCACTCCACGTCACTCCACGTCAGTCCAAACCGCGCCAAATATTTTCGCAGACGGTCGGCATCGTTCGTCGAGTTTTTTGAAAGTCGTGACACCGAAAATATTCGCCGACCAGCGTCCGACATCGACCTGCATTCACGACAGATCTCGATGACGGCTGCCAACTGAACCTGATCGAAGAGATCCAATTCTGCAATCTGTTCGGGTGACATCACCATTTTCAGAGGATCGGGTAAGCGGCCTTCTGTAGACGCCCCGCACTCGGTCATTCGCTCGCATTCCGCAGCCACATCCGCCTCAGAGATGCGACCAGACTTCGCCAGCGTCGCCATCCGAACCACAGCGGCGTTCAGGTCCCGAAAGTTGGCCGACCATCTCGCATCCGGTGACTGTGCCCATTTCAGGAAGGCTGTCCGGGCTTCGCGGCTCATGCTGATTCGGTGTCCGGTGGAATCGCTGACCTGCTGAAGCTCGAAGTCCAGATTTGGCTCCAGATCTTCCCGCCGCTCGGCAAGCCCGGGCAGCCGAAAAGTCCACAGGTTGATTCGAGCCAGCAGGTCTTCTCGAAATCGGCCCGCTTGCACAGCTTCGATCAAGTTCCGGTTCGTTCCTGCGATCAACTGAAACTCGCTGACAGACTCATGATCGGCACCCACGGGCAGAAATCGACGCTCTTCAATCGCACGCAGCAGCATCGCCTGTTCATCAAGTCCCAGTTCGCCAATCTCATCCAGAAACAGCAACCCCTGATCGGCCGTCATCAGCAAGCCCGGACGATTGCTCGCGGCGCCGGTGAAAGCACCCTTCACATGACCGAACAGTGTCGACATCGCCTGGTCGCCTCGAAGCGTGGCACAGTTGACTTCGACGAACGCTCCGCTGATCTGTTCCCGACGTCGTTTGAGTTCAAAAATGCGTCTGGCAAGTCGTGTCTTTCCCGCCCCTGTGGGACCGGTGATCAGCATGGGCGACTTGCTGGCAATCGCGACGCGTTCAATTTGTTCAATCAGGCGATTAAATGCGGCATTGCGAGTTTCAATCCCGGACTTCAGGAACGTCAGTCCTTCCTGAAGCTCCTCAGCGAATCGCGTGGCCAGTGCATCGTATCGTGACAGGTCCAAATCGATGATTCGGATTCTGCCGGGATCCGTTTCGTTCCGCTTTGGAGGTGCCGTCTGAAGCAGACGGCCTGGCAGATGACGCGACTCCGCCAGCAGGAACTGACAGATCTATTGAACGTGAGTTCCCGTGGTGATGTGAATCAGATAGTCAAATTTGTCGGTGTTGAAGGGATACGATCGCGCGAACTGATGCAGTGTCGAAAAAACTTCTTCAAAGTCCCACGGATCTGAAAGTTCGATGGGATGCAGATGCACAGTCGTTTCGGGACTGACGCTTGCGATGTCCGACGCCACACACTCAGCGAGCGTCTGATGTCGGGGTTCGTGCAGCAGTTCAAATCGATCAATCAACAAATCTTCGTGCTGACATGCTGCGACGGTCGGCCGCCACTTGGACCATCGATCCTGCGTGTGTCCGGAATCCAGCTGGCTGCCCAGCAACCCGATGAGATGAACGGGCTTTGTCATCACTGTCTCCTGTTTGACACAACGCGGCCGGTTTCGACTGAGTCAGAATTCGGCCTGCAACATTCCCCGACGCAGTTCAAGTCTATCACGGCAAGTGTATCCCAAAAGATAAATCTCGCTACATAAAGATCGCATTTGTGGCATCTGGCAAGTCTGCCAAAAACAGCGAACTCATCGTAAAATACTGCTGTTAAACAACTTACAAGAAATAAGACGAAATTTTTCTGAACCGGCACGCCGACTGCTTTGTCTATTTTCCCATCAACAACAACACACGCTGCAAACATTCGTTGCAAAGGAAAGTCATCATGGCAAGCAAGTCACTCTTTAAGTCTCTAATCGGAATGCTGGCTCCGAAAACGGACGCCGTCAATGAGGCTGGTGGAACCGCTTACAACTTCAGCGACCAGCACAAGCTTGCTCAGTATGCCGCAACGGGATGCCTGAACAACACGTTCTACGTCTCCGCTGATCAGCAACTGGCCACGGTCCTTGAATTGTGTGCAGCAAACGAACCTGAGTTCATCGCTCGGGTTGCATTGTTCGCACGATCAAAGGGATACATGAAGGACATGCCCGCATTGCTGTGTGCTGTTCTGTCAGTTCGATCTCCCGGTTTGCTGGCCGAGATCTTTGATCGAGTGATCGATTCACCAAAGATGCTGCGGAACTTCGTGCAGATCATGCGATCAGGGGTTGTTGGGCGAAAGAGCCTGGGAACTCTGCCAAAGCGATTGATCCTGCAGTGGCTGGAAGCTCGCACGGACGAGCAACTGTTCTCGGGGTCGGTTGGAAACGATCCGTCGCTGGCGGATGTCATCAAGATGGTTCACCCAAAGCCAAAGTCCACTTCGCGAGAAGCCTTGTACGCTTACCTGATCGGTCGCGCCTTCAATGAAGAAGCGTTGCCTGAGATTGTGAAGCAATACGAAGCCTTCAAGCGAAACACGAACCCAGGCAAGGTTGCAACACCAGACGTTCCGTTCCAGATGTTGACGGCATTGCCGTTGACAAAGAAGGACTGGCAGCAGATCGCTCGCAACGCGTCATGGACGATGACTCGAATGAACCTCAACACCTTTGTGCGTCAGGGGGTATTCGAGAACAAGGATCTGATCGGAGTTGTTGCAAACCGGCTGCGGGATGTGAACCTGATTGAGAAGGCGAAGGTCTTCCCTTATCAGTTGCTGACGGCCTGGGTGAGTATTTCTGACGAAGTGCCTCGACCAATCAAGGATGCGTTGCAGGATGCGATGGAGATCGCGACCCGAAACGTGCCTCAGTTCAGCGGGCAGGTGTATGTGTTCCCGGATATTTCCGGGTCAATGCAGTCACCTGTGACTGGTCATCGAGTGGGCTCAACAACGGCTGCGAAGTGCATCGATATTGCGGCTCTGGTGGCGGCGGCGGTGATGCGGAGCAATCCGCAAACGGTTGTTGTTCCATTCAGTGATAATGTGACACCATGCAATTTGAATCCTCGTGATTCGGTCATGACAAACGCTGAAAAGCTGATGAAATTGCCGTCCGGAGGAACCAACTGCAGTGCACCGCTGGCGCATCTGAATGCGACGAAGGCGAAGGGCGATTTGATCATCTACGTTTCGGACAACGAATCGTGGATCGATTCAACTCGCCAAACGTGCTACGCCGGTCAGGCCACTGAAACGATGAAGCAGTGGATGGCGTTTAAGCAGCGAAATCCTCAGGCGAAGATGATCTGCATCGATATCCAGCCGAATGGGACGACCCAGGCGACGGAGTCGGCAGACATCATCAACGTCGGAGGCTTCAGTGACCATGTATTCCAGCTGATTGCAGACGTCGCAGGCGGACGCTTCAGCCAGAACCATTGGTTGAATGAAATCCAGCAGATGCGAATCTGAGGGGACAAGGTTTTCGGTGTTCAGTTTTCAGTGTTCAGTAGTCGCAGTGGTGCGTACTTGCGATTTTGCTGAAAACTGAAAACTGAACACTGAAAACTCTTCCAACAATCCACGAATGCCAGTGGGACTACATTTAACCGTTGTGTCGCGGGTTCAAATCCCGCCGGAGTGCGAAAGCATTTCGTAGCTCAGTCCGGTAGAGCAAACGATGTCTCACAAATCCCTTGTCGTGGCTTGTCTTCATTGCCAATTTCAAATTTGAAATTTGAAATCTCAAACCCTGAACGTCGAGAGCCTCTGAAGAAACCACAAAGTTCGAATGCAGCTGTGACTACAACCATGACAACGTCACAACAAACCCTTGTCGAGCTTTGTGTTTTTCTCGATTTCAAATCTC
This sequence comes from Planctomycetaceae bacterium, assembly GCA_041688565.1. Lineage (GTDB taxonomy): Bacteria > Planctomycetota > Planctomycetia > Planctomycetales > Planctomycetaceae > SXXK01. The sequence continues at coordinate 5,649 of JBDNHX010000175.1, forward strand.
AATTTAACCAACGGACTCATTCAGCGAATGCCATCGGGAGTACATTGGTACCCAGCGGGTCCGAATCCCGCCCCGCGCAAGCGGAGAACTCTCGATATTCCTTGTCGCCGGATGCAGTCTTCGTTTAACCCGTGGCCGACAGGCCAGGCTGGCCCTTCACCTGGCCTGTCGGCCACGGGTTAAACAAATCGACACGATCCGTTTTACGAAAACACCGTTTACGAATGCAGATGGAACTACAAGATTGATAATCTCGAGGTCGTGGGTTCGAATCCCACCGGCTCCACTCTTTGCGATGCGTTTCGATGCATCACAACACCGGGGCCGTAGCTCAGTCTGGTAGGGCGCGCAACGTTTCATCAATCCTTGTCGTGATCGGTTTCTAACCTGACGCCCAACCTCTCGCCTTTGGAAAGAAAAGTTATGCCTTACGAAATGATCAGCACCGGCGAAGCTACGGCGATTCTGCCGACGACCGATTCGCAGACAAAGCCAATCATCGTCATCGGAACCGAAGCCATTCGAAACACCTTTGACGAAGGCTGCCTGCGTCAGGCCGTGAACTCCCGGCTTGCTCCCGGAGTGACAGATCTCGTGCTGAACCCTGACGCTCACTGCGGTTACGGGGCACCCGTCGGATGTGTGATGGTTTCGCCGACTCATATTTATCCAGGCCCGGTCGGCGTTGACATCAAATGTTCGATGAGCCTTCTGCAGCTCAGCGTGCCGGCCGATGAAATCATCGATCGAAAGATTCGACGAGCCCTCATCAATGCCATCTGCGAACGAACTCCGACCGGAGCCGGACGTGGTCAGCAGAATGCTCCGAAGTCGCGACGAGTCGACGAAACTCTCGGCCGACAGTTGATGCTCGAAGGCGCTTCGGAATCTGTCTGCACGCAGCTTGGGATTCCGCCGGAATGGGCCGAGCGATGTGAAGACTCATTCCATGTCGGACACGATGACACTCGTGACGCACTGGGAGAACGTCTTGATCGCCACATGAAGGACGGATACTTCCGCAACAAATTCCCAGGCAAGATGAAGCAATTGGGTTCATACGGCGGAGGTAACCACTTCGGTGAATGTGAAGTCGTTCACGTTGAAGACAACGATCGCGCTCGCAAGGCGGCGGATGTTTTCGGCATGAAGGATGGCCACGTGGCGTTCCTGTCACACTGCGGTTCGCGAGGCATCGGGCATAATCTGGCCGATGGTCAGTTCAAAGCTTTGCAGGCTAAGTTTGCGAAGTGGGATATTCCGTTGCCCGGTAACGATCGAGAACTCGTGTACGCTCCTCTGGGAACAGCGGAAGCCAATGCGTATCTCGACGACATGGCACTGGGGGCAAACTTCGCAACGGCCAACCATATGCTGATCAACGCGCTCGTGCTGGAAGCGTTTCAGGAAATCATTCCCGGAACGACAGGCCAGCTCGTATACTTCATCAGCCACAATATTGCTCGCAAGGAAGTTGTGAACAACAACGTTGCGTGGGTTCATCGCAAAGGCGCGACTCGTGCGTTTCCAGGCGGACATCATTCGTTGAAGGGAACTCGTTACGAAAGCACCGGACACCCGATTCTGCTGCCCGGAAATCCTCAGGCAGGTTCGAGCGTCATGGTAGCCGACGAAGGAGCATCGATCAGTTGCTACAGCGTCAACCACGGTGCTGGCCGAGCCCTTGGACGCAAACGCGCGATCCGGGAACTCGATCAGAAGTCGATCGACCAGTCCTTCGAAGACCACGACATCCTGAGCAACTGCCGCCAGTATCCTAAAGACGAAGCTCCCGCCGCCTACAAGGATTTCAACGAAGTCCTGCGGTCCGTGAAGTCAGCCGGACTCGCAACGGAAGTGGCGAGATTGAAAGCACGGTTTGTCATTAAGGATGGGGATCAGGCGGATGATTGACTGGTCCAAGGTTAAGAC
>JBDNHX010000176.1:0-23344 GCA_041688565.1 Planctomycetaceae bacterium
CTCTCGAAAGTTCAGCTCACGTGGAACCTGAGCACTTCCCAGCAGTGTGCCGAGGTGAAGAATTCCGGAGATCATAATCAGCGTCTGAAGTGTGGCCATGAGGAATCTCCGGTGATCAAGTAGCAGCGAACGGCACGAGCGGAATAATCACTTTCAGAACAAAAGCCGAATGAAACAGCAAGCCTGCGGGAACGAGCACAAACAAAGCGGCGAACAGCCACCCGCCCGCTCCGGAACCTACAGCCCAGCTTCGTTTTATGGCCTTCTTTTCAACGATCACTCCGACATATTGCAGCAGAAAGTACACGGTCGGCAGTCCGTAGCCTCCGCCAGCGGGAACTGAAATAGCCAGCTCGTGAATCAGGCCGGAGAATAGAAACGAAAGCAGTGTTGCTCCCTGCGCATTCCAACGGCGACAGACCGGACGAAAGATCTGCTCATGCGCGAAATCCCGAAAAGCAGTATTCCAGCGCCGACCCCAGAATTCACTGAGCGATGTCGACAACAACGGAGCATTCATCAGCGGATGAATATCACGACCGCAGTATCGCCAGAACAACACAATCAATCCGAGCACACCAAAATGCAGCCACAGCGCGATACCGCTCATCGCGGCCCATCCCGCGATCAGGGGCCTAGACGGCAGCAACCGAGGCGCCACGAAGCAAAAGAGGACCAGTCCGGCCACAACATTGGCGAATGCCCGCCCCCATGAAAACATACCAGGTTGCTGACGAGGCTCCAAACGCGACTTAAGAAAGCGACCATGATCCAGCGTCGGTGTCAACAGACACCACTTCACGAGATCTGTTATCAACGGTGCATCTCCGCGATCGGCTCTGAACTGAAAACTCTGCAATTTGGCAGTCAGGAAAATCCAGACGGAGATAATCACCATCTTGAGCGATGCTGGGCTTTCGGAATTTATCCCCCAAACAGTGGCGGCGAGCAGGGAAAATATCCAGAGGATATTCCGCATCACGGTTCCAGTCAGCAGAGTTTGAACGTTTTGACTGACTGGCTAACCGTGACTGCAGCAATGCTCTTAACTCAGGACTTCTCACATCACATTCGTGGTCCTGGGCATCGTCATTCCCGCGCAGGCGGGAACCCAGTGACACCACCAGGATTCCCGCCTGCGCGGGAATGACGGACAACACGATTCTCAAGTCTTGCCGCGATGCTACGGAGCCGGCCACAGGGAATTGATTTCCTGCAGTGTCTGTTCAACCAGAACCTGCCCACCTTCGGGACCGACTTCGTTGCTCTCTGCAATCGCGCTATAACCACCGCCCTGCGCTGCTCGACTGGATGGCAGATACGTTCCTGGACCAGCCAGCTGGATGACAAACGTCTGCACAGCCGGACTACGGGCCTTCATCTGAATTCCGTAATCGGTGTATAGCTCAAAAGAATTCGTCGCAATCGCAATGTCGCCAATGCGAATCACATGCAGTTCCATTTTGAAGGGTTCCACTGTGCCCGCGATCTGATTCTCATAGCGTTTCACAACGCCCCCATGCCACCACAACAGCGTCTGCTTTCCGGTCTGCTTCGACAGGTCATCGATCTTTTCTTTTGCCAGCTGCCACTCACGTTCCATCACCACACGCCGAGGCAATTCGATTTCCTTAACGGTGTGACTGAAAGGCACGTCAGCCTGCTGATCTTTTTCCGCTCCTGCCAAAGCTTCCGCCCACGCATGAACGATGCGGCGTGAGATTTCTTCAAGGCGACTGATCCCGCGCAGGGCTCTCATGCGTTCCTCCGCTTTTTGCCGGAACATCAGATGCGGTGACTGATCGCCGGCCGCCCCGGTCCAGCTCAGCACATGCAGGTCCCTGCCATGACTCGATCGCAATGACTCACGCACCTGGTGCCAGAAGTCGGCATTCACACTGGAGCCGCCTTCCACTTCCTGCGAGGGACAAGCCACATTCAGCGCTGTCGCGATCAGCTTGCCGTCTGCATCCCAGAAAAACAGGCATTCGACGCCATGGTCTTCATAGCCTTCGATCATGTGGAAGTTCGGCCGATTCGTGGATCCGTACATGGCAGCCGTGCCGTCCGTGTAGACAGTCCGACGGTTCTGCGCAACCACAGCATGACCCAGGCCCCAGCTGACTTTGCCTGGCTTTCGAGAATTCCATGCCAGCACAATCGCATCGGCCACTTGCTCTGCGAAGAACTCCACGTACTCCGTCGGCTGCATGACGCCTTCCTTCGGAATCTCATAAAGACCTTCGACAAGCACCGGTCCGGTGTGAGTGTGCGTGCCACTCAGCACGATTTTCTGTACCGGAAAATTGGGCAGACGTTTGAGGACCTGCTGTCGGGTTTGTTCCAGAGTCTGATCAGGAATTGCGACCAAATCACAGGCGACCATGACAGCCTGTTCGGCCGGCTTGTCGCCTTCCACGGATTCCAGAACCAACACGGTGGCGGTCACCGGGCTTTCGACGCTGGTGGAAATTCGCGTATGCATCTGCCCCCAGAGCGCGATCGGTTTGTCCGGCGTTATGTTGGTGGTCGCAGCGCCGACAAGCAGTTCCGCAGCGGCACAGGTGGTCTGCAGGATTCCCAGGCCGGCTGCAAGGATCAGAATCGCAGTTCCACAGCGACAGATGTTTCTGAACATTCGATTTTCCTCTAAGTAAAAGCGAGGCTGAGAACAGTCAGGCGTAAGCATTCGTCCAGTAATCGATCGGATCAGATGCGCCAGCCATCCTCACAATCGAAACGACATGCTCGGCCGATCGTGAGACTTTTCTCGTGATGCCGAATAGACTCCTGCTGGCGAGTCTGAAGAAAACGTGTTCGATATTCAATGCAGACAGAAAGATCCGGCCGTGAAGATGCAGCTCATTGTTCCTCCCAACTCAGGTGCAGGTGTCGCAGGAACTGAAACCCAGGCCGTGCGGGCGGGAAATCTGGTTTTCGTCGGTGGCCAGATGTCACTTGATGAACAGGGACGCATAACCGGCACCGACATTGCGACGCAGGCGAAGAACGCTTTTGAAGCCCTGAAGAAAGTCCTTGCTGAGGCCGGAGCCAGCATGTCAGACGTGGTGAAGCACAACGTCTACCTGTGTTACCCTGACATCAACAATGCGGCTGCAGTCAAAGCCTTCATGGACGATCTGAACACCGTGCGAAAGCAGTATTTCACATCACCAGGCCCGACGACTACTGAAACATTTGTCGGACTGGAACTTGAGGGTGCTCTAATTCTGGTGGATGCCTGGGCCGTCGTGGGCGAAGAGAAGGAACTGCTGACTCCGCCTGGCCACTGGAACTGGGATCAGCAACTGCCGTTCTCCCACGGCTGGAAAGTGGGCGACATGATTTTCGTGGGCGGACAGAGATCGCTTGGGGCATTCGGCGAGCCGCTGGGAATCGGCGACATCGAAATTCAAACCGATCATGCCTTTCGCAATCTGGACACCATGCTGCGAGAAGCCGGGGGCGACAGGCACAGCCTGATGCGGCAGAACACCTACTTCCGCTTCTTCGGAGAAGGCCGGGAGGTCACAGATTACTGGGAGAAAATGACCAACGTCCGACGTCGCTATATGTCAGTTCCCTCCGCTGCGGGCGCTGGACTTCGCATTACCGGCTTTCCGCATACGGAAGAACTGATTCAGGTGGAAGGGATCGGCGTTCTGGGTGAAAACAAGCAGAGGCTGCAGCCCGAGAACCACTGGGACTGGAGCATTCCCAACACCCAGTTCACTCAGGGATGGAAAATTGGCAACCTGGGATTCATCGGGGGTCAGATCTCTGCGGACAACAAAGCCAAAGCCGTGGGCAAGGATATTGAAACGCAGACACGCAATGTCTTTCAGTTCATTCGAGCCGTACTGGGCGAAGGCGGACTGACTGAAAAGGACGTCGCAAAGCTTTACGTTTATTACTACGCCCCTGATGACTGGGCTCAGATCGCAGATGCGAAGGCAACGATCGCTCGCGTGCAGCGCGAGTTCTATCCGGAGCCTGGCCCGTGCGTCACAGCCATCCGCGTGTCTGGTTTTGCATTCGAAGATCTGCTGATCGAAATCGAAGCCATGGCCGTCTGCTAATTGTCACTCAGAGGATGACGGCCAATGGCGTGGACTTAAGCTCACTCTGCGAACTGAGACCCCATCCGCTTCATGCGGATGGTGAACAGGTGCAGACAGGCAGCGTTCCAAAAAACTAGCGTGTGGCATATTGACCCACAATCTGCTGCAAGGTAGGATGTACGTCGAATTGCCACATCGACGTTCGGAGAGACGATTATGACAACCACGAGGGCTGATGCCCGGATCAACGTTCGACTACCGAACGAGTTGAAACAAACGATCGAAGAAGCCGCTGCAGCTTTGGGTCAGACCGTGAGCGAGTTCACTGTTTCGACGGTTGTTCAGGAAGCTCGTAATGTCCTTGAGGCTGCTCAGGTCACGAAACTTTCTCGACGGGATCGGGATCGTTTCCTGGCAGCACTGGATGACGTAGATGCAACTCCAAATGCTGCTCTCAAAGCCGCAGCCCAACGATATGGAAATCGTCGTGGCTGATCCTTCAGGACCCATCTGGGCCGTTGAATCGTTTGATCGGACCCGACACGAACGGACGCACTTCGACTGTGGCGTTCCGGTGCTCAATGAATGGGTGCTCACCAAAGTCAGCCAGTTTAAAAAGAAGGACCTGGCTCGCACTTACGTGTTGGTGCAGAACGGCAACGTCGTTGTAAAGGGCTATTACGCACTCTCGAATCACACCGTCATCTATGATGCCCTCCCCGACGATCAGGCGAAGGGGTTACCTCGGATCGATGTGCCAGTTGTTTTAATAGGTCGACTTGCTGTTGATCTTTCAGCACAAGGCCAGGGTATGGGGGAGTTTCTGCTGATCGATGCACTCCGTCGAGCGGAATATTTGGCCGATAGGATTGGCATCCGGGCTGTGGAGGTTGACGCGATCAATGAGACGGCCCGAAAATTCTACAAGAAGTACGGGTTCCTTTCACTAAAAGACGACCCTCGCCACCTGTTTCTGCCCATGCAGGTGATCAGGAAGCTACAGCTTCCGCCGCTTTAACCGGTTTTGGAATTTGCTAAGGCCTTGTGTGAGTGACGTGCGGTCCATCAAATGACCAATCGAACTTCATCTGCCGTGAACGGTTACGCGAAGAACACCAGAGAGTCCATGCTGCCATTGCTCAACTGGGTGACAAGGAACGGTTGGCTGTCCACATTTTCTACCTTTGTGAAGAGCCCGCCGAAGTGGCGCGGCAGGCGCTTGGGCTGTCGGCTTCAGGTTTCTACAAGATCATTGAGAACGCCCGCTCTCGTCTTAAAGCCATACTGACTCAACAGGATTGTGACTCTGGCCTCGGTCTCGGCTCTTTTGGAGTTCAGAACTCCGGGCACGCTGTATGGAGCGGACGACCTGCCTTCTCGACTGGTGCTGGTGAATAACTTCCGCATAGCGGGCTGGCAAAATGTGCCTGTTCCGGGTGAAACCAACCTGCCACCGACCCGGCTTCCCTTTGAGATCATCGTCCAGAGACCGGGACGCTATCGCCACACTTTCAATTCGATTTCGGAGAATGGGAACGAACAAACGATCACCACAGGGCTGCGACTGTGTGACGGACAACACGAGGCAATGCAGGACGATAAGGAAAAGTACTATATGCAGGTCCCCGTCAGCCCACTGGACTGTGTCCTGAAGACGGAGGACCTTGCCCAGGGAATCGCAATGACAATGCTGCTTGGACCACCTGACACACATTTTCAACCTTTGAAAAGCGAAATTGCCGACGGGGTCCATTGTGAACTGTACGTCGCCAGCTTTGAGAAGCACGCCAGAATTCGCTTGTGGCTCGATCCTCAAACGGGGTGGCCCGTCCGTGTCGTGGCCGAGAATCTCAATGCCACGGGCAAATGGACGCCACTGATTGAGGTTAATGAAGTGGTCATCAACGGGGAGTTACCTGATTCGCTGTTTAAACTATCGCCTCCCGAAGGGTACGTTGATCTGATGTCGAACGTCAGGTCTGTCCCAATTCCTGAGACGACTGCAGACACTGTGGCACCGTCCAATTCTCAGCCGCCAGAAATCTCAATGCAGTCAACAGGCTCAGGCCACTGCAGGGACCAGAGCCTGGAAAACTGGCACGGGTTTATTCTCAGTCCGGACTCGGCAGTCGTCGTCTGGAAACGGACCATGCCGAAGACTGCCGATGACGGAACGCCCGACTGGCTGAGCGACATCGAGCTGAGCTGGCAGAACGGCCAGGACTCCCGTCCGCTGCACCATCACTGGGCTCGTCCTCCCCAGCCCCAGCAGTGGTTCTGGTCGATCGTCAAGACTACTGACGGCCAACCGTTCGACCGGGGCATGATTATGATGACCCTTCGCAGCGAAGGCTGCAGACTGAGCAACTCAATCGTGCCATTGCAATTCCCAGAAAAGACATTCGATCAACTAATTCGAGCAGCCGAGAAGCTGCTTCCTGATAAAAGCAGCGGCGAGCCACTGACGTTACAGGCACTCAGAGCCCTGGCGAGAGAGCTCAGGTGATCTGTCAATTGAGGCGGCTCGGGCAGCAGCACAGAACCGCAGGCAGCCCACCTGTCCCTCAGCGAGGCTGGATGCCGAGTAGTTCCTGCAGCGCCATGATCCGGCCAGTGAGGATTTGTTTCTCCAGGCTTCGAAGCCGTCCTTCAGCTCTGCCGTCCTCTCGCGCCCTTTCAAGGCTGGCGCATCTGGCCAGTTCATCGAGTTTGGCTTTGCGACGCAAACAGCCGAGCAGACGTTGCCTGTGGGATTCTGAAATAGTTGCACTTTAACTCACTCATAAATGCGAGTTAGAATGCTGCGTCTCAAGAATTCAAGCATGAGGTCGTTATGCCAACGCCGCGAATCAGTACTTTGGCCAGTTTTCACCAGTTCGTCGGTCAACAACTGGCGTCCGAGGACACTGCTCAGATGTCGCCCGAACTAGCGGTTGCGATCTGGCGAGAGCGGGAAGAAACGCTGGCTGCTATCCGCGAAGGTCTAGCAGACGTTGAAGCAGGGCGCACGTTTCCCGCCGAAGACGTCATTCGCGAACTTCGTGCCGAACTGAATGGTCCATGACTTTGCAGATTAAGTTCTCACAGCGTGCAAAGCGGGGACATCCACGAGATTCAGGCGTGGATAAAGAGTCGATCTGTGAAGGGTGCCGCAACTTGGCTTGCCGCCCTTGAAAAATGCATCAGCCATCTTTCCGAGTTCGCCGCTTCAAGTGCGGCTGCTCCTGAAGCTGACGATCTCGGAATTCATTTGCTACAGCGGATGTTTAAGACACGACGCGGCAATTCATACCGCCTCCTGTTCATTATCTGTGCTGAGACGGTGCACATTCTGGCCCTTCGAGGAATGGGACAGGATTTGCTGCACGACGGAGACATTGACATTCCTGGGGACCAATAAAGAGACATTCTGAACTACAGGTCTCTTGATTACCTCGTCTGCTCGTCAGGCAATCCAGGGGCCAGCCAGTCAGGCGATTGGCGAATTCAAAGTCTGTATGTGTGACTACCGTCGGTGACTGGTTTCGGTAATCAAACGCAGCTCGACGCATGCGGTTCTGCAGAGCGTGACTTTTGCCTGTGGCCCTGATGCACGCACTACGAGTACGCTGGAACGGGGTTGTGCAGAGTCGATATGAACCCCCGAGACGCGCTCGAGGGCGTTTTGCTTTTGTCGCGAAGTACGCTTCCACAACGACCGGCAACTCAGGCCAAGGTTCGTGATGATCTGGATGCGAGGATGAAGGCGGGGTCACCGCACGAGAACCCCACCCAGCTACTGGACTCACTCGCTGGCGCTTCGAGCTTGTTTCAGATAACATCCGCGCCTGCTGATCGCCGCTACTTTAACGCCAGGGAGGCAGCGTCCCACAGCCACTGCGGCATAACAAACAGTGCAATTGTGGTCACCGCACACAGGCAACCCGCGGTCCAGGCGGCATTCTGGTGAGACGATTCATGAACCGTTGTAGACGGCTCAAAATACATCACCGAAATCAGCCGCAGATAGTACGCCGCACCAATGACGGCATTGACTGCAAGAGTGATCGCGAGGACGTAACCGACCTGCGTCTGTCCCTGAACGGCCTGCTGCGATCCTTCGGACCATGCTGCCAGAAACAGGTTTAGCTTCGCGAGGAAACCACCTGTGGGCGGGAGACCGCTGAGTCCAAAAACACAAACAGCCATCATCAGGGCAATTGCTGGCTGAGTTCGGCTGATGCCGGCAAGATCAGAGACGGCTCGGAGAGGACGGCCCGGTCCGGCAGCTGCTGTAATGAGTGCAAAGAGTCCGATTGTCATGATTCCATAAACGGCCAGATAGAACAGCAGCGAAGCTACGCCGCTTGTTCCCACAGCCGAATTTCCGACGGCCAGACCGACCAGCATGTATCCGGCATGAGCAATACTGGAATATGCCAGCAGTCGCAGCAGACTGGTTTGTCGAAGCGCCAGCAGATTGCCGACAGTCATCGTCAGAATGGCAATCACAGTCAGTAATCCTTTAACCGTCTCCGAAGGCATCCAGGCGGTCAACTGAGCAAACCCGCCTGCGACTGGCAACAGTCGCAGCAGAGCTGCAAAGCCCACGACTTTTGGGACAAACGACAGCATCGCCGCTGAGGAAGGAGATACGCCCTGGAAGACGTCAGGAGCGTAAAAGTGGAACGGTACGGCTGTCAGTCGGAATGACAAACCACCGATGACCAGAGCCAGTGCAATCCGAAACATTCCATGGTCGATTGGCACTTTCCCGGCCGCCGCCTTGCTGGCGATCACGGTGAGATTTGTCGTACCAGCCAGCCCGAAGATCCAGCTCATGCCATACAGTACCAGGGCCGAGGAAAAAATACTGAGCAGAAAATACTTGATCGTTGCTTCCTGCTTCATCCAGTCATGACGCCCAAGATACAGCAGAATGTACGTTGGAATGCTGACCAGTTCGAGGCCCAGAAAGATACCGACCAGATCATTGGAAAGCGCCACAAAATTGACACCGCACAGGATGGCAAGGAGACACGCGTGAGCTTCTGCGGCATGGGCATCGTCAATCTGATCCCACAGGATCATTGTCAGCAGCATGCCGAAACCAATTGTCAGGCCTCGTACAAACCAGACAAATCGGTCCGCCTGAAATGGCCCCAGTCCTGTGTCAGAAATCGGCGCATTCAGCCACGCAAAGCCTGCGGCGGCGAGAGCCAGCAAAGACAGGATTCCCCATTGATGCCTCAGACCGGAAGGCGCTTTTCCTGATTCACTCACCAAAAATGGTGCAGCAAGAAACATCACGCAAACGGTGGCGAGCAAAATGATTTCCTGAATGATCAGACCAGCAGCCTGATTAATAGCATCATACGCGGGCACGGAAGCAGTCCTTGGGACTCAGGGAAAACTTGCTCTTAAGCACAGAACATCGCCATGATGGCCAAAACCACCACTGAAACTTCAACTCAGGGTTGAGGCGCTGCAGAAGCAGTCAGGAACCCAACAGCGGAACTCGGACGCCCAGCAATCGTCTCGGTCACCGCAGCGTCACTGCGAGCCTGATCGATCACTTTGACAACCGCCTGAATGTCAGGCTCGATAATTTCCACCAGAATCGTCGGCTGCACACCAATCCATAAACACAACACAACAAGCGGCGCCAGTGACACAAATTCGCGGGCATTCATATCACTGATGTCGTCATCACCATGTCCATGGTGCGGTTCCTTCAGCGTTCCAAAGAACACCTTCTGGACGGCTGTCAGCAGATACCAGGCACCCAGCACAACTCCAGTTGTTCCCGGCGCCGCATAGATCGGGTTGGCTTTGAACATTCCGGCCAATGACAGGAACTCACCCACGAACCCGTTCAATCCGGGCAAGCCGATACTGGACATCGAGATAAACACCATGGCGACAGCGATCTTCGGCAACTTTGTGGCAAGCCCACCCAGGTCGTCCATCATACGAGTGTGATATCGCTCATAGATCATCCCGACGATCAGGAACAACGCACCGGTTGAAAGTCCATGATTGATCATCTGCAGCACACTGCCGGTCAGTCCTTCCGTATTCAGGGCGAACAGGCCCAGCATGCAGAAGCCAAGGTGAGCGACAGAGCTATAGGCCACCAGCTTTTTGATGTCACGCTGAGCCAGCGCACAAAGCGACCCGTAGATAATTCCAATCACGGCAAGCAGCCCAAAGACTGGCAGACCAATTGACAGCGATGCGGCTGGAAACAGCGGCAGACAAATTCTCAGGAACCCGTAGCTGCCAAGTTTCAGCAGCACGCCAGCCAGCAAAACGCTGCCCGCCGTCGGTGCTTCCACGTGAGCCAGGGGCAACCAGGTGTGGAACGGAAACACGGGCACTTTGATCAGAAACCCGGCAGACACGGCCACGAACAACGCTGTCTCCAGAGATGCGGGCAGCGGATTGGCGACCAGCCATGCAGACAGAGCGGGCAATGATGTCGGAGTTGTCAGGCCCTGACGAGACACATACAGGACCAGATAAATCAGACCGGATAATGTGACAAAACTTCCGGCCAGTGTGTACAGAAAGAATTTAATCGCAGCCCAGCGCCGTTCAGTCCCGCCCCAGATCGCGATCATAAAGAACAACGGGATCAGGGTCATTTCGAAGAAGATGTAGAACTGCACCAGGTCAAACGAGCAGAACACACCAATCAGACCGGTCTCCAGAATCAGCAGCGCCGCGTAGAACTCCGACGCGCGATCCTTAATGGCTTCCCAGGAGATCAGGACACTGCAGCCGGTGAGCAAGGCCGTCAGTGCAATCAGAGTCACGCTGATTCCGTCGAGCCCGAAGTACATTTCAATCTGTAGATTTGTCCCGGTCGTCATCCACGGACGGCGAAATTCCACTTTGGGTCGAACCGCCGATGATTCGTCAGCCGAACTGACCGCCGGTGCTTTGCCAGATTCAAACGTGCGCACATTGGCAGTTCGATAACCGCACAGCAGAAGAACCGCGAACAGCAGCGCGGCAAAGCTGCCACAGCAAGCCATCCATCGGGCACTGGATTGATTCAGCGAATTGCGAAACAGCATCAGCAGCGATGCGGTCACCGCGGGAATCGCCAAAGTGATAAAAAGGAGAGCAATCATGTGAACTCTGCACCCAGACCCGAGACCTTCCGATGATTTCCATCGAAACAGCTCAGTTATTTAAACATTGTCAGAACGAGCACCACGGCCGCAACAACTCCCACCCACATCACTCCGGCGTAGGAAGAAATCACACCGCCATGGAAACGGGAAGGGATCGCACTAAGAACCTTTGGCAAGGCACCAGCCGAATCCACGATGCCGTCAATAACCTTTCGATCAAACAGCACCGACAATTTCGCAATACCAATCAGCGGCAGAACCACCAGCCCCTTGAGAATCTCGTCGAGGAAGAACTTGCCCTGCGAAATCAGGTACAACGGCTTCATCACTTTCGCAATAGCCACAGGAATCCCAGGCGATGCGACATAGAACATCCAGGCAAACCCAATTCCTGCGATGGCAATGACGCTGCTCGTCGCCATCACACCCCAGTGAAGATGGTGCTCGGTAACCAGGGTCAGGCCCATCGTCTTCTGCAGGGTGTTGGAAAACAAATGAGTGGGTCCAACGGCGAGGCCAATGAATGCCGCACAGACAGCGAGAATTCGCAGTGGCCACGCCATGATCGGGGTGGCTTCATGCGGATGATGACCGGCTTCTTCTGGAAACTTCTCCGGTCCCCAGAACGTCATGAAATACGCGCGAAACGTATAGAACGCCGTCAACAACGCTGTTCCCATGGCAACGATCTGAATCGTCCCGAAGAACAGACGGTGCTCTCCGTGACTTGACGCTTCGCCCAGCACGGCCAGAATATCGTCCTTACTCCAGAAACCAGCCAGCAGCGGCACGCCGGCCAGCGCGGCGGCCCCCACAAGAAATGTCCAGTGAGTGATGGGAAGAGCATGCTTCAGACCACTGAATCGACGCATGTCGATCACATCGCCCATGGCATGCATGACGCTTCCGGCCGCCAGAAACAAAAGTGCCTTGAAGAAGGCATGCGTAAACAGATGGAACATCCCGGCCGTGACCGCCGGAGTCACCAGTTCAGCACTCGCAGCTCCACAGCCCAGTGCCATAAACATGAACCCAAGCTGACTGACCGTGGAATACGCGAGAACTCGCTTCAGATCGGTCTGAGTCAAAGCAATCAAAGCAGCGATGGCGGCAGTGATGGCTCCAACGGCTGAGACCGTCATCTGCGCTTCTGGTGCCATCACAAACAGCGGCGTACATCGCGCCACGAGATAAATCCCGGCGGTGACCATCGTCGCAGCATGGATCAAAGCACTGACAGGGGTTGGCCCTTCCATGGCATCAGGAAGCCAGACCTGAAGTGGAAACTGAGCCGACTTGCCCATGGCACCAAGAAACAGGCAGAAGCAGATCAGTTGAATCACACCCGGCCGAGCCGCTTCCACGGCGGCGATGCGAGCCGAATCTCCAAGCACTGACACAAAATCGAGCGAACCGAAATTGGTCCAGATCAGGAAGATGCCCATGATCAGACCAAAGTCACCAATTCGATTGACAACAAACGCCTTCTTGGCGGCCGCAGCAGCCGATGGCTTGTGAAACCAGAAACCGATCAGCAAATAACTGCAAAGACCGACGGCTTCCCAGAACACAAACAACAAGACGAAGTTGCCGGACAGAACCAGCATGCACATCGAAAACACAAACATCGAAACAGCGGCGAAAAATCGCGGGTAGCCTTTATCGTGGCTCATGTAGCCGGAGCCAAATATTGAGACAAGCAGGCTCACGCCGGTCACCATGCTCAGCATAATTGCCGAGATGGAATCCGCTCGCAGCTCGACATCGGCATGGAGCGTCCCCACGTTCAGCCATTCAAAGCCGTACGAAACAATCTGAGGCCCGGTCGCTGGCGCAACCTGCCCTTCGATCACAACAGGAGGTGTTGCTGACGGAAGAATTTTCAGCAGCAGCACCAGCGAACACACAAAAGAAACCGCCAGAGCTGACCAGCACGGCAGATGACTTTTGTAACGCAGCAGTTTCGGGCCCAGCAGCGCGGTGATGATGGCGGACGCCAGCGGAGCGGCCGGAATCAACCAAAGGACCAGCTGTTGAATTTCTTCAGACATAGGAAACCAACTCAAACCACAACGGTCAGACAAAATTCGTGGAATCAAACAACCAGAGCCACCGCAGCAGCTGTCAGACGCGACCTGAACTGGCCGCACCTGAAGACGATGAAGTTCTCGGCGGATCTTTCGGAACAATTCCGGCTGGCGTCAGCTTTGGAATGTTCTCGTAGGCATCAACCGGTTTTTCAGTTTCCGCAGCGATATCCGGCGTCGGACCAGCAAGATCAGACTCCCGCAGTTCAGACCACAACTGAATATCGAGCGAATGCGACTTCCGATAAAGCGCCAATACCAGTGACAAAGCCAGTCCAGCTTCGCAGGCCGCGACTGTCAGTGTGAAGATCGTGAAGGCCTGACCTTCCTGAGTTTGATGCATTTTCCCAAATGTCACCATCGTCAGTGAAACACCATGCAGCATCAGCTCGGCTGACAGCACCATGAGAATCAGGTTGCGTCGCGTCAGGAATCCAATGGTTCCCAGGACAAACAGTCCGGCACCCACCAGCAGAAATCGTTGTTCTTCGGGTGTCATAATACCCCCTGCTCTCTGCGAGGTGCGATCGCAATTGCACCAATACAGGCCACCAGAAGCAATGTTCCGGCAAGTTCGACGGCAAACAAATAATCACCAAAAAGAGACCGGCCAAGTCCCTTGAGATTTCCGACAGGATGATCGGCATCGGCAACACTCAGCAGATTCCCAGGCTCCGGCGGCTTTGCTGGCTCCTCAGTCGGCAGATTCATTAAAATACCGGGCATCCCGGACATGGCACCGACAGCGGCGGGTGCTGATTCAGCAACTGCAGCGACCGCCGGGACAGGTGGAACTTCGATGTCCAGCTTTTCGGCCTGAAGAGTCATCGCAATAGAACCCAGAAACACGAACGCAGCGACAGTCGCGAGCACGCTCTGCCCTGATCGCTGATCGTATCCCGCGGCACCGCTTTGCTGAGCCAGCATGATGACGAACAGAAACGTCACGATCACGGCACCGGCATAAACAATAATTGTTGCCGCTGCCAGAAACGGAGCACTTTGCAGAAGAAACAGCCCGCAGGTCGCGAGTGTGGTAAGTGCAAACCACAACGCCGCATAGACCGGATTTCGAGCGGTGATCATCAGAACGCCGCATAGAAGCGCGCCGATGCCAAACACCCAAAACATGACTTCGTCAGCCAGTTCAGAATTAGGCTTTCCGCAGGCCAGACAAAAAGAAACCAGTCCGGCTGCGGTCAGCACCAGACCAGGAATCCTGGAACGCGGCTTTCCACCATGCTTTGCGGGCATCAGCCACAGAATGCCGACGGCCCACAACACCAGACCTACCAGCGTCATCGGATTTAACTGAATCCAGTCCATCATGAGTGTGACTCCTGATTCCCCTGGATCACGCCGGCGGTCGGATTTTTGGCGGAACGATCGGCTGCCGGTACTCCGGTTGCAGGTCCCAACGTCGGCAGCGATGCAAATTCGGCTGCCGGCCCAAGAATTCCGCGTCGAGTTCGAACCGGATCTCTTGGGTTGTCCTTGGTCTGATCGTAGACGCTGAGCAGCTTCTCAAGATCAAACATCAGAGCTTCGCGAGTCTCACCGGTGAGGTCGTAAATATGAGTCAGCTCAATTGCATCCACCGGACACGCTTCTTCACACATGCCGCAGTAAATGCAGCGAAGTTGGTCCAGCACAAATGACTTTGGAAGCTTGTCGCGGTCCGGCCATTCCGGAGGAGCCGCCTGAGCTTCAATGGAAATGCAATTCGCCGGACACGCGGTCGCACACATCATGCAGGCCACGCATTTGACGCGATCTTTTTCGTCCCGATTGAGACGATGCACTCCACGATAGTGCAGCGGAAGATCGGGCTTTTGCTCCGGATACTGCTGAGTCACCGTGTTACGATCGGTCACATGCTTCAGAGTCGTCTTCAGACCCTTCAGGATGGCGGGTACGAACGTGGATTCCCAGAAGCCCAGTTGCGGCTCCTCAACCCACGTCACCGTCTTCTTAGGCTTTGTTTTTGTTTCAGACATAGGGAAATCGGTTTTCAGTTTTTTGGTGTTCAGTTTTCAGAGCTCAGATCACACCACTGAAGAAAGAAACTCGTGCAGCGTTTCACGCTGCGGAAATATCTCAAATCTCAAATCTCAAATCTCAAATCTCAAATCTCAAATCAATGGTGGGCCCCATGAGCGTGCCCGTGATCAGGATCTGCGACTGCAACTTTCTTACGCTTTACATAACCAGGTCGCTCAGCCAGTTCCGCCTCACGCAGGTTTGCACTGATGGTTCCCCATGCCGCAAACAACGCCAAAGAACCAACAAACAGCCACCAGCGACTGAATTCAAAGTGCATGCAGAACATCACCATCACCAGATTCGCCAGCGACAGCGGAATCATCACTTTCCACGCCAGCTCCATCAGCTGGTCAAATCGAAAGCGGGGAATTGTCCATCGAAGCATGATCATCAGAACGATGAACGAGAACGCCTTACCGCACAGAATCAGCAGCTTTACGAGCCAAAGTCCTGGATAGGCACTGTTGGCTTCGGCGATGAACGGCAGATGCCAGCCACCAAGGAACAGGATCGAGGTCAGAAAACTGATCGTGATCATATGCGTATATTCGCCGAGGAAAAACAGTGCCCATTTCAAAGCGCTGTATTCCGTGTGCCATCCACCGATCAGTTCCTGTTCGCATTCAGCAAGATCAAAAGGAAGGCGGTTGGCTTCCGCCAGGGAGGCCGTAAAAAACATCAGGGCTGCCAGCGGCTGGAACCAGATGTTCCAGTTCATGATTCCGCCTTCAGTCTGCATCGCCATCAATTTTTCAAGATTCAATGTTCCGGACATCAGGGCCAGTCCAAGAACTGACATTCCCAACGGAATTTCATAGCTGACAACCTGAGCACTCGCTCGCATGGCCCCTAGAGCACTGTACTTGTTGTTGGACGCCCATCCGCCCAGAACAACGCCGTAAACACCCAGACTGCCAATCGCAAACACGAACAGAATTCCGATGTCGATGTTCGGTGCAATGATAAATCGAATGAACGACGGGACTGTTGAATCATTCACCGGCCCGAACGGCACGACGGCAAATGCCATCATGGCCGTAAAGACTGACAGGGCAGGTGCCATCACATAAAGCACTTTGTCCACGTGAGGCGGAATCACATCTTCCTTCAGCAACAGCTTGATGCCGTCCGCCAGAGGCTGAAACAATCCCATTGGCCCCACACGATTAGGACCGATACGATCCTGCATCCACGCAGACAACTTGCGTTCCAGCAGAATCAGATAATTACAAACCCCTGGAATCGCCCCGACGACGACACCAATGGTCAAAAGAGTGATCAATAGCTCTGGCATAGATATTAGTGTCCTCATTCGGCCAACCGCAGGGCGTCAACCCAATGGCAGTCGATTGGTGTTCATAGTCGCCATCACTCTCCGAGTGATGAATGCCGCGGGCCGCCTCTGGCGGCCTTCGTCACTCGGAGAGTGACGCCTACTTTATTAAATTCGGTACCATTTGAAGGCAGCCCTGCCGCTCGCCATTTTTCACACAGCGACGATAATTTCTTCCAGCAACACGCCTTGCCCCTTCAAACCTTCGCCGCCGATCGCAGCAAGAGCCGGAATTGTCGCAGCAATTTCTTTTCGCAGGACTTCCGTCTGAACCAGTCCCGGACGCTCAGCAAGTTCCCACAGCAACCGACCGTCAGGACGAGTCCCGTCGGGACCACGCACAGATCGATGAATCAGTTGAGCCAGCCCTTTGAAATTCACAAACACGCCTTCGCGTTCCACAAACGTGCCAGACGGCAAAACGTGAGTGGCATGCTTCAGAACCGCGGACGGCAGGATGTCCTGCACGATCACAGTTTCGATCTTGCTGAACGCTTCCGCCTGCATCTCGCTGATCCAGCCTTCCGGATCACCACCCACCAGATAGACGGCCGCAAACTGGCCGGCTGATGAAAGCCGCAGCAGTTCTTCAAACGGCATCACTTCCGCGGAGAAGTGATTCAACACGGCTTCGACACCCACTCGATTCGGCGCTTTTTCCGCGTGAATCGTAAACTTCACAGGCTCAACGACCCGGCCTTTGACATCTTTCGGGAACTGATCGTCTGCGCCTTGAATCCGAACAGGGCCCATCGCAAGCGTCACCGAAGCCGAAAGACTCTTCAGGAAACTGCCCAGCAGGTAAGCTTCCTCAACCGTCATCCATGGCGACAGCACAGCAGCAATCCTGCCCTTCCCCTGAGCGGCCTTTTTCAACGTCGATCGCACCGAAGACACCACAACGTCATAGTCGCTCGACGAAACGTGACCGTTGGTGCGAACTTCCGGAGAAGCCAATCTTTGGTCAGAGTGCGTGTATTTCCAGCCGAAACGGCCTTCGTCACACATGAAGTGTCCCTGAGCTTTTTCGTTGGGACGAGGACGCAGACGGTAGACTCGTTCTTCATTCTGGTCGACATGAATGCTGCAGCCCGTACTGCAGCCAGGACAAACAGAGTCCTTGCTCTTCAGCCACCAGACGCGCTGCTGATACAAAAAGTCTTTGCTGCACAACGCGCCCACAGGGCAGAGATCCACAACATTTCCGGCAAGCGGATTGTTGACCGGATATCCGGGAAAAATATCGATCTCTTCATGCGAGCCGCGGCTGACAACCTGCAGCTCCGCCGATCCACTGATCTCGCGAGTGAATCGCACGCAGCGAGTACACATGATGCAGCGGTCTGTGAAGAGCGTGATCTGATCGCCAATGTACGTTTTATCCGGCTTTATATTTTTAGGTTCATTGAGCCGGCTGTAACCGCGACCGTAATTGAAACTGTAATCCTGTAGATAACACTCACCCGCCTGATCGCATGTTGGGCAGTCGAGCGGATGATTCAGCAGCAGGTATTCCAGAGTTGCCTTGCGGGCATCTTTCACCTTCTGACTGTCCGAAATAATAACCGTGCCGTCCTTCGCAGGCGTCTGGCAGCCCGGGACCAACTTTGGCTGCATGGCCACAGTGCCGTCGGGCTTTTTGTCACCGACCTCCACCAGGCACATACGGCAGCTCGCGACCACCGACAATTCTGGATGCCAGCAATAGGCGGGAATCTCAACGTCAGCCTTCGCCGCTGCCTGAATGCAGTTCAGCCGTTCGCTTGCGCCGATCTCAACTTCTTTACCGTTTACAATGACCGTTGCCATACCGATACCTGGTCCTGAATTTCAAATTTGAAATCTGAGACTTCAAATTCTCAGTGCACTTCCATCAGCTGCTGAGCAGACGTCATCGTCGCTCGCTTACTGTTGATATATTCTTCAAAATCGATTCGGAACTTGCTGATTGCGTTTTTCACCGGCCAGGCAGCTCCGTCAGACAGTCCGCAAATTGTTGTTCCCGGAATGATGCCCATCGAACCGGCAACTTCCATCAGCAGATCCAGATCCTCAAGCCGCCCCTGCCCCGCTCGAATACGCGTCAGGATTTTTGTCATCCAGGCGGTCCCTTCGCGACAAGGAGTACACTGTCCGCACGATTCGTGCGACATGAATCGGCAGCAGTTAAACAGCACGTCGACCATACTCGTCTGGTCATCAATGACCACAACGGCTGCTGTTCCAAGACCCAGACAGCCAACCTTGCCAGGCCCGGCAAAGTCGAGCGGAGTGTCCAGTTCCTTTTCGGTCATGAACCCCATGCTGATCCCACCCGGCACTACGGCCTTAACCTTGCGGCCTTTCCAGACTCCCCCGGCATGTTCCTCAATCAACTCTCGAGCCGTCACGCCCAGCGGCAGTTCCACACAACAGGGCTTATTCACATGGCCACTGACGCAGTACAGCTTTGGACCATAACTGCCAGGATCCCGCGGATTGTTCGGATCCGGCGGCACTCCGATAGACTTAAACCACTCGCCACCGCGATACAGAATCTGAGTCACGCAGCACAGCGTCTCAACATTGTTCACAATCGTTGGCTTGCGGAACAAACCTTCGATGGCAGGAAACGGTGGCTTGATACGAGGCCAGGCTCGCTTGCCTTCCAGACTTTCGATCAGGCCAGTTTCTTCGCCACAGATGTAAGCACCGGCACCACGATGCAGCACAATGTCGAGATTAAAATCAGTGCCCTGAATGTTCTTTCCGAGCAATCCGGCCGCATAACATTCTTTGATCGCAGCATCCAGAGTTCTGTAGCTGCGGCCATACTCATACCGCAGGTACAGATAAGCAGTGTTGGAGCGAATCGCACGGCAGGCAATCATGATGCCTTCGATCAGCTGATGAGGATCCTTCTCCATCAGAATGCGATTATTGAACGTGCCCGGCTCGCTCTCATCCGCATTGATGCACAGATAAATCGGACCTGGATGATCCTTCGGGAGAAACGTCCATTTCAGACCGCACGGAAACCCCGCACCGCCTCGACCACGCAGGCCCGCATCCTTCACCACACTGGTCACATCAGCCGGCGCCATGCTCAGGATCTCTTTGATCCGCGCATAACCACCATCGGCTTTGTAGGTCTTAATCGACGTACTGTCCGGCTTATTGATTCGAGCAAAAAGAACAGGTTCGAATTTAGCCACAACTGTCCTCACATCTTTTCAATCAAAGCCGAAACGGACTCGGCAGTCATATCCATATGACACTCATCATCCACCAGAATACACGGCGCCCCTTCACAGGCACCCAGACACTCAGCAAACTCCAGTGTCACCTTGCCGTCTGCGGACGTCTGACCAGGGTGAACATGGAATTTTTCGCACACCTTTTCCAGAACTTCTTCACCACCACGCAGCATGCAGGAGATACTGCGGCAGACCCAGACTCGGTGCTTTCCAAGAGTGTGCTTTTCGTCCTTGAAGAAGTTGTAAAACGACATCGTGTCGTGTACTTCTGAAGGATGAAGCTCCAGCAGCTCGGCGATTTCCACAATCGCTCCCGTTGAGACTTCCCGCATCGCATCATGAACCATGTGCAGCGCCGGCAATGTCACCGCGCGCTTGTTCGGATACTTCAGGAAAGTCGCCCGAATCTGCTCTTTGAGTTCTTCGCTCAGAACACTCATGTCTAATCACCTTTTACAAACTCGTTCCAGGGCTCCAGCCCTGGAACGCACTGTCCGGAGGCTCCCGCCTCCGAACACTCCAGTGGAGGCAGGAGCCTCGGAACAAGCACCAGTGTGACGTCGCTCCGCTCGCCACACCCCAAAATCGGACTATCGGTCAAGTTCCGCGGCAATAATGTTCAGACTTCCCAGTACAGCCACGACGTCACTCAGCTGATGCCCCTTGATCAGATGCGGGAACATCGAAAAGTGAATCAGAGACGGCGGGCGAGTCCTGGCACGATAGGCTCGCGTCTCTGCGTTCCCCACGATGAAGAAGCCCAGCTCGCCGTTCGGAGATTCCGTGGCCGCATAGACCTGTTCGCGAGGAACTGGATAACCCTTGTTCGGCATGATCACTTCAAAGTGCTGAATCAGCCCTTCGATACTGCGATAAACGGCTGGCTTTGCGGGCAGCACAATGTCGCTGTCCACAGCAATGTTGACCGGGCCGGAAGGAATATTCTCAATCCCCTGCTCGATGATCTTCAGACTTTCAAGCAGTTCGCGCATCCGCACCAGATAGCGAGAATAGCAATCCCCACCCTTGGAACAGACCACCTCAAAATCCAGATCTTCGTACGCCAGATACGGCTCGTCGCGGCGCAGATCGCGCTCAATTCCGCTGGCTCGCGCCATTGGCCCCGAGGCCCCGAAATTCACAGCATCTTCCGGGCTCAGATAACCAATGCCCTTTGTTCGATCGACGAAGATTCGATTCTTCGTCAGCAGACGATCCACATCGTCATAGACTTTCGGGAACTCGCGAATGAACTTGCGAACCTGATTGATCCAGTCTGTGTTCACATCGAACAGGACACCGCCCACGCGCGTGTAGCTGGTATGAAATCGCTGGCCTGACGCCATTTCCACGATGTCGTAAATGTGCTCACGCTGCTGGAAGAAATACAGAAACGCGGTAAAGCCACCCAGGTCGAGCGCCGTGGTCCCAACGTTCAGCAGGTGGTCGTGCATCCGCATCAGCTCAGCAAGAATCGTTCGCAGATACTTGCAGCGCGGCGTCAATTCGATGTTCAGCAGCTTTTCAACCGCATGATGCCAGGAAATTTCATTGGCCAGCGGCGACAGGTAATTCATGCGGTCGACGATGGTCACATACTGATTGAAGTCCAGATGCTCGCCAAGCTTTTCGAACCCGCTGTGCAAATAGCCAATGTAAGGCACAGCATTCAGAACGCGCTCGCCATCCAGCGTCAACACCAGCCGCAGTGTGGTATGCGTCGCCGGATGCTGCGGACCGAAGTTCAGCGTCCAGACGTATTCGCGTTCGGCCGATTCGGCTTCCAGATTATCAACAGCAGTTAAAGGCATCGAAGAAGACCGACCACAAAAGGAGGAAACCCGGGGCTGCGACGATGAAATCCCACCGCCGTATGATGAACGCCCCGCAGCAAAACAAACAGCCCAGCACTTCGGGAAAAGATTTTTCCCATTCTCCGTATTCTGACAGACACTTCAGAAAACTCCAAGATGCCAGCAACCTCTCGCCCCGCTGAGAATTGAGGACTGAAATATCGACTCTCCCTAAAGCCCCAGCCCCTCAAGCCCTCCCATGTTTTAGTTTAAGGCTTCGAGCTGGGGGACTGCTGCTCGGTTTCGTCGTCTGCGTCCTGAGCCAGACGGGCTCTCACTTCAGGCATTGAACACTGGTCTTTGGGAACTGTGCATAATTCACAGATGGATTTCCCATCCTGACCGGGCATTGAGGCCAACCCTCCGCAACTTCCTTTCAGCTCCCGATTTTTTAGAAGCACACCGATGGACATCCCTGACACGGCGAGCAGAAAGATGACCAGAGCGGCAACAAAGGGCACCCATGAGCTTTCCGAAGATTCCTTGTCGCTGACAGCCGGGGCCTCAACTCCTGCAGATTCCTGACTAAATTCCCCGGAAGCCGTTTCCACAACCTTCTGCTCGGGTTTCCCGACAACGTCCAGAAACAGGACCGACAGGTTTTGCTCTCGGGCCAGAGCGATGCCCTTCTCCGTACCCAGAACCAGCAGTCCCGTGGCCAGAGCGTCGGCCGTCATGCATGAGTCGCTTATAACGGAAATGGAGGCCGGCGGATTCACAACCGGCCGGCCGGTGACTGGATCGATCGCGTGAGAATATCGAACCCCGTCCATCTCAAAATAGTTGCGATAGTCGCCCGAGGTAGCGACCGACTTTTCCACAATCTCAACCACTCGTTGAAGCTCGCCCGAAGTCTCCAGCGGAGATTCCACTCCCAGTCGCCAGCGGCCTCCTCCCGCCTTAGCGACGCCCGCACGATTTTCGCCGCCGATATCAACAACATGCGACGGGTACCCAAGGGACTTCAGCAGCAAAGAAACTCGGTCGACACCATGACCCTTCGCAATCGCTGAAAGGTTCAGGGAAACGGTGCGTCGATTCTTGCGGATTGCAGGCGGGTCCATACGAGCCTCAACAAACTGCATCCCGACCGACTGTTTTGCCGCATCGATTTCTTCCTGCGTTGGAAACTTGCGAGGCTTTCTGCTGCCAAAACCCCACAGATCAATCAGTGGTGCCACCGTGGGATCAAACGCTCCGTTTGTCAGCAGATGAATTCTCAGAGACTCCTGCACGACCTCGGCAAACTGTGGACTTACAGCAAACCAGTCCGTGCTCTCCAGCCTGTTGAACTGAGAAATCTCGGACTCAGGATCCCAGGTCGACATCTGCCGATTGACGTCGGCCAGGCATGCTTCCACCTCCGCGGTCACTGCCGATCCAGCAGATTCTTCAGCTCCGTCGATAACAATCGAGTAATAAGTTCCCATGGTCTGCCCGGTCAGCTTCAGCGTCGCCGCGACGGCAGGCAATGGAAGACCAGGACAGAAAATTGCGACAAGCGTCGCCCAGAGAACGGGTTGGAAAATCTTCATCGCGATTGACTCGCACGTGCCGCTGTTTTCGGCGTAAAGAAAAGAAGCCCGGCTTGTGACAGCCAGGCATTGTGA
>JBDNHX010000177.1:0-20902 GCA_041688565.1 Planctomycetaceae bacterium
ATTCCATTGAGCGGGTTTATTCCATTGAGCGGGTTTAAGGATCGGCCCGTCGCAAAGCAATCCGTCAGGGCCGCTGCGAGCCGTCGGTTTCAGGCTGGACCACTGCCAGTCCTGGCTTCGCTTGACCATCTTCGCCCGCAGCCGATTTCGCTCCACGCAGCACAGTCAGATAGTGCTCATGGGACTGAACGGGAAACGCCTTGAAGCGCTCCTGCACCTATCCTCTTCGCCGCGGATGCGGCGGCAGCGCGTAGCCCAATGCTTCAGCGTGGGGTTTGAATCGCGTCTAAATCATCTCGGCCGTGGATACGGCCGCAACAAAGAGCGGCAGTTGAGCCGCCGGGGTTGCTTCCGCCGTTCCACGGCGGACACTGGCTGTCCCACCGTGCCCCACGCTGAAGCATGGGGCTACGCGCTGGGCTCGTTCCACGAGCCGAATCACTGTCGCAGGCCACGACGCCCTTAACCACCGCGACCCGCTACGCGCTGGGCTCGTTCCACGAGCCAGATCACTTCTCGCCCCATGTTGGCTTGCCCGACATGAGCGCAAGTTTTGAAGTTAGCAAACGAGCCCGACAAAACCGGCTCCCCATGCCGGCTCGCCCGGCAGGAAGCGAAGGTTCACCCGGCACGATGTGCCGTCGTTCTCAATCCTTTAAACCGTTCTACGCGTCAAGCAGAACTTTCGTTCCGGTTGGGCAAGCCAACCGGCGACGTGTTCGGAAGACCGGTCGTTAACTGTAAAACTTTGGCTCCTGCTGGACGAGCCAGTAGGAGGCCTTTGCAAAGCAGAATGGGGTCAGCGACGGTCTTTGGTCGTCCCGCTGGTCGGGTTGTGGATACCATTTCCTCGACTGACCTTTTCCAACTCGCCATCGGCCCGACTAAAGCTGACATGCACCGGTTATCAGGGATGTTGATCCGAAGGCTTGTCGACCCGTCAGCGTTCGAGGACCATGCACGTTCTCTGTCACGCGTGACGGGAGAAAAACGATCCCCGATGCAGAACCCCCTTCAATCGAAATCTACGCGCCATGTTTCGCCTTCTTGCTTTTTATGACGGACGCAGACTCGACCGCGAATTTCTTCTCGTCAGAGACAGCAGCTACGTCCTGGGCCGAGCTGATGATGCGTGCCTGCAGACAACCTGGGACGATCGCATTTCCCGTCGCCATGTGGAGCTTGCTGTCGACATTCATGGGGCAGAGATCACACGGCTGTCGGATGCATCCAATGCGGTGTTTGTGGACGGTTCCGAAGTTGCCCGAGTCAAGCTTTCTTCTGGTCAGTCATTTGTGATTGGGTCGACGCGGTTTGAGTTGCAGCAGGTGACGCAATCCGATTCGCCCGGCAGTGGAGTCGTTCAGCAACTGGCGATTGACCGCCAGCAGTTGCAGCGAGTCCGTTATGACGACGCGGCCAAACGCATCGAAGTTCTGACCAGCCTGCCGGCGGTGATTCGTGAGTCCGGGGTGGAACGCGACCTGCACGTGAGATTGTCGAGCCTGTTGCTGGCGGGCATTCAGAATGCGGACGGTGTTGCGATTGTCGGTTTATCAGAAAACCTTCGGCCTCGTGTGTTTCATCAGGAACAGCGTTTTGAAACGGGCACCCTGATGCAGCCGAGCGTGCGGCTGATTTCCAATGCGATGGAACAGCAGACGACCGTTCTGCACGTCTGGGATGCGGTTCAGACCGGCAACCCGCAATACACACAGGTCGCTGGTTACGGATGGGCGTTTTGCACACCGTTCACGGATCTCAGCAGCGATCGCGCTTTGTATATCACAGGCCGCAGCGAACCGGAAAGTCTGGCTGCGGGCGAACGCCGACTGCACGCCGACATCAAGTTTACGGAGTTCATTGCCGACATCGTCGGTTCGCTTCAGCGACAGCGACGTCTTGAACGTCAGCAGTCCGGGCTGCGACAATTTTTTTCTCCGCCGATTCTGGAAGCGCTTGGGCGTGATCTGGACACATCTTTGCTGGAGCCTCGTGAGTGTGATGTCACCGTTCTCTTCTGCGATTTGCGCGGATTCAGCCATCGAGCAGAAGAGGAGTCCAATAATCTGACGGGGCTGCTGGAGCGAGTGAGTCTTGCGCTGGAGGTCATGACCAGTCAGATTCTTCGATTTGGTGGCGTGACTGGCGACTTTCAGGGCGACGCGGCTCTGGGATTCTGGGGCTGGCCCATTAGTTCCGAAGAATCGCCTTTAAATGCTTGCCGAGCGGCTCTGGCAATTCGTGAAGAGTTTGCCAAAGCTCAGGCCGATCCCACCAATCCGTTGAAAGACTTTGAAACCAGCATTGGAATCGCGCATGGCAGGGCGGTCGCGGGTAAGATTGGAACCAGGGAACAGGTTAAAGTCACGGTTTTTGGGCCCGTCGTAAATTTGGCCAGCCGGCTCGAAAGTATGACTCGCGAACTGCACGTTTCGGTGCTCATTGATGAGTTCCTCGACCAGCAGATTCGCCAGAAAATGTCGCCCGCAGAAGGGCGAGTTCGCAGGTTGCTACAGGTCTTGCCTTACGGAATGGACCGCACGCTGATGGTCAGTGAGCTGGTTCCTTCGGAGGAACGTCTGCCGATGCTGACCGATCAGCATCTGTCCGACTTTGAAAAGGGTGTGACCTCTTTCATCGCCGGAAAATGGGCCGATGCATGGAAGTACCTGCATCGGATGCCGGCCGAAGACCGTGCCCAGGACTATTTGTCGATGATGATTACACAACAGGACCGCAAAGCGCCGCCGGACTGGGATGGCATTGTTCGTATGAAAAAGAAATCCAGCTGATGACGCATGTGAATCTGGAACGAGCCGACGCAGAAACAGATCTGCTGCTCAGACTGAAAGCGACTCCGGAAATTTTTGAGCTGATCGCTCGGAGTACAACTCTGGAACTGGCCGGGCAAAAGAAACTGCGGGACCAGTTTGATCACGAACTCGTGCGAGCCGCCCTGGCTGTTCACGAAGCGCGCACAAAAGCGGCCGGCCATCTGCCGCAGGCTGAGCAACTTTGGCTGACTCGTGTTGGCCTCGAACAATGCACCGCGTGGGAAGTGGCTCGCCACAAAGCCGGACGATTTCAGAATGCTCCGCGAGTATTCGATCTATGCTGCGGGATTGGCGTCGATGCGTCCAGCATCGCGGCGTTCACGAACGTGATCGCCGTCGATAACTCACCGTCCATGTGCGTGCGCGCCGCCTGGAATGCCGACATCTGGGGGCATTCAGAACGATTTGAATCCCGATGTCAGGACGTTTCAGACGTCAGCTGGTCGGGCGAGATTGTTCATGTCGACCCTGACCGACGCGCGGACAGTGATCGTCCCACCAAACGGCTGGAACAGTATCAGCCCAATCTGGAATGGATGCAGAAGCTGACTCGCACAGCCGTCGGCGGCGGGATCAAGATCGGACCGGCCAGTAATTTTCAGCAGAAATTTCCGGGCTGCGAAATTGAACTGATCAGTCTCAATGGAGAATGCCGTGAAGCCACGGTCTGGTTTGGATCACTGGCCGGTGAACACATTTTTCGCGCCACCATTCTGCCGACCGGGGAATCCATCAGTGAAGATCCGCTGTCGGCATGGACCAACACAACAACGGAAGTTGGCGCGTTCCTGTTTGACCCGGACCCGGCCATCGTACGATCGGGACTTCTGGATGTCATGGCCGAACAGAATCAGCTGCTGCGGCTGGATCCCGAAGAGGAATATCTGACAGCCGACAGACTGCCTCAGACGGGGTTTGTCACCGGCTTTCAGGTCGAAGCGGTTCTGCCCAATAACCTGAAGACTCTGAAACAGCATCTGAAGACATGTGCGTCGAAACACTATGAAGTCAAATGTCGCCGGATTCCAACGGAAGCCGATGCGGTTCGCAGGCAGCTTCCAACCGGCGAAGAAGCACCTCGCGTGATTCTCTTTGTGCGAGTCTCGGGAAAAGCGGTCATCGTAATCGCAAGGCGTGTCACAGAAGCCGCGTAGTGAACGGCACGGACAGGCAGCAGCCCTACACGTTCCTCAGGAAAGGGTCTCCGGAGAAGAAGCGGCCGGTGATTGTCGAACTTCCAGGAAACGGCGGCTACAAAGATTCTCTGGGCGATGAATGCAGCGGATGTCCGGAAGACTGTCACATGGGATACGGAATGACAGGCGGCCAGGATTTTCTGACTTCAGTGCTTCATAATGAAACCGATTAACAGAAATGACGCATCGGCCATGAGCACCTGCGACTTCAGCGACCCGCGCATTGATGAAGGAATTCGTCTGTTCAACGAAGGCGAATTCTTTGCCTGCCACGATGTGCTGGAAGATTTTTGGGGCGAACAACTCTGCTCGGAGAAACCCTTTTTCCAGGGGCTCATTCAGGCGGCGGTGGCCCTGTTTCACTTTGAAGAAGGAAACCTGGGTGGAGCCCGGCGGATGAGTCTCTCCAGCCGGGCTTACATGAGCTCATTTTCTCCGTCACTGGGCGGAATTGATGTGGCACGGCTTTTGGCAGATCTGGACACCTGCTTTCACGAATTGTGCCTGCCGCATGCTTCCTACCCGGACCACGTTAAGCTGGCCCCTGCGCTGATCCCAAAGATCCACCGCCAGCGTTAGCGCCGGCTGCGTCACCAGTGCCAGGCAGTTCGTCGAACATGCGAGAAACCAGTTCTTCATCCATCGGCGGGCTCAGAAGACTGCCAACGACACCGCACACTGAAGAAACCAGAATCCCCCAGATCAGCGGTTCAAAGCCAAGGAGATAATAGGGTCGAAACTTGGTAGCCGCACCAATCGCCTGCTGCGGAATCAGGGAAAAGATCCCGGTCAGGTACAAAGCCAGCACAACGAGTGCGCCGCTGATCATGCTTGCGAAGACGCCGGTTGTTGTTGCTCGCCGCCAATAACAGGCCATCAGAGCGGGAACAAGAAACGTGGCCGCTGCTCCTGACGTGCTGAAAATAATGAAGGCCTGAAGATAGTTGACGGGATACCAGCTGACTGCGACGGAAATGATCCCGGCAACAATCATCGTGCCCCAGGCAACTCGCCGCAGATGATCACGGTCGGCGTCGGGACGAATCAGCCGCTGATAAATGTCGCGAACCACACCTGATGACAACACAACGAGATACGAACTGACTGTCGCCATCACGGCACCGAACGGAGCAGCAAGAATCAGTCCGGCCACGAATGATCCGCCCGGCCATTCGCTGGTCGTCATGATCGCCATTCGCGGAATGATCTGATCTGTGCTTTCCAGCGACGGAATCAGCGCCCGTCCGCAAATGCAGATCACAATCAAAGGCAAATAGATGCCCATATTGTAAATGCTGAGCAGGTAGATCGAGCGGCGAATGACGTTCGTGTTCTGACTGGCCATCAAACGAACCAGCCCCGCCGGAGCTCCCACTCCGCCCCAGATCCATACGACGAAAAACGAAATCGCGAGCGATAGCGGAAGAAACTCGTGCGACGAGCCGTCGGCCATGAATCCCGGACCTGACACAAAGCCGGGACCCGTATTGGCCAGCGACGTTCGCGTTGCCTGCTCAAGCCCGCCCGCAGCGTTTAAAGACGCCACAAGTAAGATCATTACGCCAATAAACATCAGCAGGCTCTGAAACAGGTCCGTCCACACAGCCGCCAGGAACCCGCCCATCAGCGTGTATCCCACAACGGTGATGGCAAACACCAGCAGCCCAACGTGATATCGGGTTTCCGAAACCGTCACCGTGTCTTCTGACAGCGACAGCTCGCCGCCACCTGGCCATGCGAGCTGAATCACGATGGCCCCCGCCTTGAACTGAGCGAACATCATGAAAGACAGGTACAGCAGAATGAAGATCGTGCAGGTCAGGCCCAGAGCTGGACTGCTGAAGCGAGTCCTGAACAAATCCGGAACGGTGATCGCTCCCGTGCGGCGACTTAGCTGAGCCAGACGCTTCCCCAGAATGCCAAAGCCAGTGACCGGGACCACCATGTAACTACCGATCCACAAGGCCACAATCCAGCCGTGTGAATATACCATCGAAGGAAAACCCATGAACGTCCCGCCGCTCTGGATGGTGGCTGTGAGAGCCAACGCCCAGGCTCCCAGTCCTCGATTGCCGAGAAAGAAGCCTTTCATGAAGCCACTTTTCTCAGTGACTCTGTTGGCCATCACACCGATCCACATGGATCCGGCAATGAAGAGAATCAGCATTGCCATGGCGCCATAGCCCACGCTGGGAATGGCGGCTCCATCGGCGGCGAACAATACGGGAAGCAATAACAGGCTTGTAAGTTCAATCATGATTAACCTCCCAGTCCAAGATCATCTGCGTCTTCCACATCCTTACCCAGATCCCCGTCGTGAACGAAGACAAGGCCAAAGACGATCGAAACCACTGTTGAGGCGGCCCAGGGCACCACGATCCCCCAGAAGATCCAGTCGGGAAACCCAAAGACAAGCTTCAGATCTTCGGCCGATCGGTGATATCCCATCCGATAGCAAACGGTGATGGACCAGATGGCGGCAGTCAGCCAGATGCACGTGACAATCAGCGCTTCTCGAAACGACGAATGCACCAGAGGATCAGTTTTACGAGTCATAGAGCGGATACTCAAAGGGCAGGAGAAACCTGAACGGATGGCGGGAGATGCATGCTAAACATTGTTGATGGAAGCAAAAGTCAATTTGACCCTCTCCGGGAAGGAATGCCGGTAAAGAACCACAACCCGGTGGAGCAACTGAACCTTCATCCTGTCAGCAACGGCGACGTGCAAGCGGCAGAGCCCGTCATCGTCGGACTCTTGCAAGCGGTCTGTTGATTTGGTCTCAGCCGAGCTTGCTTACGATTAATCCGACTCGAAGAGGGCGCGGTTCTCCGCGCTGCCGCAATGAGCCCAGCCAACGGTCGATCTGACAGCCAGCAACGAAGGAACAAGCATGGTCACACGGCGCAGCCAGTTTCGCGGTGCGGTGCACCATGTCGATGCTCATGTTTCATGTGCCGGCGAACGCAGGAACGTGTCATCCCTTGTCAGCGTTCACACGTGAAGTCAGACGTGTCTAAACGAAACGGACCACGGTGATCTCGATACGATTCAGGGGCAGACTAATCACCAATCACAGCAGAAGAGGGCGACAGCGAGAAACGCTTTTAGCAATGCATCATGCGGGGCAGCATAGAGGGCGGTCGAGTCAGGCGAGAGCCCATTGCTTCCACCAGAATGTCAGAAAACACGGGGGAAACAGGCTTCAATCGCTTAAGTGGCAAAACAAATTTCTTCGCAGCGCAACGAAAACGGCTGGTAGTTTGCACTACCAGCCGCCGGAAGATTTCCGAAGAAGTCAGAAGACTACTTCTTCTTAGCAGCCTTCTTAGCAGCCTTCTTAGCAGCCTTCTTTGCAGCTGGCTTTGCGGTTGCAACTTTCTTCGCGGCCTTCTTAGCAGCTTTCTTTGCCACAGTACGTTCCTCCAAAAAAATTTGAACTTGAGTGGCCGTCCTGCCGCAGCTTACCGGGCTTAAAAACAAACAGGAGCAACCACGGACCAAAACATCAGTTCATCAATGTCCCCATGACAAAGATGACACAGATTCCATTCTTTGCTGATGTCCGTCTTGAAGTCCGCTGTTAGGCATTTCCTTCGCCACGTCCATCCGATTTACAAACAACAAGAATCTGCTGTTGGTGTTCGGAATCGTAGGTGATCGAATGAATAACGCAAGACTGTTCCGCGTGTTTCCCATGCTCATGCAAACTTTTTTTTTGCCCCTCATCAGCAGACTTTGCAAGGCTCTCACAGAGTCCCGTTGAGCTTTATGATGAACACCGACAAGACCGTCTGATCAGAGGCTTCAGGCAACTCATCAATGATCATCTGACATCATTGTTCAACGCCGAAAAAGTATCTTCACAAGAGGCCCATCACGCGCTTCAAAGAGCGATCTTCAGACTCATCACAGCCTGCCCTCAACATTGCATCACGGTTCAAAAACACTGTTTTTTATTGTGTTTTTCTCATCCTGATGACAGAGTCTTCACGGCACGAATCACTCAGTGATTCCATCGAGGTGCAGATCCTTCAACACCCTTTTCATGTACTCAATACTCTGCACTGCAATGTGCTGCGCGCCGGGCTTATAGTCGAAGACTTCGACCGAGACCCAGCCCTTGTATTGAGACTCAATGAGCGCCTTCAGGATGGGATGATAGTCCGTTTCTCCCATGCCCGGACCAAGCAGATTGGTGTCGTTGACATGAAAATGTTTGCAAAAATTTTTGTGACGATCGATCAATGAGGGTACCGACTCCATCTCTGCGCCCAACATCGCTTTGACATCCTGATGCAGCATGATGGTCGGATGATCGACGCGTTGAATGATCTCCATCGCCTCATCACATGTGTTGATGAAGTTGGTCTCCTTCAGCGTCAGTGGCTCCAGGCAGAGCGTTACCTGCTGCTCTGCAAATGTGTCAGTCACTTCCTGAAAGACTTCAACGGCAAAATCGGCCGCTTGTTCTCGTGTCACACCAGGCAACAGGTTGCGCTGCATAGGCGATCCAAACACCATGATCTGGCCGCCAAGGTGGCGACAGACACGGGCCAGCAATCGCAAATACTCAATTGTTTTCCTGCGAATTGCAGCATCAGGGCTCGTCAGATACAGGCCGGTCGTTTTAGCCAGCATCCAGTGCAAGCCGATCACTTCCAATCCATTTCGCGCGGCTTCGTTCTTCATCTCTTCAAACACGGAGACTGGAACCGAGGCGAGGTCCAGTGAGATTGTGAACGGGGCCACTTCGATTCCCGTGTAGCCAGCTTCAGCCATAAGATGGCATTGAGTGGCCCAGTCTGTGTTTTCGTACAACTCATGGCAGAGGGCAAACTTCATTGAGGATACTCGTTAAAAAATTGAACGAAGGAAACATGAAGCAAATGATCAGGACGCAGCATTGATCTGTCCAGACATGTCAAGAATTCCCAGAGTCGGCTTCTGGTTCCCGTACGTCTGTGACATCGTGCAGTGTGGTTCGAAGCTGAACAAGCGTCGTCGAAACCGAGCCGCCAGATATCACTCCGAACTTGCGAATGGACTGGCCGATGATCCTGCACAGTGGTTCGCATTCAATCACTTAATGAAGTCCCGCCCTGATATTATCGGACGCTCTGAATCAATTATCGCACTTGTTGCAGCTGTAGGGATTTCGCCGAAGAGTTGTACTGCGCACGCAAAAGTCGCACAACCAAACCGTCAACGCGTTCCATTCTGCTCAAATGTCGATGGCCGGCAACAGGGTTTGACCTTCAATTCCCTGTGACGTAGATCCTGTATACACCGGGATGCCATCACTCTCGGAATCGGTCGTTCATGCCCAACACGATTCCGGTGCAGAGTTCTTTGTGAAGCGTCTCTCATACATCGCAGTTTGAAGGGATCAGTCGCGTGTCCATCACTCCGTCTTCGAGAAAAGAATCTGCCAGTGAAGGTCTCGACGAACTTTTTAATCGCGTCAACATGCTGCTCGGTGAGCCAGCAGTCGAACGTAGAGACCATGGAAAGTCGACGGAAGGCTTCGTCCCACGCCAACCACGCTCGATGCGCGAAACCGGCGTTCCGCCCGTCATGATCGAAAAGATCATCATGCGGTTCCTGTTTCAGGTCGGGCTTGAGACCAGCCGCAAAATCGCCAGTCAGACAAAGCTGCCTTTCAAAGTCATTGAACCGATGCTCAAGCAGCTGCGTCAGGACAAGCACATTGACCTGGCAGGCACCACATCGACTGGTGACTCAGAGTTTGTGATCACCGAATCCGGACGCGAGCGAGCCCGTCGGTATGCCGAAGAATGCACCTATTTTGGCGCAGTGCCGATTTCTCTCGAAGACTATGTCGCTTCCGTGAGTGCTCAGACGATCGCCGGTCAGATTGTCACGAAAGACGATCTGCGTCGCGCTTTCAAGGGCCTGATTATTAACGAAGCCATGATGAACCGTCTTGGACCGGCCATCAATTCCGGCCGCGGGATGTTTCTGTTCGGCGAACCAGGGAACGGTAAAACAAGCATCGCAGAACGAGTCACAGAGGCCTTCGGCACGACGGTCTGGATTCCCCGCGCAATCGCCATCGAAGGCGACATCATGCGAATCTACGATCCGGCGGTTCACGAGGCCGTCGAAGATCAGAGCCAGATCGCCAGCCTGATGGATTCACAGGATATCGATCGTCGCTGGGTCCAGGTCAAACGCCCGACTGTGATTGCGGGTGGTGAATTGACGATGAACGAACTGGAAATATCCCTGAACCCGACATCGCGGATCTGCGAGTCACCGCTGCAGGTCAAAAGCAACTGTGGCACTTTGGTTATCGACGACTTCGGTCGTCAGAAGATGCCTGTTGACATGCTTCTGAACCGATGGATCGTGCCGCTGGAAAAACGGTACGACTTTCTGAACATGCCGAACGGCAAAAAGATTCAGATCCCCTTTGATCAGCTGATCATATTCTCAACCAACCTGGAACCCAAAGATCTGGTCGACGGAGCGTTCCTGCGTCGTATTCCGTACAAGATTGAAGTGCCCGATCCTTCAGAAGCCGAGTTCCGTGATCTGTTTCGCATCATGTGCGACAAGCTCGGCTTTCCGTATGATCAGGGCTCCATCAGCTATCTGATCGCCACGCACTACAAGGCCATTAAACGTCCGTTTCGCCTGTGTCAGCCGCGCGACCTGCTCCTTCAGGTGCGCAACTACTGCCAATATCATTCGGTCCCGCTGCAGCTGAGCCCGGAGGCATTCGATGCGGCTGTGCTGAATTACTTCTCCGTGATGGAGTAGGAAGTCAGGCCGAGGTAACACGCCACCTGAACACTGAGTACCTTGACGTCTTCCGCCAGATGGATGAAATTCCGGATGCAGTGCATGCCCGCATGTGCTGAGACTGTGAACTTTTGTTCCATCCGGAGGACGATCCAATGCATACCCGTCGACGCCTTTCACTGTTCGCCGTTGCTGTCACCATCGCAACGGCTGTTTCCTATAGTTCGCCGGCAGAGGAAGCAAATTCCAAAACGCCGACTGCGGCTGACGAACCCAAGCCGACAGTTCAAACGGAGAGCGAAACGGATTCATTTGACTGGGTTCGAGTCACCGACAAAGCCGAATGGCAGGCTCGCGATTCCAGCGGTGAACTTGTCTATAAGGATAAGCTCTGGATCCTGGGCGGCTGGTTTGATTCCTTTGCCGCTCCACCACGAGACGTCTGGAACTCGGGCGACGGCAAAACATGGAACAAAGTGACCGAAACGGCACCGTGGAAGTACAGCGACCTGCCTATGACCGTCACGTTCAAAGACAAAATGTGGCTGATGGGAGGCTGGTACAATGGCCGCCTGGAAGGCCACGGCGCAACGAACGAAGTCTGGTCGTCGACGAACGGAGAGCAATGGGATCTGGAAACGCCCGCCTCCGGCTGGAGCCCCAGAATTGCCGCAGGTCTGGTCGAATTCAAAGGCAAGATGTGGGTTCTTGGCGGCACCGAAAACTACTACTTCGGCGATCAGTCCAGTTTGAAGAATGACGTCTGGTCGTCAGCCGACGGGAAGTCGTGGAAACTGGAGACCGAGCATGCCCCATGGTCAGCTCGTTCTTATTTTCAGGCTGTGGTGCTGGACGGCAAGATCTGGGTAATGGGTGGAGGCAACTATGTTCCCGACTACCATGCGAAGAATGATGTCTGGTGTTCTGAGGATGGTGTCCATTGGGATCTGGTGACAGAAAATGCCCCATGGACACCGCGCTTGTGGTTTTCAGCGGTGACCTATCGAGACCACATGTGGGTGATTGGAGGTTGGTCCAACAACCCGTCACGAAACTGGGGAGACGTGTGGTATTCAAAGGACGGCCGCTCATGGACCCAACTGGAGTCTCAGGTCACATGGAAAGAACGTCACGAACATTCCTCCTATGTTTTTCAGGACAAAATCTGGGTTGCTGGAGGCCACGCGCAGCCCCTGAGCAGTGAAGTCTGGTCACTGAAGCTGCCCCGGAATTTCCCCGAACCCTGACCCGCATCAACAAGTCCGCATGAACTGCCGATTCACGAACCGCATTGTCTGACGCTGCTTCGTTTGCCTGCAGTAACTGCCGAATGGGGGAGATACCCCAGGTCGGTCGTCCTGTCTTCATATTCGCCTCATTCTGTAATGCCGATAAAGATTGAGGTTAAGTGTCGCCGGATTTTTGGCAGCACGCAGGCAAGTGTGAAGGACAAAACCATGTGCGGCATTGTTGGTTACGTCGGATATCGGCCGGTTGCAGATCTGCTTCTGGAGGGCCTGCATCGGCTGGAGTATCGAGGCTACGACAGTGCGGGAATCGCAGTCCTCGGCACGCATGCGATTGAGATCCGTAAGAAAGCGGGACGAGTTTCTGAACTGGGCGGGCTTCTTAAAACTCAGCCAGTGACCGGCAACATCGGGATCGGCCATACGCGATGGGCGACTCACGGCGCAACGACTGACCAGAATTCCCATCCACGTCGGGGGGAACGGAGAAGTCGTCATCGTGCATAACGGCGTAATTGAAAACTACGACATCCTTCGCCGCCAGCTGCAGACCATGGGCTACGTGTTCCGGTCTCAGACAGACTCCGAAGTGGTGGCCCATTTGCTGGCCCACAATCTGGAAGAACAGATCCGACTCAACGGCGCGCCGGATGATGTCGACACATGCCTGCGAGCCGTTGCGGCAACTCTGGATCGGCTGAAAGGCACTTATGGTCTTGGCATCCTGTTTCGCGATCTTCCGGATACCATCATCGCCGCTCGCTGTGGC
Organism: Planctomycetaceae bacterium; assembly: GCA_041688565.1. Classification (GTDB taxonomy): domain Bacteria; phylum Planctomycetota; class Planctomycetia; order Planctomycetales; family Planctomycetaceae; genus SXXK01. Next base: position 12,818 of record JBDNHX010000177.1, read on the forward strand.
AGCCCGCTTGTGATCGGCGTCGGTGAGGACGAATATTTTCTGGCGAGCGATGCCAGCCCGCTGGTCGGTTATACAAAGGAAGTCGTTTACCTCTCCGATAATGAAGTGGCCGTGCTTCAGGCCGATGGTGTTCGGATTGATCATCGCAGCACCGGCAGCGTTTCCGTGAGTGTGCAGACACTGGAGCAGGTCGCGGCCGACACGGATCTTGGCAACTTTGAACATTACATGCTCAAGGAAATCTACGAGCAGCCGACGACAATCGAAAACGCTCTGCGCGGGCGACTGGACAACGAAGAAGCCACCGCCGTGATCGGTGGTCTTAATCTGACTGCCAAAGATCTGCGACGCGTGGATCGCATCGTTTTGACAGCCTGCGGAACAAGCTGGCATTCAGGTCTTGTGGGCGAGTATGTCCTTGAGGAATTTGCTCGCATCCCGACCGAAGTCGAATACGCCAGCGAGCTGCGTTATCGCAATCCGCCGATGAGTGACCGAACTCTGGTGTTTGCCATTACTCAAAGCGGAGAGACGGCCGATACTCTGGCCGCCATGCGAGAATGCAAACGCAAGGGACATCCGACGCTGGCGATCTGCAATGTTGTCGGCTCCAGTATTGCACGTGAAGCCGACGGTGGAATTTATCTGCACGCGGGACCGGAAATCGGGGTTGCTTCCACAAAAGCCTTCACCTCGCAGGTCACCGTCCTGACACTGCTGGCTCTGTATCTGGGACGTATGCGGCACATGTCTTATCCGGCGGGCGGCCGCATCATTCGGCAGCTGCGTGACATGCCCGAAAAAATCAGCAAGGCTCTGGAATGCCACGCCAGGGTCCGCGAAGTGGCCGAGAAGTATCAGCATTTCAACAATTTTCTGTACCTCGGTCGGCTCTACAATTTCCCTGTGGCTCTTGAAGGCGCGTTGAAGCTGAAGGAAATCAGCTACATCCATGCCGAAGGATATCCGGCGGCCGAGATGAAACACGGGCCCATCGCTTTGGTGGACCAGCAGACTCCAAGCGTCTTCGTGATTCCTCGCGGCGGCATTTATCCAAAAGTTGTGAGCAACATGGAAGAGATCCGTGCCCGCAAAGGACCGATCATTGCCGTCGCCTGCGAAGGGGACAAAGATATCGCCCGGATTGCTGACGATGTCATTTACGTTCCCGATGTCGAAGAATATCTGCAGCCGCTTGTTTGCGCCATCCCACTGCAACTGCTGGCCTACCACGTGGCGGTGCTGCGCGGCTGCAATGTGGACCGGCCTCGAAATCTGGCGAAGAGCGTGACGGTGGAATAGGGGACAGGCCGCTTTCTCAGAAAAAGAAGCGGCCCTGGTGCAAAGCCGATAATAACCCCCGAGTGAACTCGGGGGCGTTTGGCCAATGGCAGTCACTTTGAGATGAAATCACTGTAGCGGAAGCCGCCAACGCTTTCGGCATGCTGGCTTATCAGGCCAACAACCGAAACGCTTGGCGCGTCCCGCTACAAAGTGACTGCCACTGGGCGTTGACCTTTGGGGCCATCGAACGCGGTGATCGGCAGCTAACCTCAAAGGCGATCTGCACCAAGCGTTCCCTGAAGTTCCGAAAGATACTCCGGACTCAGCACATGGCTCAGACGCTGACGGGCTGCTTCAAGCCGATCGGAGATGCCGAGTGCGATCTTTTCTTCCGCATACTCGGTACTGTTCTGAAACATCTCCAGAGCCTCCACGTGACGTTGCCAAAGCTGCTGCTCACGCAATTGACGCAGCCGCAGACGATCGGCATACCACTCCGATGCCAGCATGGATTCCAACGTGAACAACTGGCGAATTGTCGGCTCGCTGATCGTTTTCCCTTCGTATTTCCCTTCCACCATGATGTGCAGCAGGGCCTTCAAAGGCGGACACGCCAGTTCAATGGATCCATCTTCAAAGTACGTCCGCGCAATCCGCTCCTGAGCCTCAGCGATAAATAGAATTCCGTCCGCGAAGGCGGCTTCGTCCTGCGTCTCTGGCTTCAGGATCGAGTTGTCGAAAACTTTGTTTGGATTATCAAACACACGTCCGGCAAACCGACGAATAAATCGGCCATTGATTCGCCATCCCAGCCGACTGGCCGGAATCAGTTTGCCGTTTAATGTGAAATCTTCCAGCTTATCGAGCAGCTGTTCGCCGATCAAAAACTTCGGATCACGCTCCTGAGGACTCATGCGACACCAGATCTCCGGGATCAGCAGGCTGACGTCATGATCCACGCGAACAGTGCTGCCAATGTGTCCGGCCGGCGTGGAAAATCCGCCAAGCCCGGTCAACAGGTAGCTCACCAAAGCGTTGTTAAGATCTGTGATCGGACGCAGGCAGTTGAACGGTCCCTTCGTCAGTGCGCCTTCACTTCCGGCGCCGGTCGTTGACGGACTTTTGCCCGACAACGCGCTGATGAAATCCATGAACAGTTCAGGCAGTTCCTGGTAATGCACCGGGTTGTACACAGCAAGCGGGCGAATACCTTTCGCCGGTTCTGCCGGGTTATTGCGACGGCCAATCAGCACGGCCTGCACTGGCGAGTGCACAGGCTTGTCGAGCGGCACAGCGCGGGACAGTCGAATGCCCATCTCCGCCACGTAACGATTCACCGGATCGATCAGATCGGGCCGCGGCTGCAGATAGCGGGGATTCTTGCTGGCCACACCATTGACCATGCGAGGCGTGTTGGAACACACCACAAAGCTGTCGTCCGCTTCCTGCATTTCGTGCAGCAGGCGCTGCATCGGCAACGTAAACTGACTCAGGTCTACAGGTCGGTCACAGATTTCATTGACCTGCTTCCGAGCCAGGGGCTCGAAGTTCACAATGAAATTATCCGACCGAGCCAGATCGGCTTCCGTTTGCTTGTCGAGCCCGCGGTGAATCGCGTCGTCCGGCCGCTGAAACAATCGAAACTCACAGTTTCGAACAAACTTATAACTGACTTCCTCGGTCAGAACATTGCCCAGATGCTGCAACGCTCGGCGAGGAACAATCACAGAGACACTGATGTCGTCTTCCGTCTGGACCTTTTGAGCCGGTGCAAAGTCCTGCCGCAGCTTATACGTTCGCCATGTATTCTTGCCCAGCAGACCGATTCGCAGATAGGTTCCCACCAGCTTGCGATCGCCAAACTTCAGTTCATGGCCTGGATGGCCGTTGACAATGTCCACAGAGAAAAACTTACGCCATTCTGCCGGATCACCGGCATGCATCCGTTTGATGATGAAGACAACCGCATAAATATGGTCAGGAATCTGCTCCAGCCATTCGTTGTAGGCGTCCGTGTAATCCGGGGATGGAGTCAGCAGCTTGATAACGCTGCCCAGCGAACGTCCCTTGTCCAGAATTTTACGGCTGGGGACTCGGGCATAGTCCGGCTGGACGCTGCCATCCGGGCGCCAGCGATCAGTGTAATTGCGATCGAAGATCTCCTGGATCAGATCCAGGTCATTCTCCGCATCCGCAATAAAAATCGGCCCATGCAGCAGATAGTCGGCGATGGATTTGCTGATCTCGCTTTTGCCACCTCCACTGACAGTACACGGCTTATGGCAGAAAGCACCTTCGAACAGTGTCCCGATCAACCGCCACGAAGGAGCGGCCGGATGCTTTTCAAGTCGCACCTTGTAGCCGGAGGGAGTCACATAAATGTGGCCCGGCCGCAGTGGAATATGATGAGACTCACTATTGTAGTGCCAGGAGACTCGCTGATCGCTGACAGTAAAACGAGCAGTTTCAGAAACGTAGACCACGGTCGGATGCTGCCTGTCGACAGCGTATCCTTCCGGTTGAACATCCATCAGGGCGCCAAAGTCCCGTACAACATCCGCAAATGTACGATTATTGTACTTCTTGCTGTCGGCGTTGAACTCTTCGCCCAGATTGAAACTGGCAAAGGCCATCGCGCCACCCGCATGTTCTTCTTCGACCTGGCCTGAGAGATTGGCCGCGTAGCTCAGCTGCGTCTTCACTTCCTTTTTGCAATAACCGTAATAGTTATCAGCAATTACAGTCACAATGACGCCTTCTTCGTCGCGGCAGGTGATCTTGAACGGAACTCCATCGTTGTACTTTTCGTCTTCCGACTTCCAGCACATTCCGTCTTCACGCTGACGCTCGGTCGCGTCATCGTAATGCGGCAGACCGACGTCCTTCTTCAGCACGTCAACCAGATGCGGAGCCAGAATCACGCAGCCGGTGTGGCCGCTCCAGTGTTCGCAGTCGAGCGCTGCGTCATTGACAGGCAGGAATGGATCGCCAGCATTACCAAAGATCGATTCCACAAAATCCAGATTGCTGACCAGTGCCCCCGGGGCGAAGAACCGAATTTCCATGGACTGCTCACTGCAGAAACCCTCCACTTCCGGACACAGAACCGGCCGAATGAGCAGCGACACAAAAGCACTGGCCGGATTGGGATCATGATCGGTAAACGGCAGCTGCAATAGTTCGGATGGCGGATTCATCGCGTATCGAAACAGCGCCGCGAATGTCACTTTCGGCACAACTTTTTTGTCTCGCGGAATCGGCAGCCCGCCTTCCGTCACGTGGAATGTGCCGACCGTAGTCCGCCGGTCGTTGGTTGGATTGTGCAGCACTCCGTTGCGGACTCGATATGAGGCGCCATATCGATTCGTGTATTGATCTCCATCGTGAGGCAATGACAGTTCGCGAGCAATGCTGTGACGATCGAGAATGATCGAAAGATCGGGCAGTCGCATTGCGCTGCAGCCTTTCACTCGGTCAAAATAACGGCGCAAAAATGCTTCGATGCGGACATCAGCCGGGCAGTGGATCGAATCCAGTCGCTTCAGACGATGATGGTAGGTGCTGAGCAGCCGCGGTGCGCCGAGCCGATCATGGTCTTCAAAACATTTGGGAATCGGAAGACCGTTCGCCAGCAGCTTCAACACAATATAGCGAGTGATGCTTGCTCGGGATTCTGCAAGTTCTTCACCGGACTGATGTGAAACAAAACCAATCGATTCTTCCAGATCACGAAGGGACATCGAGCCAAACCCCTGAAACGAAATTTCAAATGCATGCGAACAACAGGTCAGCTGGCGACCGGTTCAATCAGCCCGGTTTCTGCAACGACGCCCGCCTGTGGCTCACTGTGTGAGTGCCATTCAATAATGGTCGGGCGAATTGCAACAAATTGAGCCCGCTTCTGCGAGAAACTCGCGGTGGTGTCTGGACGTTTTTCACGCAATAAAATGATTCAGGGACTCCGTCGTCCACCCAACGGTCCATGCGGCGAGGTCAGTGTGCTCGAATTTCCGATGCCATTCAGACGAAGAACCCCTAACAACGGCGTTTGCCAATATGCGAATCGAAGGGCCCATCGCAAAAACAGCCGGCAGCAAAGAAGACATTCCGCGTCCTCAACTGACTGGGCGAAGAATGTTCGGCAACGCTACATTACGCCGGTCTCTGTCAGTCCGAACGATCGTCAATCAGGAAAAAAACGATGACAACCACGTCCGACGGGAACTCACTCAATACCGCCGTCCCTGAAAAAAAACGTGGAGCCGTCGTGGCGTTTCTGGACATGATCGAATGGCTGGGAAACAAATTGCCCGATCCGGCCGTACTGTTTGTCTTCGGAATTCTGACGGTCTGGGGCATGTCCTGGATCTGCTCTTCCATTGCATTCACCGAATCACTGCCGGGCAAGACGGAGACCCTTCGCATCGTCAACATGCTGTCGCTCGAAAAACTTGCCGACTTCCTTTCGAAGATGACCGAGAATTTTGTCGGTTTTCATCCACTGGGAGTTGTCCTTGTTGCGATGCTTGGCGTGGGAGTGGCCGATCATTCCGGTTTTATCAATGCCGTCCTGAAATCAATGCTGAAGGTAACTCCCCGATTCCTGCTGACTCCTATGGTGATCTTTGTCGCTGTTATCAGTCATACGGCGGCGGACGCTGGTTATGTGGTTGTCATCCCGCTGGCCGGTGTGATTTTTTATGCGGCCGGACGACATCCGCTGGCGGGAATTGCCGCAGCCTTCGCAGGAGTCAGTGGTGGTTTCAGCGCCAACTTTATTCCTTCTGGAATCGACCCACTGCTCGCTGGCCTGACAACATCGGGCGCAAAGCTGCTGGATCCTGGCTACCTGATTAATCCTCTTTGCAACTGGTACTTCACGGCCGCTTCCAGCCTCTTGATTGTCGTGCTGGGCTGGCTGATTACCGATCTGATTATCGAGCCAAAACTTCGTTCGTCAATTGTGGATGGCGATCCCAATGAAATGCCAAAGCTGCCGGAACTGAGCGGCCGCGACATCGTTGGCATGACCTGTGGCCTGGCTTCGATCGTGATCTGCGGCACGCTGCTGACGCTGTGGGCGCTGATGCCCGGCTCATCGCTTCAGGCCGTTCCGCCAGAAGGAGAAACCTGGGAACTGTATCGACGGCTCACGAGTCTGCGCCCGCCAGCCGCGAGACTGATGGGATCGATCGTTCCTCTGATCTTTATCTTCTTTCTCATTCCGGGACTCGTCCACGGATTTGTCTCGGGCACTTTCAAAACTCATCGCGATGCCATCAAGGGCATGAGCCGCGCGATGGAATCGATGGGCTATTACATGGTTCTCGTTTTCTTTGCCGCACTCTTCATCGCTTCGTTCTCAGATTCTGGCTTTGGCGCACTGCTGGCCGTTAAGGGAGCCAATTTTCTGAAGAGCATGAACGCCTCTCCGACGGTGACCATCGCGGGCATCATTCTACTGACAGCGACAGTCAATCTGCTGGTCGGTTCGGCTTCCGCAAAATGGGCGATGCTGTCGCCGATCTTTGTTCCCATGCTGATGCTGCTGGGGATCTCACCTGAATTCACTCAGGCCGCTTATCGCGTTGGCGATTCCACGACCAACATCATCACTCCCATGATGCCCTACTTTCCACTGGTCGTCGTTTTCTGCCAGCGTTACGTCAAAAACACCGGCGTCGGAACCGTGACGTCTCTGATGCTGCCCTATTCGATCAGCTTTCTGGTGCTGTGGTCAGCCTTTCTGTTCCTGTATTGGCAACTCGGTTTGCCTCTCGGCATTCAGGGCGGATACGAATACGTTCCGTCGCCAACGCCTTAACATACGCCGACCAAAAATCGCCTACGTTTAACCCGACTCGAAGAGGAGGCGAATAGTGACCCGCCTCCTCTTCGAGTCGGGTTAAACGGTTGAGTCACCGAAGAGTGTTTTCTGATCAGTCGAACTTCACCTGAAATCCCGAGATCATCATTCCGGCGTCCACGGTCAGCGTCTGACCGGTGACCAGTTTGCTGCCGGTGATCAGGCTGACGATTCCATCAGCGATGTCTTCCGGCTGACAGACACATCCCAGCGGCAGTGTCTTCTCATAGGCGGCTTTGATGCCATCATATTTTGACCCCAATCCTCCCTGAGTCCAGCGGCCTTCAATAAAGCCCGGGGCCACACCATTGACGCGGATCTGCGGGGCGAGCGTTCTTGCCAGTGAAACGGTCAGATTGTCCAAAGCCGCCTTGGTGCAACAGTAGGGAATGGAACTCCCCTGGCCCAGCTGAGCCGCCACACTTGAAACATTCACGATCATTCCGCCGCCGACGGCCAGCATAGGTTCGCGCACGGCCCTGGCACAATGAAACGCGCCGACAACGTTGACCTTATACATCCGATCCCACGCCTCGTCTGAAACAGCGTCAAGATCATGAAACGGAATAAACTCGGTTGTGCCCGCACAATTCACCAGCACATCCACACGGCCAAGTTCCTTCATAGCAAAGGCGACCATTGCTCGGCATGCAGAGTCGTCCGCAACGTCGGCCTGGAAGGCGAACGCTCGACGACCAAGCGCCACGATGTCGCTCACAGTAGCCTCCGCTTCCTGCGCCGAACGTGAGTAATTAACGATCACGTCATAACCGAGCCTCGCCAGCGCAAGGGACGTCTCTCGTCCAACACCAGTTCCGCCGCCCGTGACAATTACCACTTTGTTGATCGATGCCATTGTCTGATTCATTCCTTTTCTGCTGAACGGAAAAAAAGCCTGCGAATCCATGCGTTGTAACCGAAGAAGCTTTCTCACG
>JBDNHX010000178.1:0-6325 GCA_041688565.1 Planctomycetaceae bacterium
CTCCCCATCGCCCCGCCTCCCTGCGGATTTCCTTCTTCACAGTGTTACGCACAATCAGAAGGATATACGATGACTCAATTCATGACCTCATCAGTCCATTTGCCCCAGTTTCACACGCAATTCGAAATTGCACCCCCCTGCGAGTACATTGTTACCTCGGCGATAGCCGTAACCACCGCCAAACATGGAAAGTATTAGAACTATGACGAGGATCATGACGAGAGGACTCATGGGGTATTCGCTTTCATATTTTAAACACGATTAAAAACTTAACGATACCACGACGTACCGTATTGTCAGGAGTGTCTTGGTTCAGCGGCAAATGGAATGTGCTGAATTGGATCGGCGTCAATTGGACGCGTCTTGCAGCGAACATCGTTGCATCGTGCCGTGTAGGTCGATCGCATCTTTGGAAAATCGGGAACAGGATTAAGTAGTCGATGGCAATATGCAGTCGCACGAAGTTGTGATGGTTGACGAGTTTCTCGCATGCCGCCGTGGCAGCTCGAGTGTCCCATTCAATGCGGGGCGGATGCCCTCGCGTTTGAGCAAGCCATTGAACCTCTCCAGCTTGCCGTTGCTCTGCGGATCGTAGGGACGTAAGTCACTTGGCGGTTCTGGTGGGACATCAGTCGACGATCCGAAATCGGACCGCCCGTTAGATAATCAGCCAGATACTCTTCGAAATGCGACTTCAAGGCGCAGCAGGCACGTTCATGACAGAGCGCCCGAAAGGCGGCAGATTTTGCCGATCTGCGCCGTCAGAGTTCACAGAACCAAGGTATTGACGCCAGCATCTCACTTCAGGATTGAGGCCCCGCATTGACCTCGGAGCCAGCTCGGGCATAGAGCACGCAGTTTCTAAACAGAATGCCGTGCACGCGCCGCCACAATAACTTAGGAAACACAGAATGCCGATTTATTCACGCCGCTGCGCCTTGCGACAAATCCTTGCCTGCTGTGCAGCTCCGACAGTCATGGTCACGACGACGGGTTGCGGGACCCTCCTGCATCCAGAACGAAAGGGCCAGCCTGCTGGTCAAATTGACTGGGCGATTGTGGGTCTGGATGGGCTGGGACTGCTGTTATTCTTTGTACCGGGTGTGATCGCGTTCGCCGTTGACTTCAATAATGGGACAATCTATTTGCCGTCCAGCAACACCACGTCTGCACGGCGTCGCGACAAGTTACAGAACGGTCTTGTGGCTGTTTCAATCGGGCCGAATCGCCCGACGCATTCCGACATTGAACGCGTTTTAATGCAGGAAGCCAAAGTCACGGTTGATTTGAGAGAGTCCGGAGTTCAGAAAAGTCCCCTGAATTCGATTCACGAGTTTTGGGCTGCGCGAGCTCGATTCAGGAACCCTGTCATGCAATCAGCTGAACAGCATGAGACGGGGCGTTGACAGAAGCTGTTCCAGAATTGGACGACATGACGACACGTCAGGTCGCAACCCCGTCCAGTTCAGCTGTTGACATCGAGAACTTTAGAACTCATCCAAGCGACCGGATCGGTGCGAATCAATCGACGGCAAAGGCGTTGTCGGGACGTGGAGATTCTGTCTGGGTGGCATCAATTGCGCACCGCGTTGACAGGTGGCGTGGTGACGAGTTGTTTTAATGGCGGTAAATCGGCCGCATCGGCATACAGTACCCATGTCCGGCCACCTGGCGTCGCTCAACCACCGGGCTTCTTGAACAGATGCCTTGAGCTTCGGCTTGACGGGCTGTCATCGCGACGAGCCCTTTCCGCTCGGCCACCAAGCTTACTCCGCGATCTTCGTACGCGGCCGCGAAGTCAAAGCAATAATTGTTCGCCGCTTCGTGGTTCCGCTGCCTACCGTCTGAGTCTTCCTGTCGCCGCAAGCTCGGCGAATAGCATTCCTATTGAACCGAGCGATGCGGCCAGGAGAAAACTTGGCTGACCGTTCCCCCCGATAATTTGAGGAAACGCAGTCGCTATGGCCGCGTAAAAGAAGAACGAGCAGTTCAGGCCAGCGAGCCATCGAAATAGTGAACGCATTTTGGGTTTATTGAGCTCATCGTCCATCCGGAACCTGCAAGAATAGGGTGGTTCAGCTTCGAGATCGACCAACCGGCCTCGTTGAGCGGAGAACGTCCAGCATCACTGGGCCGGCGGTGAGAGACTGCGCTGCGACGACAAGAATCAATAAAAAAAAACGGGTTCAACTTGGCAAGCAAGTTGAACCCGTATTCGCTGAATCGGCGTATCGTGGTGAGCGATCTCGACTACTTATTGCTGACGATCGCTGGCTTGTCGGCAAGCCGCTCAGCACGATCAAGATCGAAACGGTCGAGGTTCATAACTTTCGTCCAGGCATAGACGAAGTCGTTGATGAACTTTTCCTTCGCGTCTTCGCTGGCATACACTTCGGAAACGGCTCGGAGTTGAGAGTTTGATCCGAACACCAGATCAACGCGGCTGCCAGTCCATTTCACATCGCTCGACTTATAATCCTTGCCTTCGAAGAAGTGTTCGCACATCGGCGACACTTCCCATTTGGTATTCATATCCAACAAGTTCACGAAGAAGTCGTTGCTCAACGTTCCCGGCTTTTCCGTGAAAACTCCGAGTTTGGCCAAGGGTCCGCTGCCAACATTGGTGCCGAGCACACGCAGGCCCCCCACGAGTACGGTCATCTCGGGTACCGTCAAAGTCAGCATATTGGCGCGGTCGATGAGCGCTTCTTCAACGGGGCGATCAAGTCCGTTCGACTGAAAATTGCGAAAGCCATCGGCCTGGGGTTGCAGCGGGGCGAATGACTCCACGTCGGTCATTTCCTGAGTCGCATCCGTGCGACCTGCCTTAAACGGAACTTTCACCTGGTGGCCCCCCTTCTTCGCCGCATCTTCAACAGCTGCGCAGCCGCCCAGCACAATGACGTCGGCTAAAGAAACTTTCTTCTTGCCCGACTGAGCTTTGTTGTAGTCTTGCTGAATCTCTTCCAACTTCGCGAGGATTTTGGCGAGCTCGGCAGGCTGATTCACTTCCCAATCTTTCTGCGGAACAAGTCGGATGCGGGCACCATTGGCCCCGCCACGATTATCGGTGCCCCGGAAACTAGCCGCCGACGACCACGCCGCGCCGACAAGGTCGGAGGTCGAGAGTCCCGACCCCAAAATCTTTGTTTTCAGGTCAGCGATGTCCCGTTCGTTAACTAGCTCGAAATCAACTTTCGGCACAGGATCTTGAAATAACTGCGGTTCGGCCACCCACGGGCCCAAACAACGCGTGACAGGCCCCAGATCGCGGTGAATCAGCTTGTACCAAGCTTTGGCAAATGCTTGCTCGAACTGTTCCGGATGTTCATGGTAGCGTTGCGAAATTTTGGAGTACGCAGGATCCATTTTCAGCGCCAGATCGGTCGTGAACATGATCGGCGTACTTCGCTTGGATTTGATGTGGGCATCGGGCGCGGAGTCCTTTAGCGCGTCGCCTTTAGCAATCCACTGATGGGCACCAGCAGGGCTCTTCGTCAATTCCCACTCGTTATCGAGCAAGTGGTCAAAATAGTCGTGAGAAAACTTCGCCGGTGTTTTAGTCCATGCACCTTCAAGGCCACTGGTGATGGTATCTTCGGCGTTTCCTTTACCCTTCGAATTCTTCCAGCCTAGCCCCTGAAGTTCAATGCCGGCTTCTTCCGGTTCTGGTCCGACGAACGTTTTTGGATCAGCGGCACCATGTGCTTTGCCGAACGTGTGTCCGCCGGCAATGAGAGCGACCGTTTCTTCGTCGTTCATGGCCATGTTCCCGAACGCCTCGCGAATCGCCTTCGCGGCGGCCAGCGGATCAGGCTGACCTTTGGGACCTTCGGGATTGACGTAAATTAACCCCATTTGAGTGGCACCGAGTGGGTACTCAATTCCCTTTTCTGGAGAGTATCGGTCGCCATCTAGCCATTTTGTCTCCGGCCCCCAGAATACATCGGTCTGCGGCTCCCACACGTCTTCCCGGCCGCCGGCGTAACCCATGGTCTTGAATCCCATTGAATCCAAGGCGGAGTTACCTGCCAAAATGATCAAGTCTGCCCAGGAGATTTTCTGGCCATATTTCTGCTTGATGGGCCATAACAAGCGACGGGCTTTATCGAGATTGCCGTTATCGGGCCAACTATTCAAAGGTGCGAAGCGTAGTGTTCCGTCGCTGGCACCCCCTCGACCATCATCGATGCGATAGGTGCCCGCACTATGCCACGCCATGCGGATGAAAAACGGACCGTAGTGATCATAGTCGGCTGGCCACCAGTCTTGGTGATTTTCGGTCATCAGCTTTTCGAGATCCTCTTTCACTTCTTCCAGGTTCAGCTTGCTGAATTCTTCCGCGTAATTGAATTTTTCCCCGAGAGGATTATTCATGGGCGAATTGAGATTCAAAATCTGCAGGTTCAGCTGATTCGGCCACCAGTCGCCGTTCGACATCGCGCCCGCGGCGGTTTGCCGAGCGTGGGCATCAGCGACGTTACCCATAACAGGGCACTGCGCGGCCACAGGCTTGTTTGGTTTTTTATCTTGCGCACTGGCTGTCGTGACGACGAAGATCGCCGCGCAAATGACTGCAATGCCTGAAAAACGGTTTTTGAAGTGCATTACTATTCCTTGCTGAATGGGGACCAGATGGAATGATGAAAAATGGGCGGGACGACCGCAGGACCTGCATTGTAGGCATGTTGCACCATTTTTTTAATGAATCGTTCAATTCCCCCAACGCCCGCGTTCAATAGTCCGATCTTTCAGAGCTGGCTTGAGGCTGGAACCGATCCAGACTCGGAATGGTCGCCAAATTGACGTCGGCACTCCCCCGGCGTCGAGCACGGAATGAATTTTCATCGTGTTCTCTGCCACGATTCCGATTTCTTCGTTTCCACGACTGGATTTAGACCTGGAACGGCTGTTTTGCGTCTCAAGGCGGGTTCAACGCACAGCCGTTCGGCATCGTTGACGTCTTCGTAACCGCCTATAGGCGGCAAGTGCTCTGTCAGTCTTGGACTGAGGGATAGAGTGGTTTGAGTTTGACGCGAGCGTCAGCGGTTGTGATTTGCCAGTCGATTTTGCATTCGCGCGAGTTAAGTTCCTGTTCCAATGAGGCGACTTCGTTCAACAGGAAGTCTTTCGAATCCATACGACGACCAAGACATTGCCGAAAAAAAAGTCAATTCTGTCTCTGCCATGTTGAGCCAACTCCCATGTTTTGGTGTGTGGTGAATCTCCAGTCGAGAAGCCAGAGTTCGCGCCATCGCCGGATCGAAAGCTCCGTACAAACTGCCGATGCCGTGAGTGTTCAGATTGTCCATCGCGTCCCCTTCATGCCCCCGGACTCCGCGACACTTGTGACAGTACAGAATCTCATGGATTACCATATCCGGAGTCCGGTACACGACGTCGTTCGCAGAGTTTTTGTGTGCCAGGATGCCCACAAAATAAACACGCCCTGCAACGGAAGACGCAGCAAATGAATGATCAGCGATGCCGGAAGAATGTCTTGATGCTGGTAGAGGTAAACGTTTGCAGGAAAGACACCGATCAGCAAGGCGACAATTCCCCATGCGGCCCAACGTGAGAGCCGTGGAAACAGAAGCAGGACACCGAGCAGGACTTCACAAATACCGCTCAACAGGACCAGCTCCCTATGAAACGGCAGATACGGCGGCATGATCTTCAGGTAGAACTCGGGGTTCGCGAAGTGCATGGTGCCAGCAATCAACATGAAGATCGCCAGCGCGTACTTTGAGATAACTTTTGTCCGGGTCATGTCAAGTCATGAAGTTTTTGCTGAGAGTAACTGATGGACACAGATATTACGCCCTCGGACTCGGCGTGTCACCAGCAGGGAATTGATTCCGAAGTACTACTTCGGGTCTGGGCGACCGACGCGCCAAAAAATTGCCACTTCGATTTGACGTCGATACGGAATGCCGATCTGCACCACGTAAATTTGGCATTCAAGGTCGTTCAATGGTGAAACAGGTTTTCAATGATTCCTCACATCATCACCCGACCCAGCTGGCTGCGATGAAATGTGGTCGATCACCATGTGGTCTTCCCCAATCCAGACGCGGATCCAGAGTTGCCTGCAAGTTACGATTTTCGGCTCACGGATGAATACATCGAAGCAGTGCGCAAGACCGGGGCTGAGCCGATTTATCGTCTGGGCGAGAGCATCGAGCACACCAGTGTGAAACGTTTTGTGCATCCACCCGCAAACATGGAAAAGTGGGCGGCGGTCTCTCTTGGAATTATCCGGCATTACAACGAAGGCTGGGCCGACGGATTCCGGCACAACATCCGCTACTGGGAAATCTGGAAC
>JBDNHX010000179.1:0-46191 GCA_041688565.1 Planctomycetaceae bacterium
AGAATCCTTACGGGCCAGGATCTCCACAGCAATGGCTCCGCTGGCCATCCACCAGCCAGCAACCACAAAGATCACAGCAAACGCAAAGCAAATCCAGTAGCGGTGCTTGATGAGAGGTTGAAGCTTATCCATCTGAAAAATCCCTGTTTCACTGCCCGACTGGCAGAAATGACAAAACCTGTAACCCAACTGAACTCACCAGAAATCCGCCAACAGAAATCCGCCAACAGAAATCCGCCAACAGACGTTCGTTAACAGACGTTCGTAAACAGACGTTCGTTAACAGAGATCACAGACAACATCGCTTTTCATTTAACCAGGATCACGGAGCCGGAGTTTCGGAGGCAGCCGCATCCGGTGCTGCCGCGCCATCAACTGCCGTCGATTCTGATTCGCCCGGAGCAAGAGCACGGGGATCCACTTCTTTTCGATCGCGTTCGATGGTCGGTACCCAGACAAACTGAACGATGAAATCTGTGCGATCAATAATTCGAACGGCCTGCTTCTCGTTCTTTTTGAAAGTTAGGCCTTTTCCGCCCGGGATCTGTCCGCCGCCGGGACCACCGGGCAAACCGCCTTCGGGATAGCCACCGCCCGGCCCCGCACCAAGCTCGCTGCCGGGAAGCATAGCACCAGCACCTAAACCCGGAAAATAGGCGTCACCACCGCCGGCAGCGCCGGAATATATGGAATCCATACCTGGCATCATTCCGCCACCCGGCCCCCCCATTCCGGTCATCTGGCTGCCGAGCCGCATATTGGGATCGTATTTTTCACGCTCCAAAAGACTCCAGGCGACAATCGGGTGTGAGATGCCGATTTTGCCAACCGGCACCTCAATTATGCCCGTATTCAAAGTCCACTTACGCAGATTGGTGACAAGCGTATTTTCCACGAACCGCTTATCAATCTTTGAGAAGTCTTCCTTCTCCTTGTTGTTGTAATAATGATGCCCCTTGAGCGTCACAATATAACCGCTGGCAGTTGCCGGCGCGGTTCGGTCGACCTCGGAAAAATTCTCGACCTGCTCCGCGTCCGCGAACTTCTGATGCCACGCGGCTACGTCTTCCACCTTCTTCGCGGAGATGGATGTGATTCTCAGCTTCTTCTGAAGCGTTATGTCCGCCTGATCCAGTGCATCGCCTTCGTCATAAGGCAGGCATTCATTGACCGCTTTAAACAGCTCCATCCACATCGAGCGTTTTTCCAGAGGCGCGACCAGCTGAACAATGCTGCTCAGAATGGTTCCGTGAGTTCCCTCTTCAGACCCATACGCCGATTTCTTCGCCCCAATTTCTGACTGGACCTGATCCACAAACTTTTGATCATCTCCCCATTTGGCTAAGCCGTACGAATTAAGAACCGATGCGCTTCCCATGGTGCTCACGCCCATCGCCAGCATCAAGCCTGCGGCTGCCGCAATCGCCCACGGCTTCTTACTGCGAATCTTTCGACCGACCGCAACTTCCGGCGGCAAAAGGCTGGTGCGAATCCGTGTCTTGCCAATCGTTTGAAGAGCAATTCCGTAAGGCACAGCAAACGTCATCATGTTGTCGATGAACAGTGGGTCCGTCAGCACGTTGTCGCCTGAAATGCCGTTAAAGCTTTCCAGACGTTCCACTTCGTATTGAAGATTCTGTTGCAGAAACTTTTGCAGACCGGCCAGACGAAACCCGTTTCCAACGCCAACGATTTTTCGGATCTTTGCAGCTCGATTGACGCTGCCGAAGTATCCAATCGATCGCTGAATTTCTGACACGTAGTCATTGAAGACCGGTCGCATTGCCTGGAAAACGGCTTTTGGATCCGGTGCCTTAGTAGCGTTGCACTTCAGATGCTCGGCCTTCGCAAACGTCAGCTTCATTTCTCGTGTTAAAGCGCGAGTAAAATGATTGCCGCCAATGGGCACGTTGCGAATCCAGATGCTGCGTCCGTTCGATACCAGCAGAGTCGTATTGTCCGCCCCCATATCCAGCACGACGTAATAATCTTCCCCGGCGGGTGGCTCGGGCGTCTCAGCAGTCTTTCTAAAACCCAGCACGTCGTAAGACAGATAGTTATAGAGCGCCAGCGGCGCCATCTGGACGAGTTCGATTTCCTCGCCGTTGTTGGTGAACGGCCTCATGGCGTCGTAAACAAGATCCCGCTTCATCGCAAAGAGGCCCACTTCGGCCTCCAGCATAAAGCCACTTTCCTCAACCCCGCCGCCAATCGGCTGGTAGTCCCAGATGACATCGTTCAGATCGAACGGAATCTGCTGCCGGGCTTCGTACTTGACGATCTCAGCTACTTTAGAGGCCTCAACCGGCGGCAGCTTGATGAATTTGGCCAGCGAGGCCTGACCGGGGACGCTGATGCCAATCAGGTCGCCACTCACTTTATTTCGCTCAAGAAAAGTCTTCAGAGCTTCCCGAATCAGTTCCTCCGGGATTGCATCCGGCTGACTGAGAATCTTCGGGTGCGGGATATAGTCAAACGCTGTCGCAACGACTCGTTCACCGTCCCCGGACACGCGAAGCTTAATTGCCTTCAGCCCAGCCTGACCAATATCAATGCCCCAAGCGCTGATTGGTTCCGCCATGTTAAGCCTCTATTTTACCCAATGATCGGTTTTACCCAATGATCGGTGGTGCGAAGTGAACTCAAATGCTGAAGAAAACCAGTCGAATGCAGCCCACAGCTCTGCCTGAAGCATCGCTTACGACACCCGAAATTTTCCGAAGTCAGCGTTAAAAACGCCAGCGACCGCCGACGTTTCTACAACCTAAGCCAAAAGTACCAGCCAATTTGCAGTCTCGTCAACCAATTTCGAAACGGCGTGGCTTGCCAATTTCATGAATTGTTAAAATTGGTGGCCTGTAAGGCCTCCCGACTGATCTTTCAGAGTTCTTTCAGAGTTCTTTCGGCATAATCCACGTCGGATTGTCCGATTTCCTTCCACCGCCGGGAGCGAATCTTCTTCCAGCGGGTGAAATCTCTGACGTGACATGCGAAACTACGGTTCCAGAAAACTCCGAAAATCTCGAACTTCCCTGCCGAATGATTTCTGCAAACGAGGTTCATCTGTTTACCTGAATCTGCTTTTTCCGCAAGACGAGCTGCAAACTGCCCATGGCCGCTAATGATTTTTCCGAGATCAGTCTTCTCATCCCAGGCTATTCGATCGAAGATCTGCCGACGGATTTGCCTGAGGACGGCGCATCGAGCCTTCTCAATGCTGTCGCGTGTGCTTGGCATCCGCGGCTGCTGCAGCGTTCAACCAACATTCCTCTTTTTCGCCAGGCCGAATCCCTTTCCGGCTATCCGGGACGCCGAATCGTTCTGGTGCCGGCGCCGTCGGAATCCTGGATGCCGCACGAATGGCGATCCGTTTTTCGCGATCAGGGACATATCGTCATCGCTGGCTGCACGACTCGCGATGAGTGGTTGTCGGCTATCGACGCGGCTCTGGACGAAGACGAATCCTCATCTGCCGGTGAAGAAAATTCAATTCGCCCGTCGGAATCATGCGGTTCATTACGTGACCATTTTCTGTCGCTTGGCACCGTTCTGATGCAGACGCTTCTGCTCAGCCGACGGCGGCACCACTTTGTCGATCCGGACAACCTTCTGCTGGGGCGAGAAGTTCGCCTGGCGGCCGATGCGTGGTTCGCTGGTGATGATTCAACGACCAGGCAGCATCTGGCTCGGTGCTTTGAACATCTGCGGGAAACGCGTGAACGCTTTTATCCGATGAACTGCTTTCTGATTGATATGTGTATTCCCGGTGACGATGAAACTCCTGCGGCCATTGAAATCCTGCTGGATTCTCCCTTGCCCGTGAATCTGCTTGCCACCGCCGGCGACATTTCCCGGTGGCTCGAACAGGATCCGTCGCTGGCCGGTCGGATTAGAAACAGCGTGATCAGCGGGAAGCTGTGCCTGCTGACGGGACACGACTCCGAAACTCGCTCGTCACTCGGCTCGATGGCGGCCACCATTGGCGATCTCGAGCGTTGCCGTCAACTGATCACTCGCGTGACTGATGCTCCTCCGCGTCACTGGGCTCGCCGTCGTTACGGGCTAACGGCTTCTTTGCCGACGCTGTTGCAGCATTATGGTTTTGAATCGGCGTTTCACGTCGCGCTGGATGATGGTCTGTATCCGGACCGCGAACGCAGTCAGTTTGACTGGCAGGGGCCCGATGGATCGCTTGTGCCCGCGTCATCTCGAATTCCTCTGGCGATTGATAGCGCTTCCGGATTCCTGCGATTTGCGGATCGCTACAACGAAAGCATGCAGGATGACACAACGGCCGCTCTGTTTCTGGCTCGACTTCCAGCTTTAAAGTCGCCATGGCTTAGCGATTTGCAGATCGCTGCGACCTACGCTCCGGTGCTCGGTGAGTTCGCGACGATGGAAAGGCTTTGCCATGCCGCAGGTGGCAGTCGGCTGGCCGAACGATATGAGCAATTCGAATATCTGTCGCCGTTTCTGATCCAGTCGTCCGTTTTAAAAACAGAGGCTCCTGTTTCCGGCCCGGCGACCTTGAGATTTCTCAGCCAGCGACTTGAGTCGCTTCGGAATGTGCAGGGTATCGCGGTACTGATCAGAGCCGCGGATGCAGCAGCCGAATGGACCGCTGCCTTAAGCGAAATTGATGCTGACATCGCGGCCCTTGAACTGGCTCACGTGGACGTTCTGAACACGTCGCCTGAGCGATCGGAATCGCTGGATGCATCCGCAAAATCGATTCTCGAAAAGCTGGATGCCTGCCAGTCGTCTCTCGTGTCGGCTGTCCGAAAGAAAGTGCCATCAAAATCCAGCAACTCGCGCGGGCTGTTTTTAATGAACTCGCTGCCGTTCGGTCGCTTTGCGGCTCTTGTCTGGCCTGCGGACTGGAAACGTCCGGCGCGTTCCGCCGCGATCGAGCTATCGCAACGCTCGGGAACTTCCGAACGAATGCTGGTGAAACTCCCCCCGGGTGGCTTCGCATGGCTGTCCGAAATCGAACCCGGCCAGACCGCACACCCGGTGATGGAGCCTATAAAAAGTGAGGCCCCGCTGGCAGCACCATTGATTCTGCGCAATCGGCACTTTGAGGTATCACTCAGCGACAGGACCGGTGGAATCACGGCGGTGACGTGGCACCATCAGCGAGGAAATCGCCTGAGCCAGCAATGTTGTTTTCGATACGAACGCGAACAGACTCTGCCCGATGACGGCAACGGCGAGATTCGTAAGGCCTCGTATGCCAACTCCAGACTCGTCAGTCATCGGGTCGTGGAACTCGGGATGGTTTTTGCATCGGTGGAAACGGTGACCGAGCTGCTTTCGCCTGTGGACTCATCCGTGCTGGCGATCGTTCGACAGACCACAAGTTTGGATCGCGTGCAGCCGCGAATCGTAATCACGCTGAGCTTTGAGGGACTGACAACGAACGTCAAAGGCAACCCGTGGCTCTCATATTTTGGGTGCCGCTTTGCCTGGGACAATGAGTCGGCTGCGATCACTCGGGCCATCATGGGCCAGGCCTGCGGGTTTCGCGCCGAACGATTTGAGTCCCCGGATTATGTGGAGATCAGTGATCAGGATCATCGAGTCGTCATTGGCACGCATGGGCGTCCGTATCATCGACGGTCCGGGCCGCGGATGCTGGACAGTCTGCTGATTGTCGAAGGTGAGACCTCCCGCGAGTTTCAGTTCACGATTGATTTCGAAGAATCGTTTCCGCTGCGAACCGCGGCCGATGCGCTGACGCCTGTGATCATTCAGGAAACGACCGCCACGGTGCCGGCGTCTGCGGCGGGCAGCTGGATTCTTGGAGTCTCGGCAAAGAACGTCGAACTGGTTCGGACGGATTACAATGCGGCGACGTCGGAACAATCCGAGGAGCTCGTTCTGGTCCTGTCAGAAACCGACGGTGTCTCTGTTCAATGCCTGCTGAAAACCGCCCGACGTCCTTCCGCCGCATTTTCTGTCAACGCGGACCGAACAGAAAAAGTGTCGCTGGAGATTTCTGACCAGGGCGTTTCAGTGTTTCTGAACGCGTTTCAAATCAAACGCATCGTGCTTGTGTTCTGATACCATTTTCGTATCCCGTTTCCTTCAGCATTTCAGTGCCATGCAGGGTTTCAGTGCCATGATTGTTACGATTGACGGACCGGCAGGATCGGGAAAAAGCACCGTGGCCAGATTGCTGGCGGACGAGCTCAAGGTTCGATTTCTCGACACCGGTGCGATGTACCGGGCCATCGGCCTTGCCGTGCTGAAGGCTGCCGTGAGTGAAGACGACAGCGAAGCAGTGGAGCGGATTGTTCGAGGCAGCTCGATTGCCTTTGATGAGAATCGGCTGCTGCTGAATGATCAGGATGTGACTTCCGAGATTCGTTCTCCCGAGGTGACCGCGGTTTCCTCCATCATTGCTTCCAACCCGTGCGTGCGTGAGCGGCTGGTCGAACTGCAGCGGGAGATTGGCAAACAGGGCAGCATGGTGACGGAAGGCCGCGATCAGGGAACAGTGGTCTTTCCGGACGCGCCGCACAAGTTTTTCATAACCGCCCATCTGGAGTCACGTGCGCGTCGCAGGCAGCGCGAAATGGTTCACAAAGGAGTCAGTCAGCCGCTTTCCGTTGTCATGGATCAGCTTCGCCAGCGAGACGAACGCGACGAAACACGGGCTCATGCGCCCATGAAGCCGGCGGCGAATGCCTATGTGATCGATACGTCTGATCTGACGATTGCCCAGGTTGTCGAGACCATCTCAAAGCTCATTGGGGCTCGCTGAAGTGTTCACTTCCGCGAAATTGTCTGACAGAACAGCCCTGGCGAATGACGTCGGAATCGCTGGCGTGTAACCTGCACAGAGGTTTTCCGCGTTGATTTGCGACTGCCCGCTCTGTCGGCATTCTCTGGCCCACCCGCCGTCGCCCACATTCATTCATGTACGTCATTCGGCGTCAAAGGACAGCATTCATGGGAATTCCGAAAGTGGCGATAGTTGGTCGCCCCAACGTCGGAAAAAGCTCGCTGCTGAACTGGCTGGCCGACCGTCTGATTTCCGTCGTGGACCCGACCGCCGGCGTGACGCGCGATCGCCTGACCTGGATCATGCATGAACGCGATCGCTATTTCGAACTGATGGATACCGGCGGGATCGGGATCGTCGACAGCGACGATCTGTCGGAGGACATCGAACGCCAGATTCAGACGGGGCTTGATGAATGCGACGTCATGCTGTTTGTCGTTGACGCCAAGGCAGGCGTTACGCCTCTGGACGAACTCGTGGCCGATCGTCTGCGCCGAATGCATAAGCCGGCTCTGCTGGTGGTTAACAAATGCGATTCTCCGCAGCTGGACCTTGAGGCCGCAACGTTTTTGACGCTGGCAAACCTTCCTTTGGCGACCACCAGCGTTAAGGCAAACCGCAATCGCCAGGACCTGATTACGTCGATCATCGAATTGCTGCCCGAAGCCGAATCCACTGAGATCGCGGAAGGCGATTACCTGCTGGAACCGGCCGACATGCGTCTGGCCGTCGTCGGTCGCCGGAATGTGGGCAAGAGCACTTTTATCAATCAGCTGGCTCAAAGCGAACGAGTCATCGTCAGTGAGATTCCAGGCACGACGCGCGACAGCATCGATATTCGTTTTGAAGTCGATGGAAAATCGTTTATCGCCATCGACACGCCTGGTGTTCGCAAGAAGAAAAGCCTTGCCAACGACATCGAATTCTACGGCCTGGTGAGGGCTCAGCGAAGTATTCGCCGAGCTGACCTGGTACTGATGTTCTTTGATGCGACTCAGACAATTTCAAAAGTTGACAAACAGCTTGTTGAAGAAATCACTGAGCACTTTAAGCCGTGCATATTTGTGATCAACAAATGGGATTCGGCACTCGACAAGGAAATGACGACTGAAAAGTGGGTGAAGTACCTGCTCGATACATTCAGTTCCATGCGACACGTACCGATCGCGATCATCACGGCCAAAGACGGCCGCAATATCCGGAAGCTGATCAATCTGGCTCAGTCGGTTTACAAACAGGCGAACCTGCGAATCAGCACTTCTCGTCTGAACAAGGCTGTCCGAAAGGCGATCGAAAGGAATCCGCCGCCGATCCGCAAGAATCGCCGGCCGAAGATTTTCTTCGCATCTCAAATCGCCGGGTCACCACCGACCATCGTTTTGAAATGCAACGATTCGTCGCTGCTGGATGAATCCTGGAAGCGGTATCTGCTTGGCTATCTTCGTGAAGCAACGCCGTTTCAGGAGGTACCCATTCGCCTGGTGCTTCGTGGTCGCAATGAAAGCGATCCGGATCTGCTCAGCGGCGACACGCGGATTCCACGCAGTGACGAAGTTGACGATTCGGTGGATGACGAACCAGAAATTGGCGATCTGACCGACGAACAGCTGGCCGGTCACGATGACGGCGAGTTCGATGATGCCTGGGATGGTTCTAAAGTGGATGCGGAAGACATTCTGTCGCTTGACGAAGATCTGGACGCACCTGCTCCAAACTTCATGGATGACGATGAACTGCTGAATTAGTGGGCTGATCGACATGATATTTGAGGGGCGTCGCAATGTTTGTGACGCCCCGCAAGAAAATCAGGGCCGCTCGTGACAACACGTACTTGCGTCTGTGGCTGACTCCGCGTCAAGGGAAGAAAGCACGATTCGCAATTCGACCAGATGGTTCACCTCAACTTCATTCAGGCGAATTTTGGAGGCAGTCTTGATTGCAGCAACTTGTTCATCCGTAGCGATCGTCGCGCGACTGCTGACGACTGCGACGTTCCACTTTCGTCTTCGCCGTCCGCCCACGAACCTGCGTGCCGATTGTATACCGCACCAGGCACTGACCCAGCTGCTGCTGAATGTTTCGAGCCAAACGAATTTCTTCGATTGACCTCGGTTGTGTCCTGAACCAGCAGAACCCCCGTTGATGGGTTGTCGTTCGTCGTACGGTCGATTGAGAATGCGGCTCCAGCAACATCTGCGACTTGACTTTCGGGTTGCGAACGAATCGATCACAGCCTTAAACGTCTCAATCAACAAACCGCATGTGCTCCGCCACAGTTTGCACTTTGGGCTAACATCTTCTTAAGATCTGTGAACTGTCGAAACTGATTTTCGGCCAGTTCAGATTCTGCCAGGAGCCCTGTCGTATGCTGTTGCACTGTTTACGCGTCGTCGCCCTGATCGCCATCCTTCAGCCAGTCGCTTTCTCTCAGGAGCCGTTTGGCGGGAATTCTCACGAACTCAAAACTCGTGTCCCATGGACCGCTTCACGAATCAAAGGCTCGCCCGATCCCGCTCCCCCGTATCGCGTGGAAGTTGCCTTTCCAAAGCTGACGTTTGAACAACCGCTCGATCTGTCCGCCGCACCGGGGACAGATCGGCTGTTTGTCGTGGAGCAGGGTGGCCGCATCCTGTCCTTTGAAAACCGTGCCGACGCTGCGACAGCCGATCTGGTGGTTGATCTGAAGAAATCCATTTCGGAACTGAGCGCCATTTACGCGATCACATTCCATCCGAAGTTCGCCACGAACCGCAAAGCGTATGTCTGTTATATCCTGGGCAACGAGAAGCCCGATGGAAGTGTTGTGTCCGAGTTCCTTGTTTCGCAAACCGATCCGCCAACGATCGATCCTGCCAGTGAACGAGTCCTGATTCGCTGGTGGTCTGGTGGGCACAACGGCTGCAGTTTGAAATTCGGGCCGGATGGGTTCCTGTATATTTCCACAGGCGATGGTGGAGCTCCGTCGCCTCCCGATCCGCTAATGGCCGGTCAGGATGTCAGCAATCTGCTGTCGAATATTTTGCGGATCGATATTGATCATCAGGATGCCGAAAAGGCTTATCAAATTCCCGCGGACAATCCGTTCGTCAACATGCCCGACGTGCGTCCGGAGATCTGGGCCTTTGGATTTCGCAATCCGTGGCGGATGAGTTTCGACAAAGTCCGAGGTGACTTGTGGGTCGGCGATGTGGGCTGGCAACTTTGGGAAATGGTTTATCGAGTCGAACGAGGCGGCAATTACGGCTGGCCGATTATGGAGGGTCCTCAACCGGCTCTGCCCGAATCCCGTCGCGGCCCGGCTCCAATTTCGCCGCCGGTTGTCAGTCATCCGCACTCAGAAGCCGCCTCGATCACGGGCGGGTTTGTTTACCACGGCGAGCGACTGCAGGACCTGAAAGACGTTTATATCTACGGCGATTTTCAGTCGGGCAAAGTTTGGGGACTGAAGTACGAAGGCGGGCGAGTCACCTCGCACAAGGAGCTGGCGCAGACACCCGTTCAACTGGTGTCATTCGGCGAAGACAACGCCGGCGAGATTTATCTGGTCGACTATCAACGCAGTCAGCAGATTTATCAGCTGGTTCCCAATGTGGACAACGGGCAGCACGTCAATTTCCCGAGAAAGCTCAGCGAGACCGGATTGTTCTCATCAATCAAAGAACAGATTCCGTCTCCGGGCGTGACGGACTATGCGATCAACGCGGCTCAATGGGCCGACCATACTTCCGCTCAGCGCTGGATGGCCCTGCCTGGTGAAGAGCCTGTTAAGATTGAGTCCGCTGCGAAGTGGATTTTTCCTGACGGTGCCGTTCTCGCCAAAACGGTCAGCATCGAAATGTCGTCGGGTGAACCGTCTTCGCTGCGTCGTCTGGAGACACAGGTTCTGCATCGCGAAGACGGAGCGTGGCGTCCTTATACCTACGCATGGAACGATGAGCAGTCTGAAGCGGAGCTCGTCGATGCGTCCGGATTTACACGCACGCTACAGATTCGTGATGCATCCGCTCCGGACGGATTGCGCGAACAGGCGTATCGTTTCGCGAGCCGCGGTGAGTGCCAGATGTGCCACAATCCGTGGGTCGAAATGAAAACCACCAGCAGCGGGATTCAGTCGGCGTCGCCGCTGGCTGTGTCCACAATGCAGTGGAACACCAGTCTGCCCGCGGATTCGGCGCAAAATCAGATGACGGCTCTGCAGGCCCATGGCTGGCTTGCCGGCAACATCGCGGAAGTCGCGTCGTCGGCCGTTCGATTTGCGAATCCTTACGATACGTCAGCCGTTCTTGAAGAGCGTGTGCGAGCCTATCTGCATGTCAACTGTTCGCATTGTCATCAACCGCATGCGGGCGGCAGTGCGACCATTGATCTGTCGTATGACGTGAAGCTGGCCGATGCAAAGCTGATCGACGCGAAGCCGGGCCAGGGTGCCTTCGGAATCTCGGCCGCTCGTATTGTCAGCCCGGGTGACCCACTCGGATCAGTTCTGCATTATCGAATGGCTACGATTGGCAGCGGTCGAATGCCGCGGATCGGATCTGAGGAAGTCGACGAACAGGCCGTGGCCATGCTGCGAGAATGGATTGCTCAACTGCCCGCCAATTCGCAACCGACATCACCTGCCCCGGTGACAAACCCGCAGATATTTCCGCGCCTCATCGCAGGCTCAAAAGTGGAACGCGATGCCATCGTGCAGCAACTCACTTCGTCGACTCGCGGCGCGCTGGAACTGATGATCTGGCTTCAGCGTCCGGAATTGGCCACCGACATTCGTCAGGAGATTGTGGCCGTCACGTCAGAAAATCCGCTGGCGGAAATTCGCGGATTGTTTGAACGGTTCATTCCGGCCTCACGCCGCGCGAAACGACTGGGAACGGCCGTGAATGCGGCCGAGCTGCTGGCGATGGAAGCGGACATCGAACGAGGCCGACAGTTATTCCTTCGTGACGGAGCGGCGTCGTGCAAATCTTGCCATCGCGTGAATGGCACTGGGGAAACTTTGGGCCCCGAGCTGACTCAGATTGGGAAGAAGTATTCGCCGGCAGAAATGCTGACTCATCTTCTCGAGCCCTCACGATTCATTGACGCCAAGTACGTTCCCTATGTTCTGGAAACGACCGATGGACTGGTGCATTCTGGTCTGCTTCTGGAGCAGACTGCCACGGAGGTCGTGCTGAAGAATGTTCAGAGCAAGGAAATTCGAGTCGCGGCGGCCGAGGTGGAGTCACTGGTTTCTCAGCAAAAGTCCATAATGCCGGAACTCCTGCTCCGCGACATGACGCCTCAGCAGGCTGCTGATCTGCTGGCGTTTTTAAACTCGCTTCGCCAATAAAAAGACGGTGGATTTTTGCGCGGAGCTCCTCTGTTTTCAGCATTTTGAAAGGCGGCCGCGGTAGCGGGAAGCCTCGATTGCGGCTGACAGGAGGGAGCGTTAAAATTTTCGGCTTCGTTCCTTTCAGACACAAGTCACATCAGAACACGGCACTTCCATGATTAAACTCGGTATTAACGGCTTTGGACGCATCGGACGCATGGTCTTCCGCGCTGCGATCCAGAATTTCTCTCAGGACATCGAAGTTGTAGGCATCAACGACCTGCTCGAACCAGAATATCTGGCCTACATGCTGAAGTTTGATTCAGTCCACGGTCGCTTCAAAGGTGAAGTGTCAACAGAAGGCAACAACCTGATCGTCAACGGCAAAAAGATTCGTCTGACTGCTGTGAAAGACCCGTCGACTCTGAAGTGGGACGAAGTGGGCGCAGACATCGTTGTTGAATCGACAGGCCTGTTTCTTGATGAAGCCACCGCCAAGGCGCACCTGGCCGCCGGTGCGAAGAAGGTCATCCTGTCAGCACCGTCCAAAGACGAAACGCCAATGTTCGTCTATGGAGTGAACCACTTAAGCTATGCAGGCCAGGCGATCATCAGCAACGCCAGCTGCACCACAAACTGCCTGGCTCCTTTGGCCAAGGTCATCAACGATTCGTTTGGTATCAAACGCGGTCTGATGACCACTGTTCACGCAGCAACTGCCACACAGAAGACTGTGGACGGTCCAAGTTCTAAGGACTGGCGTGGCGGACGTGGGATTCTGGAAAACATCATTCCCTCATCCACCGGTGCAGCCAAGGCCGTTGGCAAGGTGATTCCAGAGCTGAATAAGAAGCTGACCGGCATGGCGTTCCGCGTTCCAACATCAGACGTGTCCGTAGTGGACCTGACTGTTGAACTGAACAAGTCAGCCACCTACGAAGAAATCTGTGCCGCTGTGAAAGCGGCAGCCGATGGTCCGATGAAGGGTGTTCTCGGCTACACAACCGACAAGGTTGTCTCAACGGACTTCATTGGCGAAACTTGCACCAGCGTATTCGACGCAGAAGCCGGCATCGCCCTTGACGGGACCTTTGTGAAGCTCGTGTCCTGGTACGACAACGAGTGGGGTTACTCCAACAAGGTGCTCGAAATGGCCCGCGTCATCGCTAAGTAATTTCGATCAGCGATGATTGAACCAAACCAGCAGCCCTGTGGTGAAAGCTTCAGGGCTGTTTTTTTATTCAAACGAGCGAATGCGAGTGCCGGCACACCGATGTGCGCAGTTAGATCCGAGA
Source organism: Planctomycetaceae bacterium (assembly GCA_041688565.1). Taxonomy (GTDB): domain Bacteria; phylum Planctomycetota; class Planctomycetia; order Planctomycetales; family Planctomycetaceae; genus SXXK01. The sequence continues at coordinate 13,394 of JBDNHX010000179.1, forward strand.
TCGCCGCCTCAATGGTACTCGATTTGACAATATAGACGTCACTCTCTGAGTGACGAAGGCCGCAATCCGCGGCCGCTGGCATTCATCACTCGGAGAGTGATGGCTACTATAATCGCAAATCGAGTGCCATCGGGCGCCGCATTGACAATGGCTTGCGCGATGGTGGGTCTGCATGGGATGCTGAACGCGAAAACTGGAGAGCCCGCGCTCCGCTTGTTACAACCTACGAATCTACCCGCTGATCACGAAGACCTTTCTTGCTCGCACCGAAATCGTCCAGATAGAAGCCTGTCCGTTGCGAAGCTATCCCCTGGCGATGACATCGATAGACTTGCCATTGAAATCCTGTGGCGTTCAATCCTCTCGCCAAGTTTGCTGAGTTCTTGAGCGATCCTAAACGGCGCATCGCACGATCGGCATAAAACACGGTGCTTCCGTGAGGAAACGGCAGAACTGACAGGTTGAACATTTCCAATCAGCACTTAATTCCGAAGCAGGCGATTTTCGCGTCGAGGTCCTTCCTGCGGAGTTGGCAACTTTCGGCGGTTCGTCTTGAGGGCCTTTGCGAGATTGCTTAGCTTCTTCTTCCCTCCGGCTCACGTTTCCCACCGACCTGCCATATTCCGAATCATGAAACATCGCCGACGCATAACTCCGTTTCTTGCTGCTGTCGCTCTTCTTGGGGCAATGGCCGGCGTTCTCGTTGCTAGCGGCCTTTCAGTCGTCTCCGCGCAGGAAGAAGCGCGGTTTCAGGTGTATCGACTGACTCACTCCAGCCCGGCCGAAGCCCGGCGAATGCTGAATGAACTGCTTGGTGCGGAATCGCAGCGAACGCAAATTGTGGCCGACGAAGATCGCTCGGAGCTTCTGGTTTCCGGATCGGCCATGGCCCAGGAACTGGCTCGCGAGCTTGTGCTGAAACTCAATTCGCCGGCGAAAAAGAACAGCACTACCAAGTCGTCTCTGCAACTCAAAAGTTATTCGTGCGAACTCGCTGAGATCGATGAAAAATTCAAGGCGGTCAAATCGGCACTCAGCCCATCAGCCGGTGTCTCGGCAGATCGAGACGGAGAATGCATCGTTGTAGCCGCCAGCGCCGCTGATCAGCAGATTGCGGAGCGAATCCTGAGCCCCGGAGCTTCACCGGAAACGGCTGTACCGACGCTGCCCGGTGCAAAGCCGTTCTTTAATCCAAATGAAGTCGACGACTGGGCCGCAATTCCCGATGCTGCCGATCCTGCCGATCCTGAAGCCGGTGCCGCAACTCAAAACACTCAAGACACCGCAGCAGAAGCCGCACTGCCGAAGGAACCCCTTACGGGAGAGCGATCTGCTTCGTCCCGCAGAAGGCCTGTGGGCTTGTTCGACGAGGAGTCCCCTGCTCGGTCCGGGCAGACTGCGAACGGTGCCACATCGGCTCAGCAGGCTAGCCGTTCTGGATCGACTGGTTCCACTGAGCTGGTGATTCGATTTCGATTCCGCAACATCACTTCGTTTCAGGCGGAGAAAGCGTTGCAACGGCTTCTGGGAACGCGAATGACGGAGACCGGCGTTCACCAGCAAACGTTTTCCGCCGGAAAACGGCGCAGCGTCGAACTGACGTTTGATAAAGAATCCCAATCGTGCCTTGTGGAAGGCTCAAAAGATCTTGTGCTGCAGTTTGAAAAATTATTGCAGCAGTTCGACGATGCGCGTGATCAGACGGTTGATGAAGCCATCCGTTTTGTTCCGCTGACAAACATTGATCCGGAGGTTCTCGACCGCGCTCTGCTGATGTGGAAGCAATCGGCTCAACGAAAACAGAACCTGGACGCGAACAAAGACAAATCCCAAAGTGCGAGCCGCGCGGGGGCTCAGAAAATTCGTCAGGTCGCATTTCAGCAGGTGCCAGGCGAACCGGCGATTCCAATTGAAGCCGCCGGTCAGGATGAAGCCGCCGGTCAGGATGATCGACCCACGCTGGAGAATCCGGATACCGGGGACTTGATGAACACGGAATTGGGCAAGCCTCAGGATGATCTGATGCGGCGTCCGTCGTCGGATGTCACCGTTGAACCGTTGCCCGATCTGGATGTGTTGATTCTTCGTGGCCGAGATTCGGACGTCGAAGAGCTGACACGAATCATTCGCGAAATTGAACGCCTGAGCGAGGAAACGGCCCCTGAAATTGAAGTTGTGTATCTTCACAATGTACGCGGCGAGGCGTTGGAAGAACTGGTCACAAGTGTTCTCAACGATCTGACTGATCCGCTTCAGGGCCGCGTGTCTGTCACGCCGCTGGTTAAGCCGAATGCCGTGCTGCTGATTGGCTGGGGCGAAGCGGTCAAGGCGGCAAAAAAACTGATCACGCGTCTGGATGAGCCCGTGGAACCGCAGACTCAGATGCAAATGTATTCCTTGAAAAATGCGGCGGCTGGTCGAGTCGAAGTGACGGTCCGTGCGTTCCTCAGTGATCGTGGCGGACTTGGGCCGGAAGTGAACATCACGGCCGATGCGCGGACGAACACGCTCATTGTCAACGCAGCCCCGCGTGATCTTCAGGAAGTCGAACGACTGATTGAAAGGCTCGACGCACCGACGTCCGAGTCCGTCAATCAGGCTCGAATTGTCCAGCTGAAAAATGCGTTGGCGGCTGATGTCGCACAAACGATTACCGCGGCTATCACCGCCGCTCGCGGTGGTACGGGGACTCAGCGTTCCGCTGCGCTCGAAATGCTGATGGTTGGACCGGATGGAAAAAGCGTAGCGGCCTCAGGATTGCTGGATGATGTCAAGCTGACCCCTGACGCTCGCACCAATCGAATCTTCATCACGGGACCGCCGGACAGCGTGCCGCTGGTGGAACAACTGATTACCAGTCTCGATGAATCACCGGCCGCGTCGGCTCAGATCAAAGTGTTTCAAATCACCAACGGTGACGCCAGCGACCTGGTGCTCGTGCTGAGATCGCTATTTCCTGAACAGGCGGCGACATCCAACGTGCCTCAACTGGCCACTGCGGAAGGCGAAACGTCGCTTGTGCCGGTGCGATTTTCGGTCGACATTCGCACCAACAGCATCATCGCCACCGGCACTGCGGGCGATCTGCGGATCATTGAAGTTTTGCTGCTGCGGCTGGATGAATCTGATTCTCAGGAACGCGTGAATGAAGTCTATCGGCTGAAGAATTCGCCAGCGCTGGATGTGGCCAACGCAGTCAATAATTTTCTCCGCAGTGAGCGAGTCGTCAATCAGGCGGCTCCCGGGCGACAGAATCCGTTTACTCAAATTGAATCCGAAGTCGTCGTCGTGCCGGAGCCGGTCGGGAATGCTCTGATCATCAGTGCCACACCACGCTACTTTGAGCAGATCATGGAACTGGTGGAAGGTCTGGACGCTCAGCCGCCGCAGGTCATGATTCAGGTGATACTCGCGGAAGTGGAGCTCGATAATCTGCACGAATTCGGTGTGGAGCTGGGACTGCAGGATTCACTTCTGTTCGATCGCAGTTTGCTGGGCAGTATCCTGACACCCGGTTATAACTTCAACAATCAGCCCCTTGGAAATGCCAACACACCGGGCTCGCTTTCGACCAAAGGCAAAGTCGGCGGGCAGGCGTTGTCGCACTTTAGTCTTGGACGGACAAACGCAGACACCGATTTCGGTGGCATGGTTTTGTCAGCCAGCAGTGAAAACATCAGTGTGCTGCTGAGAGCGATGAATCAGTCGCGGAGCCTCGAAATTCTCAGCCGGCCGCAAGTCATGACACTGGACAATCAGCCGGCTTTTATTCAGGTTGGCCAGCGAGTGCCGCGGATTGTGGGCACAAGCATCAATCAGATCGGTCAGGTGAACACGGTGGAAATGGAAAACGTCGGGCTGATTCTGGGCGTGACACCGCGCATCAGTCCGGAAGGCATGGTCGTGATGGAGATCGATGCCGAAAAGTCTGAAGTCGGTGCTGAGATCGACGGGATACCGGTTTCAATTTCCGATGGTGAAGTCATTCGATCGCCGCGTGTGAACATCACCACTGCACAGACGACCGTAAGTTCGGCCAGTGGCCAGACGATTGTTATTGGCGGTCTGATCACGACCGGCAATTCCACGGTCTCGCGGCGTGTTCCCTGGCTGAGCGACGTTCCGGTTCTTGGAAATCTGTTTCGCTATGATCTGAACAAGAGCTCGCGAAAAGAACTGCTGATCATCCTGACGCCGCATGTTGTGCGCGGACCTTCAGAGGCCGAATATATCAAACAGGTCGAGATGGCTCGCATGTCATGGATCTCCTGCGACATCTTCAACTGGATGAACACGGACACGACCGTCGTTGGTCAGCTGGATTCGGGGACTATCCCAACGATTTATCCTGACACGTCGCCCGGTGTTCCTGCGGCGCCGCCCGCGGGTCTGGACGAGAGCGGGACTCAGAGCCATTCCGTCGGTGAGTCCGTGACAGTGGTTCCGGAATGGAAAATTGACAGCGGCGTTTCAAGCGAACCGCCTGAAGAAGATCAGGGGATTCGGCAGATGTCCTATGAGAAGCCAAAGTCTTCATCCAAGGCGGCAGCGAAGGCATCCTCAAAAAAATCTCCTTTGGTGGATAAAGCCAAATCGCCAGCCGCTCCCGCCGAATCGAAGCCGAAAGAGAAATCATTTTGGTTCAGAAAATGACAAGTTAGCAGGGCATTAAGAACAGATTTCAGGATCGTTCCGTCGTCAATGATCACTCGCCACGCCCGGCGTCGCGAAAACCTCGTCTACCTGAACGTGCCAATCCATGTCTGACCGTCTGCCAGTTCATCGATTCACTCTGCTGCTGCTTCTGGCCGCGTGTCTCAGCGTCTGCGCAACCGGCTGCACTCTCATGAACGCCAGTCAGCTGACGTTTCTCCAGAAGCCATTCGGTCGGAAGAAAGAACCCGACTTTCAGACGCCTCGACAGATGGTTCCGGTCTGGTCGGACACAGTGCTGCATCAGCCTGGTGAAGCGGCGACGCGCGGCTTTGGTGGCCGCATCATGTTCTATGGTGAGGACAAGCATAAGCCGATCCATGTCGATGGCACGCTGGTCGTGTATGCGTGGGATGACAGCAAAGGCTCGATGGAACGAACACCCGATAGGAAGTATGTCTTCCCGGGTGAAAAACTTCAGACACATTACAGCCAGTCACGACTGGGTCATTCTTACAGCTTCTGGGTTCCGTGGGATGCTGCGGGCGGACCTTTGAAACATCTGACGCTCATCAGTCGCTTCGTCAGCAACGAAGGAACCGAACTCACCTCCAGCCCGGCTCATGTCGTTCTGCAGGGGCCGGGCTCCACATCGCCGTTTCCCAATGAAGTTGCCGACGCTGCTTTGTCCGCAGAAAAATCTGGCCTGTCGACTCGCACACGTCCACGCCAGATTGGCGGAATCCAGCGAGTCAGTCATGAAACCACGGGCGACGAAGAAGTTATCGACGAGACACACGCACAGGACGTCTCGTCAGAGAATTCAGTTGCCGGACGCCGCGGGCGAGTCGCGCCTCGTCAGAAACATCCCGGGCTGCAGACGTCTGAGATTGGTTTGACCAGCGGCTTTTACGAACGCAACATGCAGCGAGCCAGGACAGGTCCCGATGCTGCGGCGAACGTGACGGATGCAGAGGAGCTGCTGAAGGAGACTGACGGCCCGCTATCTACTGAACCTTCGACTGGCGTTACTGCCGATCCTGCTTCGGCGACCGAGACCGGCGTTGGGCCGACGGCTGCGGGGGAAGTGAAGAGTCCACGGTCAGCTCATTTTCCACCTTTTGAATCCCGGGTTCGAGCATCACGAGCAGCTCGGCCGTCTGACGATCATGTTCGGAAGGCACCGCTCCGCGCAATGTCGCTGAATGCTCTCCCGGAGACACCTCGACTGTCACCCCGCGAGACTCCATAAGCGTCTGCAGAGAGGACGACAGCGGAGCAACTTCCGGAATGGCGGTTGACGGCGGCAGCGAATCGTCCGTCAGCCGAAGTCTTTCTGCATACATCCCAGCTGGTCTCAGAACGCGAGGCCGATTCAACACGGGTCTCGCCTCTTCTGTCAGCCCAGTGATGGACAACACAGCAGTTGACGCGGCTGACTGGCCGCCGACGAAACTGCCAGCTGCCTCCTGAGCGATAGCACTTCCGACGAAGTCCGTCACGTCCCTCTGACCTCTCATAAAGCGACGGGAAGAATCCACCGTTCCCGTCGCTGACATTTGCGGTCCAGGTCGCTGGCTGACGGCTCCTCCAAGCTCCCGCTGACCAAACAATCCCTGCGCGTGACAGTTGCCGCCGAAGACGACGCTGACGGATGCGACAAGAATGATCGAGCGTAGAATTCTGGGTGATCGCATTGTGACGGGCTCCGAGGGCAGTGCTTGGTTCTTGGTTCTCAGTGTTCAAATCTGAAATCGCAAATCGCAAATCTAAAATTTGATTGGGGCAGAATTGGACATTGGTCACAATTCAAGGATCCATCGGCATTGGCGCTCGGCCGGTCCAATGGACGGCCGATCGTGAGGATTATAACGAGCCCGGAGTTTTGGCCGACCGATCCGGTCTTTTCGTTGCAGACGGCTTAATCTGTCCATTCATCGCAGGGAAAACTGACGTCGGTTCAGCAATTCGAGGCTGTAAAGGCCGTACTTTACCGCGGATGATCAGTCGATGCCGCCGGAATCCTGAATTCTCAGCAGGGCGCTCAGGCGTGATTTTCTTGGCAATTGGTGCTCAGCTTCGTTAGAGTTATTTGTTCCCTCCGAGAAACTGGCCGGTCGACGAACTCAGCTCGGCCAACCCGTTTCTCGCCAGCTCCCGCCTGATTCACTCACGCATTCCCGCCTGATTTTCTGAGATCCCCCTGATGAACGATCGATCTTCGCGATCAACCTTCGTTTTTCGAAACTCAACATCACCGTTCATGAAAAGCATGAAACGACTGCTGCTGACGGCGCTCGTGATCGTCGCTGGACTGGATCCCGTGCACGCTCAACCGGCTCAGCCAGTCGCTGGTCAGCCCGTTGTTCCGTCGGCCGATTATTCGCAGCTGACGAAAGTCGAAATCGCTGATTCCGTGAAACTGACCGACGCTCAGAGGGCAGTCGTCACTCAGCTGCTCGTGGATCGCGATGCGGCAACTGCGGCGGCTGAAGAGTCAGCTCGCCCGGCAATTGTGGCAGCAACGAACGCCAAGCTGAAGGACGTTCTGACAGCCGATCAGCAAAGACTTTTTGTTGCGTTCTTCAACGGCAAGCTGCTGCGATTCAATTTTCGAAACCAAAAGTGGGCGGAAGTTCTGGACTGGGTTTCGAAGGAAGCTGACCTTTCGCTGGTGATGGAAACGCCTCCCCCCGGCACATTCAACTACACGGACTCAAAGGATTACACACCGACGGAAAGTCTGGATCTGCTGAACGGCTGGCTGCTGACGAAAGGCTTTACGCTGGTTCGTCGGGAACGCATGCTGATGTGTCTGGATTTGAAGGGCGGGCTTCCGGAAGGCGCTGTTCCTCGCGTCACCGTGGCTGAATTGGCCACACGCGGCCGATATGAATTTGTCAGTGTGCTGTTGCCTCTGGAAGGTCGCCCGGTGGATGCCGTGCTGCTGGAAGTCAAGCCGCTGCTGGGTAGTTATGGCAAAGCCGAACCGCTGGCTCAAACACAGCAGCTGCTGGTTTATGACACGGCCTCCAGCCTGCGGTTGATTGAGCAGGTTGTTCAGAAGATTCCGATTCCCGATATGCCCGTGTTGCCACCAGTGCTGACGGTTTATCCAATCGAGCATGCCAATCCAACGCAGGCCGCGGAGGTTCTTAGGACGATCGTTGTTGGGACTGTTGTTGTCGACGAAAAAGCGCGACAGATTTCGATCAATGCCACCCCGGCCGAACAGGAAAAGGCAAAGATAATTCTGGGTCAGCTGGAATCCAATCAGGGCCCCGATATGCAGCCGCGCCTTCAGCTGTACTCGGTCCAGGTGACAGATGCAGATCAAATGCTGGCCACGCTGAAGCTGATCGCGCCGGACGGACAGTATCGGGTCGATCCACTGTCTGGAAAATTGATCGCATGGGCCTCGGAAAAAGACCAGGCTCGGATTGCCGAGTCGCTCAAAATGATTCAGGCCGAACAGCCTGAAGGCGGCGGGCGTCAGCTGCAGGTGTATGCTCTGACAAAAGCCGATCCGACGGCTGTCACAACGATTCTGCTGTCCGTCGCTCCGAGCGCTCGGGTGACGGTGAACGCGGCGACTCGCAGCCTCGTCGCGTACGGCACAATTTCAGAACATGTGGCCATCCGCTCGTTGATTGAGCAACTGGAAAATGACACACAGACAGCGTCAACTGAGAAAGTTCTCAGGACGTATCCAGCAAGCGGGACAATCGCCACGACTGTCGTCACACTGCTGGCCGCAGCAGTGCCAAAGGCGCAGGTGCTTTCGGACACCGCCAATCAGCGACTGCTGGTGATGGCGACCGCGGATGAACATACTCAGGTTGAGCTTCTGATGAAGTCGATGGCCACTGCAGAAACCGGTGGCCGACAGTTAAAGATCCACAGCGCAGAACGAATCGACACCGTCAGTGTCGCCGCGCTGCTGGCCACACTCACGCCTCAGGCTGCCGTCACTGTCGACGCGGTGAACAAGCGCTTGCTGGTCGTGGCGAGTGAAGAAGATCAGAGCAAAGTTGAGTCCGTTCTGGAACAGGTGCAGACTGCGGAAGCAGATGCGGTGCGTCAGCTGAAGTTTTATGCAGTGAGCAGCATTGGTGCGACCGACGCTCATACATTGCTGACAACGACCTACGCCGATATCAAGTTTTTGGTGACGTCGAATGGCAGCAAATTAATGGCCTGGGTTTCGGCCGAGCAGGATACAAAAATTCAGGCGACGCTGGACCAGCTGATGAAGGAACGTCCGTTCGAGAACACTCGAACTCTGCAACTGTATTCGATCACCGACCTTGGTCCGTCCGCGTCAACAGTGCTGGCTCAGGCGGTCCCCAAAGCGACTATCACGGCTGGCGCGCGAGCCGATCAGCTGGCTATTGTGGCGACAGCGGCTGATCATGAAAAACTGAAGTCCGTTCTGGAACAGCTTCAGGAAGCCCGGACGGTTCCTCAGTCGAAGACCCTCGCCATCCATCAGATCAAAGGAATTACCCCTTCGTCGGTCCTGCTGGTTCTGCAACCATTGGTCGATGCCGACGTGCAGCTGACCATTGACCCTGTTGGCCAGCAACTGTTCGTGCGTGCATTTCCCGAAAAGCAGGAGCAGATTAAAACGGTGGTCGAGCAGGTGACGGCGTCGCTGGGCACAAAGACCCCGCGGCTTATCAAAACCTATATCATCGGCGCCCCCAATGCGGATGAGGCGCAGGAGGTCCTGCTGGCATTGTTTCCCGACGCAAAGATCGTCATGGATTCGGACCGAAAGATGATCGTCGCCACAGCGACCGAAGAGCAGCATGTGACGATTGCTCAGATTGCCGATCAGATGCGCGGCACGGCGATGGACGAAGAACGTCCGTATCCGGCGGTCTATGCGTTGAAGAATTCCAGTGCGACGGAAGTGCAGACGCTTCTGCAGTCCATGTATTCACGGTTCGATAACGTTCGGCTGTCGGTGAATGAAAAAACCGGCCGGCTGATTGTGCTGGCGCGGAAGGAACAGCATGAGTCCATTCGTTTGCTGGTCGAACAGTTTGACGGTCAGGCGGAGCCCGTGGTTCCCCAGGAACTGGCGATCTTCCGGTTGAAGCAGCTGGATGGCCTCGCCGTGCAGCAGGCCCTGGCTCCGCTGCTGCCGAAAACGGCTCAGGTGACAGCCGACCGAATCGGTCGACAGTTGTTCGTGAGTGCTCCTGCGACGGAGATGCCCGCAATCCGTGAACTGGTGCAGAAGATGATTTCGTCACCTTCGGAAACCGAAGGACTTGAGACTCGCAGTTATCGGCTGCGTCCGTTTGAAGCGGATGAGGCTCAGGAAGTTCTGACGCGGCTTCTTCCGGATGCCACGCTGGTCACCGATGAGTCTCAGGAGATTCTTGTGGCGACAGCGACCGTGCCGCAGCATGAAACGATTGCCACAGTGGTTAAACAGATGACCAGCGTTGCACCGATCGAGAACACTCCGAAGGCGATTGCCTATCCATTACAGGCCGTCAATGGGGACAACGTCGTGGAGGTGTTTGATGGAATGTTTCGACGATCCGACAATGTGCGAATGACATTCGATTCGCAGACCCGGTCGCTGATCGTGGTCGCTCGTCCCGATCAGCAGGAAATTGTAAAAACGCTGCTCACCCAAATGGAACCTTCGAGTGGAACGGAAACCGTTCGCTCGATGGAGATTTATCCTTTGTCCGGCATGGACGGACTCACTGCGGCGGAGGTCGCAAAGGGCGTTCTGCAGTCTCTGGACCCTGCGGCGACGATTTCCTGGGAGAAGTCTTCGAAGCAGCTCATCGTTTCAACAACGGCGGCCGGACAGCAGGAACTGCGGAAGGCTTTTGAGCGGTTTCTGGAGAGCGATCCTCGGGAAATGGATGTGCTTCAGTTGAGTACGCTCAGTGCCTCCTCCGCGCAAAACGCGATTGAAGGACTTTACGGGGACAGTTTTTCAAAGGATGGCAATTACCCGGTGATTCAGGCGGACGAAGATTTGCAGCAACTGCTGGTGCGAGGCACCAAGAAGCAGCTGCAGGATATTCGTATGTTGCTGGTCAAGATGGGCGAAGCGGGTCTGGCGGTTTCGACAAATGGTGAGACCGTGAATCGAAATCTGCGAGTCATCCCGGTTCCAGGCGATGTGGAACCAGCGCTTCAGAAGATTCAGGACCTGTGGCCTCGTGTGCGCCGCAATCCGATTCGCATTTTACGGCCGAATGCAGCTGCGGAACCAATTCGTCCCGAGGGAAAAGAGACCGGTCAGTTCTCCGTTCCCGCGGAGACTTTATCTGCAGATCAGGCCACGGAATCGCTACCGGAGGATAAGGCGACTGCCGTGCCAGTGGATGAAGCAGGGGACGAGGCAGTCAAGGCGAATCCCGTGGATGAAGCGCCGGATGAAGCGCCGGCAATTGTGATTATTCCCGGCCAGGATCGAATCACCATTGCATCGGACGACGCGGACGCTCTGGACCAGCTGGAAGCCATCGTGCGTGCTATTTCCTCGCGAGCTCCGGGCGAGAGCGGAAGTCGCAACCGCGATTTTTCCGTCTACCAGCTTCGCAATGCGGGCGCCGAAGAAGTTGCGGAGACGCTGGAATCCATCTACCAAAGTCGAGCCGGCTTGTTGGCCTTTGGTTCAGTCGTGATTGTCCCGGAAGCTCGCATGAATGCTCTGATTGTTTACGGTGGCCGAACGGATCGGGATCGGATTGAACAGCTGCTGGAAATCATAGACACTGAAAAGTTGCCGGACTCGGGCCGAATTTTTCGGACGCAGGTGATCGTTGTGAAACACGCCGACGCAAAAAAGGTGCAGGATCTTCTGAGAGGCGTGTACCGCACGGAAATGAATGCGGGTGGCACACGGCGAGCCATCGCCATTCCGGCCGGGATCGATTCTTCGGTCGCAAACGTTCTCAGACAAATCAATGCGGCCTCGTCCGCTCCTTTGCTCACCATCGAAGTGCAGGCCGAAACCAACTCACTGGTGATCAAGGCTCCGCAAAATCTTATCGATGAACTGACAGAACTGGTGACTCAACTGGACGAAACATCCGCCACCAACCGGGCTCGCGGCGTCACCTTGATTCCGCTGAAACAAACGAACACTCGCCGCGTCATGCGAGTCCTGAACGATGTGCTCGATTAACGAACCCGTCTGGCGGCTGATCGCTAGCGGTCTGTTGATTTAGTCAAACATTGAGCGTTTTAGTTTAACGGCGAGCCGCAGGCGGAGGCGAAAATCGGCCAACGGACGCCTGCGGCTTGCCGTTAAACGATTAAGGCAACACCTCGTTCGGGGCAACCGTTAAACTATGCCCATAGGCCGGACCGAGACAGGGAAATCGATTTCCCACGATCGGGCAGAAATCCTCCAGTTGCCCCAAACCTTCCACGCTTCCGCAGGAAGTGCAAAAAACGCTGGCTTATGCGGAGTCAACTAGTAAAAATGTCGAATAGCATTTCGTGAACCGGAGAGGTCCGTGTTTCGGCAAGGGGCAACAATCTTGCCGAAGACGTAAACCGCCCCTAAAATTCCCAGCTTAAATGCCTGCGACTCAATGAATTGAGTGCGGCATCCTGCCGAATTCCCTCCCGCCGAAAACATCCCACCCCGGCACCATTCGGAAAATTCCATGAGTACGATTTTGAAACGCCCAACGGCGCACCGAGACACTCCGCGCCGATTGACCGCGGAAGAACTCGACCACGTGCAGCGGTTGGTTAACTCGGATGGACTTTCTGCTGTCACGTCTGAGTTTGGGTTTTCAACCGATTTGCAGGCTCTGCAGTCGGTCGCCTGTTCGTTGGGCATGACCGTTGTGGACCTGTCGAAGGAGACGGTTGACCGGTCGATTCTGGAAGGCTTCCCCGTTCGTCTCGTGCATCGTCATGGGATCTTCCCGATCGATCGCAGTTCGGCATCCATTCGGATTGTCGTAAGCGACCCGTTTGACGTGCAGGCAGCCGATGCAGTTTCTGCGGCGACCGGCCTGTTTGTAATGACCGCACTTGCGCTGCCACACGAAGTCGCGACGCTCATCAAGACTCATCTGGGCGTGGGAGCTCAGACGCTGGACGGCCTGATGGCTCAGGCGGCCGAGAATACAGACGAGATTGAAATCCTTGGGGACCTCAGCTTTGAAGAGTCTGAAGCGGCCGCGATGGCTCAACAGGCTTCCGTTGTTCGGCTCGTCAACGACATTCTCACAGAAGCCGTGACCAACCGCGCCAGCGATATTCACATGGAAGCTCAGGCTTCCGGGATGAAGATTCGATACCGCATCGATGGTGTGCTCCAGAACCAGCCGGTGCCGCAGGAACTGAATCGGTTTCAGGCTGCGATTCTAAGCCGGCTTAAAATTATGGCGCGTCTGAACATCGCCGAAAAGCGAGTGCCTCAGGACGGTCGTATCAAGCTGCGAGTTCAGGGCCGCGAAGTTGATATTCGCGTTTCGATCATTCCAATGCTGCATGGCGAAGGCGTCGTCATGCGAGTGCTTGATAAGAATGCAATGAAGTTTTCACTGTCCGGCGTTGGCATGGAAGAAGACACCTGCAGCCGCTTCCGTGAAATGATCCGGCTGCCTCACGGGATCGTGCTGGTCACCGGACCAACGGGTTCCGGAAAAACGACGACGCTGTACAGTTCGCTGGCCGAGATCAAGAGTGAGCGGAACAAGATCATTACCACGGAAGATCCGATTGAGTACCAGCTGGAGGGCATCAATCAGATTCAGGTCAATCATAAGGTCGGTCTGACGTTTGCGGCGTGTCTGCGAAGTATTCTGCGGCATGATCCGGACGTTGTTCTGGTCGGCGAAATTCGTGACTTCGAAACCGCCGAGAATGCCGTTCAGGCGTCGCTCACCGGGCATATGGTCTTCAGTACTCTGCACACCAACGACGCAGCCGGCTCGTTTATGCGACTGGCCGATATGGGTGTCGAGCCCTTCCTGATCAGCAGCACTCTGGAAGGTGTGATGGCTCAGCGTCTGGTACGAACCTTGTGCCGACATTGTCGTGAGGCGTACATGCCGTCGGAAGAGGACGTTCCGTCGGACTTCCCGCTGGAAGATTATACAGCCGGTCAGCCGATCTATCGCGCCAAAGGATGTCGACAGTGCCGCAACACTGGCTATTCGGGTCGACTTGGGATTTACGAACTGCTGATCAGCAATGAAGAGATCCGAGTGCTGGCCAGTGAGCGTCGCGGGACCAATGAGATTCGCAAAGCGGCGATTGCCAGCGGAATGCGAACACTCCGTCAGGACGGCTGGCTCAAAGTGGCTCGCGGCGTGACCAGCATTGAAGAAGTGCTGCGAGTGACCAAGGCTGAATAAAATTCAGAAATCGAACATGTCCCTCTCCCCCACAAGGGAGATTGGACAGGAAAAAAAATTCAGACGACGACTGAGTTCTGGGGGCGGCAGTGCCGGAGTTCACATACATCGCAAGAACGATGAATGGTCAGGATGTGAAAGGCCTGATCTCAGCGGACTCACGCGGTGACGTCATGGCATTGTTGACTCAGCGATCGCTGTTTCCAATGACGGTCGCTCCTGCAAAGCAGCCTCTGTTTCAGCTGAAGTTCAAGCGGTCCATCAGCGCCGAATTGATGGCCGCCACGCTGACTCAATTGTCTGATCTGCTCACCAACGGCGTCCCACTCTTGCAGGCGCTCGATCTGCTCGCCCAGCAGGGGACTCATGACCGTCTCAAGGAAGTGCTGTCTGATGTTCGCGGCCGAATTGCCGAGGGCAAGCAGCTGCATGAAGCGATGGCCGCGCATCGAGATGTCTTCAGCGACCTGACACTGTCCATCATTCGCGCCGGCACTGAAGGTGCGTTTCTCGAAGCATCTCTGCAGCAGACGGCCGAATTCCTCGAACGACAGGAAGAGCTGCGGGCCAAAGTCAAAGGTGCGATGGCGTATCCCGCGTTCCTTGCAGTCGCCGGCAGCACAGTGACGCTGGTACTGATCATTTTCTTCGTCCCGAAATTTGCCGACCTGTTTGCATCGCTGGAACGCCAGGGGACTCTGCCGATGCCCACTGTGATTCTGCTCTGGCTGAGCGACTTTCTGGGGCGGTATGGAATTCTGGTGGCAATCGCTTTCGGCGGTTTGATCATGCTGCTGCGGCGGTGGGCCGCGTCGCCGCGTGGCCGTGAGAAAATCGATGGCGTCAAGACAAAGGTCCCGGTGTTTGGCCCGATCGTATTGAACAGTGCGGTGTCACGCTTCTGTCGGATCCTTGGGACACTGCTGAGAAACGGTGTGCCGATGCTGAAGGCTCTGGAAATCAGCAGCGATTCTTCTGGAAACGTGGTGCTCGGTCAGGCCATTCGAAAATCGGCAGAGAATATTTCTGCTGGCGAATCGCTGTCCTCCCCGCTCACGAAGTGCGGGCTGATCCCGTCCAATATTATGGCCATGATCAGCATCGCTGAAGAAGCCAATAATCTGGAACGTGTGCTGGGCAACGTGGCTGACGGAATCGACAAGAAAGTCGCCCGTCAGCTGGACACCATGGTGCGACTAATTGAACCTGCACTGCTGATGGTCATGGGGAGCGCGGTTCTGTTTGTGATCGTGGCCTTGCTGCTGCCAGTTTTTGAAATGAGCACGTCCATGAGTTAACAATTGATGGATCTGGTTCTTGTTTTGGATTTTTAAGAGGGAGGATGATATGCAGAGGATTCCAATGAGAAACGTAATTCAGGCTCGGTCGAAAGATCAGACGATCGCCGGGGTTAGCAGCGGGTTTACTTTGACTGAGCTGTTGATCGTCATGGCGATTCTTGTTCTGCTGGTTTCACTGATCGGGCCGCGGCTGCTGGGCAGCAAACAGAAGGCGGATATCAATGCCGTAAAGACTCAGATTGGAATGTTTCAGTCGGCGCTCGAGCGTTACGCTGTGGACATGAACAAGTTCCCGTCCACCGAAGAGGGTCTGATCGCACTTGTTTCGCTCCCAAGCGCTGATGGCAGCGCGTCATCCGGCGATTCGGAATCTGCTTCTGAGTCCGGCGGGGAAAGCTCCGGCGGCAGTTGGGATGGTCCGTATATCAAGACCGATAAGCTGCCAGCGGATCCGTGGGGCAAGGCGTATTCTTACGAGTATCCTCCGACGCACAACAAAATCAACGTCCCGGATATCTGGTCTTTCGGGCCTGATGGACAGGAAAACACAGCCGACGACATCATCAGCTGGACCGGCGATGGCGGTGGAGATTCAGAGGGCTCGTCGTCACCTGCTGGTGAATAATTCAGGCCGAAACTTTCTATGCGAACTCAGCGCCGTTGTGACAACTATCATTCCGCTCGCACCGCGTTTTCGCTGGTGGAGTTGATGATTGTCATGGCAGTGCTGGCAGCCGTGGCTGGCCTGATTATGCCGGCCATGCGCGGCCCGCTGGACAAGAGTCGCCTGACAGCGGCCGCCAAACAGATGCAGGCTTCGCTGGCCAAAGCCAGATCCCTGGCAATCCGCGAAAGTTCGGCCGTTCACCTTCGGTACGAAATTCAGGGTAGCCGCTATGTCATCGAACGCGCGGCGATTCCTCCGCATGAAATGGTGATGGTCCTTGAAGATCCCATCGGCGCAGCCAGCACCCCGTCGGGACTGTCAATGAAGACGGCTGCTCCATCTTTCACTGCGTCACAAGCGCAAGACGGTTCGAGCGATCTTTCCGGTACGGGACTACTGCCCGGATCGACGACAAATGCAGGTGACACTACCGAGAACATGGGTGGGCCTGTAATTTTGCGTGAAGGCCAGTTGCCGCCGGGAGTCACATTCGCTGATCCGATGCCGACGTCTCCGGAATTGACGGCGTCTGTCGCCAGTCTGCCAACGCAGGACGCATCAGCCTCCGCATTGGGCGTGTCAACGGGCGTGCAACGCTGGTCGCAGCCGGTTCGATTCACACCCGGTGGTCGCACGCAGGATGTCATGATTCGCCTTGTCGGCCAGCGTGATTTTGTAGTGGATGTGACAGTCCGTGGGCTCACCGCAACCGCCAGCTATTCCGCACCGGCTCGCATGCTGCCGCAACAACCAGCAACTGCAGAGACACCTGTCGTGCCCGAGGCCGTGCCATGAGACACCCGGCTCTGCAGAACTGCGTTTCGTCGGTGCGTCTCATTCAACGCAGACTACCGTTGAATGATCACGTCGACTCGCGTGTGTTTCGTGCTGGGTTGAAATCCGCGACACAGCGACGAGCCGGCTTTTCGCTGATCGAGGTGATGATCGCAACGGCCATTTTGATGGGAAGCGCCATCGTGCTGGCTCGACTGGCCGGAATGGGCCGCGATCAGTCTCAAAAGGCGAAGCTCTATTCTGACGCGCAGCAGGTGTGTGAGCAGACCATGAATGAGCTGCTATTGGGGATGCGACTGACGGAACCAATCGAATCCATGCCGCTGCTGCCACTGCCAAAGCCGCTGGAAGAAACATCCGAAGATGTGACGGGACTGGATCCGTTTGCAGCGGAGGAAAAAATTTCCGAAGCCCCGGTTGATGAAACCAATCCTGAATGGCGTCATTCCATTCGAACTGAACTTTTGCCCGGTCAGCCGGGCATGTGGGCTTTGACCGTGGAAGTTGTGCAGGGCGATCAGACGCTTGCACGGCCCATTCGCTTCGCGCTGACTCGCTTGGTCGCCGGCCCAGTTCCGGAGGGTGCGTTTGACGAACTTTCCAGTGGCCAGGATGAGCCTCAAACATTGCAGCAGGGAGGCCTGTTGTGATCGTCTATCCGGCAGTCAGCCATGGCGGTCGTCAGTGTCGTAAGCTCGATGACGATTACCGGTGTTTCTCTGACGCTCCGCCCACGCATCGGCCCAGCCGCCGCGGTTACACGCTGATCGAAATGCTGATCGCGTCCGTCCTTGTCGCCGCCCTGATGTCGGTCGTCTGGGGCATGATGTCGATGTACAACAGCTATCTCACCGCCGGACAGACTCAGGCGGTCGAACAGCAATTGATTCGCTCGCTGCTGCAGTTGCTGGAAGTTGATCTGCAAAACGTCGCTATCGCTGACACCAATCCGACGATTGTCCCTGTCATGGAAGACTCGGGCTCGGACATCCCTGGTGCATCATCAACGGCCGCTGAAATTGTCGATGGCGCACGGACAGATTCCCTGTCTGAGACTTCGGAGATTTTCATTGACGAGCCGTCGGTGTTAGCCGGCTTCACCGCTGCGGGAGCACTGATGACGCCGGGCGGAATCTCGTTCACCGGGAACAGCAGCTCGTTCCGTTTGTCTATGCAAATGCTGCCGCCGCAGGATGCTTTCGGCAGCGGTGATGCGTTGATGAATCCGAATGATCCGAGTTCTACTTCCGGGGCCGCTCCATCTTCTGATCCGTCAGTTCTGAATTCGTCGACGGGCTTAATGGGCGTCGACGGGATGAGCGTCGACGGGATGGCACCGGAAGTCGCTGAGCACCAGACCATCATCTGGCAGTTTCAGGCACCCGGTGTTCTGTCAGGCACACAGGCTCTGAAGCCCGGCTTGTATCGAATTCAGACAGAATCTTTGGCACTTCAGACGGCGTTGAATCAGCAGGATTCGATGCCGGAGGACGCGTCCACGGATGCTGAGGGATCAGTGGATCAGATGACTTTGGAAGCTCTGCTGTTTCCGCCCGTCGACAGTGCCAATCCGACTGCTGCTATAAACGGCGAGCAAGCGTCGCCGCTGATTCCGAAGTTCGATGCCATTCCGGAAGTCGTCAGTTGCCGGTTCGAATACTTCAGCGGCTCCGCGTGGACATCGACATGGAATAGCGAACAGCAGCAGGGCCTTCCTGTGGCGGTTCGCGTAAAACTGCGACTGGTCACGCCGGACAACCTCATAAAACTGACGCAGATTTTCGGCGAGGGTACTGGGGGCAGTTCTCTGCTGGACGAAGCGATGAACTCCTCGGCCGGGCCAGCAGCATCCTCCACGGAATCAAAATCTTCGATGCCGTTACAGCCTGGTGATGAGCCTGGCGCTGATCCGCTGACAGCCATTCCGACTCGACAGGTCGAACGGATTATCATGCTGCAGCCAATTGTGGGTCCCATGCCGCAGCCGGGGACGAGCACGGATTTGCTCAACTCTGATCCGCTAAACGATGATCCGCTCACCAGCGGCCCGGGATCGGAGGGCGGGTTATGAAGTCAATGCCTCCGCTGATAGTGAATCAAACGAATTGTCGGAGTTATGGGATTCATGGGAGTTATGACGCTCGTGAACTGGTCGTGTGCGGGAGCTTCGTGAGTGGAGATCTGCAACCCGGTCTGTTGGCAAACATTGCCACCAGGAAATCTGCAGGTGATGGGCATCGTCGAGGCGTGGTGCTGATCGTTGTTTTGGTTCTGGTGATGATGGTCGCTCTGGCCGGATTCGGATTTCTGGCGGCGATGTCGACCGAGTATGAAGCGGCCCGCATGGCCGGAAGCATGCGGCAGGCCAAGCAGACAATGGCTTCTGCAGAATCCACTTTGCTTTGGTTTGCGGGCTTGTCGGATCGCGACCGCACGATCATGGGCGGCTGGTATCACAACCCGGCTTTGTTCCGTGCCCACGTGGTTGAGCCTTTGAAAGAAATGGGCACGGGCGATTCGGCCTCCCCGTTTGTGCCGGGTTCTGTTGCGGAAGAACCTGCGAATGCCGGTGTTGCGGATGCTCGCTGGCGATTTTCCATCGAATCCCTGGATCGGACGCCCGAACAAACTCGAGTGAAACGGTTTGGTCTTCAGAATGAATCAGCTCGTGTGAACCTTGCCAGCATTCTGCGTTGGGAGCAGGCGTCGCCTGGCCAGGGACGTGCTTCACTAATGCAGTTGCCCGGCATGACCGAACCGATCGCCGATGCAATACTCGACTGGCTGGATGCAGACGAGCAGACTCGCGAATTTGGTGCCGAAACAGAATATTATCAAACGCTTAACCGACCTTATCGAGCAGCGAATACTGTCCCAAAAGATTTGACCGAGCTTCTGTATGTCAAAGGGGTGACTCGCCGGTTGCTGATGGGGACCCCGCAAACTAGTGGCGGACTAAACTCACAGTTGCCGCAAGCGGCGGAATCGTCGCTCGATGCCAACGGCGATCTGGCCAGCAATCCGGCGACCGCGGGAGCCGGATGGGTTGAGTTTATGACCGTGCATTCTGCAGAACGTGATCTCAATCGCAGCGGACAGCGGAGAGTTTTTCTGAACGCTGACAGCCTGAGCGACCTGGAATCTCAACTGACTTCGCTGACCGCAGCGTTGCCCGAAGAACTGGTGCGTTACATTCTGCTGGTACGAGTTTACGGGCTCACAATTTCAGCAGAAGCTTCAACGGGCGTTGAGCCCTCGACGGCACCGTTTGCATCTTCCATGTTGCCGGCGTTTCGCATCTCCTCGCTCGCCGATCTAATTGATTCGACAGTGCAGGTGACATCGGGATCCGGCACCGTCGTTGTGCAGAGCCCGCTGCAAAGTGCAGGCCCGGAGTTTGCAGCCCTCGCGGCCAGTCTGTGTGATCTGACGACCACGCATCCGGAAGCTGTGATTTATGGACGCGTTAATTTGCGGCTCGCATCGGAGACGGTGTTAAGAATGATCCCGGGACTAACTCCGGAACTAGTCACGCAGTTGGTCACTCAGCGAGACACTCTGGAGGCGTCTCAGGCCGATCAGACGGTTTGGTTGTTGTCAGGCAGGGTGCTGGATCTGCCGACGTTCCGCCGAGTGTTTCCGGAAGTCACCACAGGCGGAGATGTGTTCCAGAGTGAAATTTTGATCTATCGAACCATCGGTGGTCCGACGCTTCGGGGAAATCTGATTCTCGATGCTGCGTCCAACCCGCCGCGTCGAGTACACTGGGTGGATCTGACGGACTCCGGGCGTCCTTAGAGGCTAAAAAAAAATTCGGACAGGCACCCTCGCCGCGTCATTTTTCTGAGCATTTTTCGCAAGATGCGGGAGCCAGTCCCAGTTTCGTTAGGCGTCCTTAATTGCGGCGGGTTCATCGTCCGTGAAAACCGTTCAGAAATTCTTTACCACTTATGCCACGTCTGCTCGTCATCAACTGGAATTCCCGCACTCTGCGTTTCGTACATGCGGATGCGGACAAGCACGGACGGTTGCGAGTTGTCGACGCCGGTCAGGAAGAGCTCACGGCTGAAGGTGAAGCGGGCGCGGTCATTGTTGGCGGCGTTCAGCAACTGGTAAATCGACTGAAGGCCGACAAATCGAAACTGCTGATTCTGATGAATCGTGGCTCGGTGGATTCAGCTACGTTTCATGTCCCGCGAGCCAGTGACTCTGAACTGCCGACGCTGATCCAGAACATCGCTATTCGCGACATTCCCGGAGCCACCGACCAGACGCCTATCGACTTCATTGCCTATCCCGCGCTGCCCGATGGAACGCGATCGGTCAGTGCAATGGCTCTTGTCGCGGAAGATCATGCACTTGTCCGGCAGCTGATTGCGCAGTCGGGCTGCAAGTCACCGCGAGTGCTCATCAGCACGCATCCGCTGCGAGCTTTTGTGCCGGAACTGTTGCACATCGAACAAAGAAACAGTGACTCACCGGATTCGGCGACTTTGGTGATCAGTCGTGGCGATGACGTGGCGGAAGTCCTGTTGAGCTCCCATGGTCTGCCTCTGCTGTCGAGAACTATTCGCCTGGCCGCCGATGTGCCGCAGTTGGAAATTAACCGTTATCTGCGTTCGGAGACACAGCGCACTTTGATCTCAGCCGGCGGCCAGATGGCTCACCCTGCAAAGATTGCGCATGTCGTCATCGTTGGCAACGAGCAGCAAACCGAGGGGCTGGATGATGCGCTGGCCGACCACTTTCAGGTCGTCGCAGCCGTCGTCCGACCGGTGTCATTGCTGGCGGATGCAGATACATCTCAGCCACCGGCCAGCATTGTAAATTCAGGAAGCTTTGCACCGTTGCTGGCCGCAGCTTATGAGGAAGCTCGGTCCGTTGCGCCGTCCGTGGATTTTGCCAATCCGCGTCGTTCGCCGGAAAAAGTCAGCCCGGTTCGCAAGCTGATCGCACTTTCCGTTGTGGCTGCCAGTCTCATTGGCGGCGGATATTATTATGTCTGGTCGCAGTTTAATGAAATCGATGAGGAAAATTCGCGTCTTGTGATTCGACTGAATGAGCTGAATGAGATCGTCAAAGAGACTCAGGCAAAACGGCAACTGGCCACTTTGGTCGCCGCATGGGAAGCCAATCGGATCAGTTGGCCCGATGAACTGCGAGATCTTACCAAACGAATTCCAGAGCGGCCTGATCTCGTCGTGCAGCAGTTGACGATCAGTTCGGCTGGCCCGGGGACTGCGGTTGCCACATTTCGCGGAGTGAGCAAACAGCCGGAGCTGATTTCAAAAATGGAGGCCAGTCTTCGCGACAAGTATCACGATATTCGTGTGCCGGGTGTGCGCGAGCAGCAGGCTGGCGACAAAGTTGTTTCGACGTTTCAGGCCACACTGACGATTCGAAAACGCCCGACATCCCAATACATTGCCCCGGTCGAACCCGTCGATGCGAAGGGGAAACGCAGTGCGTCAGCAAAGTAACTTCGATGGGTCACTTGCGTCCGCCCGCGCCCAGCTGAACAGACTGCGGCTCGTCGCTTTGCCTGCTGAATATGCGACGGCACGAACGGCGGTGCGGCTATGAGGCCCAATCGTCAGCAGATTCTTCTGGCCGTGCTTGCAATCATCGGCGTGGTGCAGGTTGGCGACTGGGTTGTCAGCACCATGATCCAGGGCCCGCTTCAGACCAGTCGGGCTCGCACCGAACAGCTGCAAAAGGACATCAAGAAGCAAGAAGCCGTGCTGGCGGAATCTCGCAATGCCAGCAAACAAACGGCAGAGTGGTTGAAACAGTCGCTGCCGGCGGACCCTGAAGTAGCCCGCACGGTTTATCGCAGCTGGCTGCTGAATCTTGTCAAGAGTCACAAGCTTCGTAACGCCACGGTAGATTCGGGCTCGCCTTCCACACGTCGTTCCAAAGACAACAAGATTCTTTTTCGCAGCCTACCGTTCAGCGTGCGTTGTCGTGGGGCGCTGGGCGAATTCAACGGGTTTCTGTTCCAGTTTTCCAAAGCCGCGCATCTGCATCAGATCTCCAGTCTGACGCTAAACCCTGTTGCCGGAACCGGGCAGTTTGATATCTCCATTGGGATTGAAACACTGCTGCTGGCGGGGCGAAAAGGAGACAGTCTGAATTCTGAGTCTTCGAAACTGCTGGCTTCGGCCGACTTAGACGACTACGACACCATCGTGAAGGACAATATCTTTGGCGTCGGGATTGATAAAACAGACCCGATGCAGCACACCATTGTCAGTGCAATCACGTTCAGTAATGGAAGCCCGCTGGTCTGGATCACCGAGCTGCTTTCCAGCCGCACGACTCAGGTTGGCCTGAATACAGACTTCGACACGATCGCGATGCGCGGCCGAGTTGTCGAAGTCCGCGAGCAGGACGTGGTGATTGAATCCTCAGGAGAACGCATGCTGTATTCTCTGGGCAAACCATTCTCCGAAGCTCGCGGAATCCCGGCAATCCCGTAGCGGGCAGTTTGTTTTGCTCCACGGATTTGGCCGACGATTGGTTTCAATTCATGCACCATGGGTGATGAATCGGCCGAAAAGAATTGGAATTGGAAATGGAATAAAAAAAGCCGTCGTAATCTCACGATGATCACGACGGCTTGTTTTGTTTGCGTCTGCCTTAGCCCTGAGTCTTACATGCGATAGGCCGGGTTGTCGCGGCTGAAGTCTTCGACGACCAGCTCACGCCCGAAGTCGAGACGTGTGAAGGAATAGTCTTCGATCAGCGTCTGAGTATCCATTTCTTCCGGAGTCAGGCCTTCTGCATTTGTCCACGTATGATTGATAACTCGCAGCGGAACATGGTACCGCGTATCCATCATCAGCAGGCTCTTGCGATAGGTTTCGTTGTACTTTGGCGATTCGTAGACGTACAAAAAGCAGTAGCAATCACGTTCATCACACACGCTGTTTGGCAGTCGCACGCAAAGGACTCCCTGGCCGCGCTTAATGTCATTCTGGCGATAATGGACTAACTGCTTCAGCATCCCGTACACACCGGCTTCTGTCACCGGATAGCGAGCCTGGGCCATGGCTTCGGGGCCTGAAGGTTCCAGCTTGATCGCTGGCAGAAGTCGCCCCTTGAAACCACCCAGCTTAACGACCATCTTTTTATCTTCGTACTCTTCGTTGTACAGCAGCTGACGCCCGGTGTCGCCGTTTTTCCATTTCATGTAGATGCTGAACGTGGGCTGATGACGGACTTTCATTTCGATCGTCTGAACGCCGCCAAGATCCCCCTGAATTCGTTCCTGCTTGTGAAAGATCGTCGAGTAGGACTCCACATTTTCAATGAACCGAGATCCGTCCTGCATCAGCAGCAGGGAAAACTTGAGCATGTCTGCATGGTCCATGACGATCCCCGCTGAAGGAGCGGGCTGGTTTGACGTCACGCTTGCATCAGTGCTGTCAGCGACGACGGCAGCCTGTGCATCGTCCAGCGGCAGCGGCACAGGGGCGGGCAATGCCGAAGAAGCCGTTGAACTCGTGAGATCTTCGCCAGCAGGGGCTGGATCAAAGCTCCCAAAAATGATTGTCAGGCTGATGCCTGAAACAAGGAGCGCAAATACATTTGGCATTGCGGAAGATTTACGAGGACTGAGTCGCAGCATTTGGGGGCAAACCTCATCTAAACGCGAAGCTCCGATCAGTCCGTCTGAAACAGAGATTCGGTCCGAATGTAACAGGCCATGACCTTCAGACATTTCGTCTTTTGATCTGGCTGTTGGGCCGGATTCCCTTCCGGTTATGGATGGTGACGCAAGCTGAGCCGGTCCTCACATCCTTGTTCCGAACTCAAACACGGCGCGGGGCGAATGTCCCCGTGAGTCATCGGTGTCTATTTGAAAATTCTCAGTCGAACGCAGGCAGAGACGGGTGACGATGCTTTACGATAGCCTGCTGAACCGGAATTTCACGAATGTCGCCGGAGAAGAAAGAAAGGATGCTGATGACAGAAATCAGCACTTGATGTATCGCCCCTTGACGGGCATGTACACGAATAGTGAACCGGCAAAAGCTGCCGGTTTGCCAGGTCCAGAAGAATCGCTTTGATGAATTCAGCAAAGGCCAAACACTTCGCCGGGTTTGACATCGCTGCCTCATCGGTCATTCTTCTCTGATCATTCGAAACTGCTGAATCCGCAGCCTTCTGCTGATCCTGATTGTCGTTATCTCCTTTTGTGAACCAACCGTACTGCATGTCTTCACCGATGAATATCGCCGACCGACTTCGCGCCTCCGCGGTGGCCGTCCCGCATCAGCGTGCTGTTGTGTTTCCAGAATCGCGGGATTCTGCCGGTCGCGTTGCGTGGACTCATCTGACTTTTCGGGAACTCGACGAAGAAGCGGACTCGATCGCTCGCGGACTAATGGAGCTGGGTGTTAGCCCTGACAAGCGCATCGTCCTGATGGTCCGGCCGTCTATTGAGTTCATCGCTTTGACCTTCGGAATCTTTCGCACGGGTGCAATCTGCACTTTGATCGACCCAGGCATGGGAAAAAAGAGCGTCCTCAAGTGTCTGGACGAAGTCGATCCGGATGGCTTCGTCGCCATTCCTCCTGTGCATGTTGTGCGCAAGCTCATGCCCTGGCGATATCGCAATGCGCGTTTGAACGTGATCGTGGGCCCGAAGTCGCGCCGGCTGAATTGTCGCAGCTATGGCGAGATTGTGGCGGCCGGGCGCGCGTCGGCCGCACTCTTGCCGCAAACCGCAGCCACGGATTCGGCCGCCATTATTTTCACAAGCGGCAGCACGGGGCCTCCGAAGGGTGTTTTGTATGAGCATGGAATGTTCGATACGCAGGTCGATCTTATTCGCGAACATTATGGCCCGCAACCGGGCGAAATCGACCTGCCCGGCTTCCCGTTGTTCGCGCTGTTCAATCTGGCGATGCAGATTACCACCGTGATTCCGGACATGGATCCGACTCGACCTGCGAAGGTTAATCCCGAACGTATTCTCGAAGCCATTCGCAGTCAGGGAGTGACCCAGGCGTATGGTTCTCCGGCGCTCTGGAACCGCGTGGGGCGATACTGTGAAGAGCACGGAATTCAGCTGCCAACTCTGAAACGAGTTCTTTCAGCCGGGGCACCGGTGCCGATTCATGTGCTAAAGCGAATGACAGCCGCGCTGTCGCCCGATGCAGACATCTACACGCCTTATGGAGCGACCGAATGCCTGCCAGTGGCCTCGATTGGCGGATGCGCGGTCCTTCAGGAAACGGCTGCATTGACGTCTGTCGGCAATGGCACGTGCATCGGCACTGTGTTCAATCAAATGCAGGTCCGGATCATTCAAACGTCGTTCGAACCGCTGAACGATATCCGGGAAACTCGGCAGCTACCGCACGGCGAAATTGGCGAGATCATTGTGCAGGGCCCCGTGGCGACGCGGCAGTATTTTCGCCGCCCCGACGCGACCGCGGGCGCGAAGATCAGCGACGGCGCGACGTTCTGGCATCGCATGGGCGATGTCGGATATCTCGACGAATCCGGGCGACTCTGGTTTTGCGGTCGCAAAGCTCACATCGTGTTTCCGGCCAGCGGCCCGATGTATTCTGTCTGCTGCGAAGCGATCTTTAATAACCATCCGCAGATTTATCGGAGTGCTTTGGTGGGAATCGGTCAGCGAGGCCAGCAGGTTCCGGTGATTGTGGTCGAACCCGAGCCCGGTCAGTTCCCAAAGACAGTTTCCGATCAGGCGCGGCTGAAACAGGAACTTCTGACTCTGGCGGCTAAGAATAGTCTGACCGCAGCAATTGACAGAATTCTGTTCCATCCATCGCTGCCGGTGGATACTCGTCACAACGTAAAAATCAATCGCGAAGAGCTGGCCATCTGGGCCGCGTCTCGCGTGAAGATTTGAACGACATGCGAATCGCATCAGATTTCCATGGGTGCGGAGACGCGACGATACACGACGGCCATGGAGATCGCAGTCAGAGTCGCCAGCATTACGAGCCGAGTTTCGATGCCCGCAACTGCCAGACGTTTGTCGAGTATCCAGCCAGCCACATCGCTGAAGACGTGATACAGCGACACGCATTGCAGCAGCGAAGTGTCGCCCGGTGATGAAAACGGAACGACGATCGAATACGTCAGAAAGCCAAAGATCCAGATCGCGAACCAGGCGAATGAGGCGTAGCGGGATTCCATTGTCAGCGACGACAGCATCAGGGCAAGGAAGGTGGATGGCACCACAATGATGCACGAAACCGCGACGACACGCACCACCAGATCCCATGTGGCAAAGAGAACGCTGAGGCTCGGAGAAAGCAGCACTCCCACAAGAAAAAGGGTGAGCGCCGGAACCAGCGTGATCAGGAACAGGTACAACATGATGGTGGCCGCTTTGCCGAAGATGTACTGAAGTTTTGTCAGCGGTCGCGAAAAATACAGCAGGAACGCCCGCGACCGAAAGTCTTGAGAAATCAGCGGTGGAGCGATCACGCCAACCATCGGGATCAGAATCAGCGGCTGTGATCTGCGAAACAGGCTCAGCAATAATTTCGACCAGAACGCGTGGCGACGCTCTTCGGGAGAACCTGTTTCAGTGAAGAGCCGAAAAAACTCGGCTCGCAGATCTGGGTCCGCGTCTAATCCCGTTACAAGCATGGGACCAAGGTTGATCAGAATCTGCCGAGCTGCTCCGTCATTCTTTTGGGACTGCTCGAACAGGAAAATCATGAATCCCATCACCACGCCCGGGACCCAGGCCAGATAAATCATGCGCCGCAGCCACATGCTCTGCCAGGCTCGACGAACACCGATCTCCGCAACGACCAGCCAGCGACTGCTGGACGATTTCAGTTCTCCGTGCCATTCACGGTAACCCAGATTATGAATCGGCACGATGAACCTCGCGGACGGCGTCGAGAAAAATTTGTTCGAGTGAATTTTTGGAAGGCGTCAAACTGCGAATCACGCAGTCTGAGGCGGCTGCAGCGGACCATAACACAGAGCTGACCTGGTCGGCTCCGCCTGCCACCTGCAACTGATGTGGCAGAACGACGAACGAGCGAAGGTTCTGGCTGATCAGCGACTGATTCAAAGCCTGGTAGTCACCTGTAACGCTCACCGTCACGGAAGGATCGGGCATGCGGCACAGCGATTCCAAAGTGTCGCTGACTCGCACAGATCCCGCGGCCAGAATGATGACTCGATCACAGACCGTCTGCACATCGGGCAGAATATGAGTACACAGGATTACGGATTTGTGAAACTCCCGAGCGAGAATCCGAATTCGGTTCAGCATGGCTTCGCGTTCCTCCGGATCCAGACCGGACGTCGGTTCATCAAGAATCAGCAGCTTTGGATCATGAACGATGGCCATCGCAAAACGCAGCTTCTGGCGCATCCCCGTGGAATACGTTTCCACCGGACGATAACGTTCCTGACCAGTCCCGCAAAAATCAAGAATCTCATGTCCGCGGCGCAGAGCTTCGGTATTGGGCATGCACGACAGGCGGGCCGCCACCTGAATGGATTCAATGCCAGTCAGCCCGTGAATGTAACAGTCATCCTCGGGCATGTAGCCGATCAGAGTTCGCAGTTGGGCGGCCGACTGTCCGAGCGGAAAACCGAGGATATGGCCAGTTCCGGAATTCGTGCGAACAAGTCCGAGCAACACTTTGATGAGCGTACTTTTCCCCGCACCGTTCGGGCCCAGGAGCCCGGTGATACCCTCGTTGATCGTGAGATTCACATCCGACAACGCTCGAAAGTCGCCATAGTCCTTGGTCAAATTGTTCAGCTCAATCAGAGCAGACATATTCGCGGTGCCTCCCGGCTGAATCGTAATGATCGCCGGCTGAAAGTTTGTCTGGAAATAAGCACTCACGCACAAGTAATTGGGCAGAATTCGTTTAACCGTTCAAAAAGTAGCAGGCACTCTCCGTGTGCCGTCCGCCAATTCGCTTTTTTTTTAGGGCTACGGCACTTGGAAAGTGCCTGCTACTTTCCAAAGTGAGTGGCCCACGGCACCAGCCTGTTATCCCGGACCCGAAACAAGTGACAGGCGGCAAAATGTCTTCTTGAATCGTCTAAATCCTGTTGAGTCAGACTGCGATTACACATTCCACCGGTACAACTCCACTATTTCTTTTCTCCCGCGACCTCGTTCGTCATCGCCATTAATTCTGCCAGCAGTTTGTCCGAAGCAGTGGGCTCCAGGCGGTTTGTCCCGATCCATGTTTCATAGCCGCCCAGTTCCATCTGACGCGGAGTCGGCAAGTAGCCGAAGTACCCATGAGCCAGCTCGACAAGGAACGGTTTTGGCAGCGGGCAGCGGTCCTTGAATTCCAGGCCGATTTCGCAGAACACTTCACATGGCATCGTGCCAATGCACACATCGCCGATCCGAAGAATCTGTACCGGGATTGTGGTCGTCTCCGGATATCCAGCCAGCTTCATAGTTCGCTGAGCGTAAATGAACGACAGATCGGAATCATTTTTTGCTCCCGCGGCAATGGTCGACTCGGCCCACTTGTGCTGCTCGTCCGTTGGCTTCCGCCATGCAATCACCGGCTCACGATAAGCGGCTGCCAGAGGAATCTGTTCCTGGTACTCGAGCGATTTCATAGCCGCGAAAACTTTGGTCGCCACATCGCGAGCGACATACTTCATCTGTTCATACGGCTTCTTTGTCGGCCGCGGTTTCACAAAGTTGATGTTGTTGATGTCACCGCTGGTACCGTTGGCCATCAAGCCGACGAACGGAGGCAGGTCTGTGTCATCACCATTATTATCATCAGAGGTCGACGATTCGGCGTCGACCATCTCCCGCAGAAACTCACAGAAGTACCCATAGTAATCCGCGGAGATGTCGCTCGCGCCAACTCCGCCCACATAGTGCAGCGAATAGGCGGCAAACAGAGAAATGGGCCGACCGTTCAGGTCCTGGACAGCGATCATCGAAACGGCCGGATCGATTGGACCAGCGGGCTCCATCAGGTTCGGACTGCCGCTCGGTGGATTCATTTTCACAAGATCGGTGCCGCCAAACGGATTCGCCGGCATTGTTCCGGGACGCATGTACCAGCGACGATTGAACAAATGATCGGGAACATCGACAGATCCGAACGCCAGTTTTGCCGGGCGACGATTGTGAAGAGCACGTGTCACACCGTCTGCAATTCGGCGGGCGACAAAGGCCTGGTAATCGTTCGGTTTTTGATCCGGGGCGAGCCGGTCGTCGCCCAGAGCGCTGGTGGCAGAATGTGTGTGCGTGGCACTGATCATGACGTTTTCTTTGGGGATTCCGTGCTGTTCATGGATAAGTCTGCGAGCTTCCTCACTGACGATTCGGTGAATGCCCAGCAGATCGCAGACAACCAAAGCCAGTTGTGTCTGGCCATCGTCAAGGATCAGGCATCTCGCATGCAGTTCGTCGTGAATGCTGGTTGACGGATACGGCACGAAGCCGCCAATAATCGGATCCCCGATTGGGGGTGTCAGATTGCTTGTCGCGGCTCCGGCCTGCAGCGGATCAGCCTGCAGCGCGGCGGGAGTTAAACACACCAGACATACAGCGACCAGTTGCGTCAGTCTGAACGATGTCATGAATCACCCTTTGCAAAATTATCGGCGGGATCATTACAGAAGAAGTCACGCAGGTTCGAAGACGGGAAGTGATACCAGCTCGTTTCTTGCTGCGGGCTCGGAGAGGGCTTTGAAGCATAACGTATTCGGAGCTCCAAAAACTATCCTGCGGCGACGGGGAGAAAATCTCGCCTCGGAGAGGCGAGGCACAATGTAATTGCGATTGTTCAGTGTCGCTCATCACTCCGTGGCGAGACCGGTATCGTGTTGCACAACAAAATCTCGCCTCGGAGAGGCGAGGCACAATGTGGGAGGTTGCGGCCGAGAAAGAAAAACTCAGCCACCGCAAATTAAACCACGACCGTTTTTCCGCCTTGGCCTGAAGAGATTCCGAACACGATGTACTCCGCATCTTCAGCACCGCGATTGAACATTTGATGCGGCTCGCGAGCTGCCACAATCACTGTGTCACCGGCGGACATTATCGTGCTCTCCGCAGCGACTCGCATTTCCACATGTCCCTTCAGCAGCACAAAAACTTCCTGCATGTCTTCGTGGTAATGAAGCTGAAAAGACGACCCGACCGGCAAGCGAGCCCAGTTGAGCATCTGGACGTGGCCGATCTGAAAATCGTCCTTTGTAGCGATCACACGCTTTAATACACCGGGATTACGAGGATCCTCATGCGATGCGGGAACAAAGCCCGAGGCATTGGCGAGAATTGACTTCATTCCGGTTGACTCCGAATGTTGACCACAGTTGAAATGTCGGATATCTGTCGAGACAACTCCGTGACGCACACAATCCTGGGCCTGATAAAGTTGGGCTTCGCAGACATTTCTGGCAGAGATTTCTGCAAGACACAGACTTCGGATGGTTTCGGATGGTAATGTCGGGATGACGAGCTGGCACGACAAGCGGCATTGTTTCAAACGTGGGGAGTTTTGACGAATGGCTGGACCAAATCGCCCAGATGATAGTCCCAGGGATTTCGGCTTTCTGAATTTTGAACCGGAGCTGCCCAACAATCTTTCGGCTATCCCTGACGATGGCGGGTTTGTCGGCCTGCCGACGGCTCATGATGTGCCCGGCTTTGCGGATCTGAACTTCGAAGAAATGCAGTTTACAGCTCCGTCTGAAGAATCCCCGAGCGTTCCCGATCATTCCACGCCGCTCGACGATTCGGATTCGCACGAGTCCTTCGTTCCGCCGGTCTCGGCACCCGAACCCGTGGCGGAAGCCGACCCGGAACTGACAATCTCGATGAATGATGAAGTAAACGAGGACGATCTCGACGAAAATGAGATCGCTGACGAGTCGTTTCACATCCCGGCGACCGCTCCGCCGGTTGAGTCATTCGAAAACTTCCCCGTCCTGTCATCGCCACCGAACATACTTTTGGGCTCGCCGCCGGCTGCCACTGCGGCATTGGCCTTTGGCGTTGCCTCGGAAAAAAACATTCCTCAGCAATCGGCGGTGTCCGAAGAAAATTGGGCTGCCGCTAAGAATAAGCCCACTGGCGTTGCGCCTGCCGCCCTTGAATCAACGGCTTCCGCGACTGCGGCATCAAAGAGCAAAAACACCAGCCTGCAGTCCGTCGCAGCAACTGCTGATGCACTGCCGGCGGAGGCGTTCACTGACAAGAAGGCTAACCGCGGCGGAGCAAAGCCATCGCCCGCTGTGCTTGGCTATGCGATCGCGGTCACGCTGTTTTTACTGTTCAGCCTGATCACCGGCCGGCTGTCACTCACCGGAAATGCGACTCTGGAAAGCCTTCCCGACATTCGTCCTCTGGCTCCGAATGAATTCCGCAAGGTGCCCGACGGAACGCCCGTCCCCGATGGCCACGTTCTGAAGCTGGGAGAATCTCGCCGCTTTGGCGACGTTGTGGTGACGCCTGTTCGAGTCACCAAAGAGCCAATGAAATTTCAGGGATTTCTTTCCGGACAGCCAGAAGATTCGCTGACCACCGCGCCGGTGCTGAAGCTCTGGCTGCGCTTTGAAAACCGTTCGGGATCGTACGGATTTCCGCCGTTCGACGCAGGCCTGATGGCGCACCGCACGCCTCCGATGTCGACCGACGATTCGGCCGTGACTAATTCGTTTCTGACGATCGCCGGAGCCGGTGCAGCGTCGGAAGTTCGGGTGCTCAATTATCTGCAGACCATGGACAGCAACTTTGTGCTGGTCGGTCAGGAGTCCGCTCGAGTCATCATGCCGAATGAGACGCTGGATACGTTCATTGCCTGCAGCGACCAGATCGCAACAGTCGCTGCATCACCGGATTCCGAATACACCTGGCGAGTTCAGGTTCGCAAAGGGGTTCACGAAGCTTCCGGGAACGGCATCACGACACTTGTGGACGTGCAGTTCACCGGTTCAGAAATTCGCTAGCCAAACCCGTAGCGGAACTCGTGAGAGTTCAGAAATTCTTCCGAATTCTCACGAATCCGGCTACACACA
>JBDNHX010000021.1:0-14375 GCA_041688565.1 Planctomycetaceae bacterium
GGCCGCCCCGGTTGGCTCGTCCAACCGGAACGGAAAGTTTTTGCACGATGCAACATGAGCAACGCAGCAAAACTTAGCTTCCTGCCAGGAGAGCTGGGCAGGGGAGCGATTGCTTGCGAACTCATGCTAACTTCAAAACGTCCGGTCCTGCCGGGCGAGCCGGCGAGGGGCCGCGGAGTTCAAAAAGCTGCTATGGAAATGTCGAAAGGGACATGTACCGATCTGTTAAAGCAGAATGTCTCAATACTGTTCGGCACGGGATTTGCGCGGCGGAAGCTGCCAGGGCTTTCGAAATTCGTGGCTTTCACTGGCAATCACCGAAACGCCTGGAGGCTTCCGCTACAAAGTGACTACCATTGGGCTCACGCCCAGCCGCTCGCCGGGAATTTTGGTTGGGCGAATAGTTGCAGCAAAACATTGCTCCGATCAACTGTAAACGTCCTTGATGATGCGGAGATCAGGCAGACAGCAACTTAGCGGTTACTGAAAAACCTTTATCGGTCCGGGCTTCGGCGGCAGGCGTCTTGGCCGAACGAGCTGCGCTTTTCACACAGGGCTCTTGTGCAATACACTGGTCAGGGGTCAAACTGTTCTGTGTGTCCAGACAATGACTCCGTGGGTGCGATTTGTTTGTGGAGAACTTTGATGTCCGACTCAACATCTGCCGTCTCTGGCAGCACTAATCACCAGCCATGCCCTGGATCTGTTCGCCCGCTGCGGAGTGACCGGCGAGCGTTTCTGGTCGCGTCAGCCATGGGAGTTGCGGGACATACTTTTGGGCGGCCGTCGCAGGCGGCGGCTTTTGAGCAGACGGCGGTCAACTCGGGCAAAGCCAAATCCACGATTCTGTTTTTTCTCTGTGGCGGAGCGTCTCACATGGATATGTGGGACCTGAAACCACGGGCTCCGCTGGAGTATCGCGGGCCGTTTCAGCCGATCGAAACGTCCGCTCCGGGCGTCGTTTTTTCTGAGCACCTGCCGATGCTGTCGCGTCAGGCACATCATCTGGCGTTGCTGAATTCTGTTGGCGCGAAAGTGAACACCAATGATCACCACGCTGGCTACTACTACAACTTGACCGGCCACGTTCCCGACGCCACCTTTTTATCACTTGGCAACAACCGTACTCCTATGCCCGATGACTGGCCTTTCATGGGATCGGTCGTGGCATCCCGGCGGCCTCGCCATGAGTACCTTCCCAACGCAATCACATTGCCTCACAAGCCAAGCAAAGCACCGTATACTCGACCAGGCCAGTTTGCCGCACGACTGGGCGTGGAGCAGGATCCTTTGTATCTGCAGGGAAGCCTTGAGGAGCCTCTGAAGTTTCACGCGCCTTCGCTGGAACTGCTGGCCGGCACGGATACGACACGCATTGATCTGCGCCGTGATCTGCTGACCGCTGTCGATGGCACACGACGTGATTTTGACGAAGTTCTGCAGGCCGGAACGTGGACTCGTCAGCAGCAACGAGCATTTTCACTGCTGATGTCGTCTCAAACCAATTCTGCCTTCGATGTGGCAAAGGAACCGGAATCTGTTCGTCAGCGTTATGGACAGACCGTCAATGGCATGAGCTTATTGATGGCTCGACGTCTGGTCGAAGCGGGTGTTCCCTTCATTACTGTCTTCTGGAAAGAGAATGAAAAGTTGGCGAGTGCCTGCAAGAGCGCGGGCGGTTGGGACACCCACGGGAACAACTTCAACTGTTTGAAGGACTTCCTGCTGCCTGAATTTGATCGGGGATTTTCTGCACTGATTGAAGACCTTGCCGATCGCGATCTGCTGAATGAAACCGTGGTGATGGTGACCAGCGAAATGGGACGTACTCCAAAAATTGGCGATCCGCGATCGGGCGGCATCTCTGGAGCGGGCCGCGACCACTGGACTCACTGTCTGACCGATGTAATGGCTGGAGGTGGAATTAAAGGCGGTCAGGTTTATGGGTCCAGCGATCGGCTGGGCGAATATCCGCAGGAGAAACCGATCACGCCAGCTGACGTCACAAAAACCGTTTACCACGCAATGGGTCTTGAGGACCTGCAGGCGTTCGATAATCAGGGACGCCCGTATGATCTCCTGGCCGAAGGCAACGCGATCACCGATTTATTTTAACTTTGAGAAAGTCCAGACATTCCTGAAGAGGTCCAGTGCTGAGGAACGTGTTTATGCTGACGCTGAGTATGTCGGCCTGGAAAAACGCAGATGGCGAGTAAGTGAGAAGGATTTGCTGAAAGAACTGGAAACGATTTATTGCCAGCACCGGCAATCGCTGTTTTCCATTGCGATGACGGTCACTCGCTGTGCAGGGCTCGCGGAAGACGCCGTCCACGAGGCCTTTCTACGGATGTGCCAGAAGCCGGATCGACCGGCAGGCAGCCTTGTGGCTTATGTGTTTGCAGCCGTTCGAAATGCAGCGGTAGATTGCCAACGACGTCAGTCTCAACAACAGTCGCTTACAGAATCTCTGTTTCAGCAAAACCTACCGGAGATCAATTACCGACCTTCAAACTCACCGGCGGCTCTGATGGACACCACCGAACAACAGCTCCTGCTGAAGGAGGCTATTGACAAGCTGGATGAGGTCAGTCGCCAGGTGGTGGTGATGAAGATTTTTGCGGA
Organism: Planctomycetaceae bacterium; assembly: GCA_041688565.1. Lineage (GTDB taxonomy): Bacteria > Planctomycetota > Planctomycetia > Planctomycetales > Planctomycetaceae > SXXK01. The sequence goes on from JBDNHX010000021.1 coordinate 2,623, forward strand.
ACTGACCTTTGAGGAAATTGGTGAAGTTCTGCAAACCCCCGCGTCAACCGCGGCGACTCGCTATCGACGAGCCATTCAGAATCTGGAAGATCAGTTGAGGAGAGACATTCATGAGTGACCTGGAAGCAAAGATTCGAGGCCTGGATTTGCGGGCCCCCGGTAATACTCTGGATGCCAGAGTTCTGGCCGCCCTGCGTTCTGAGGCCGCGACAGAGGACAACGTCGGGGTGCCGTTACCCGAGCACACTTTACACCCACACGTATCACATCAACATCAATCAACGAATCCTGCAAAAGCAGGGCGACGCGGAATTGTGATCACCCCTAACTGGCTGATGTCGGCCGCATGTATGATGATTGGAACGATCGTCGGAACTTTTCTGCCGCCGGTTATTCCCAGGGCCTCGACACATAAGGCAGAAGTGACCACTGGAACGTTTTCACACGCGGATCCTCAGGACAGCACCAGCCCGATGTTAACGGGTAACAGCCCTTCCGAATCCATGGACGGTCAGAATACGGTCGGCCTGAAGCGGCAGGCAAGTTCTCAAATCGTGGAAAGCTTATGGGTGTCACCGACTGCTGCTGCTGTGGCGTGGGAGCAACAAACCGGCAAAATCTTTAACGTCATCAACCACGTGAATGATCGCCAATTCAATATGTGCCGCGATTGCCATCGTGTGGGCGGCTGATTGTTAGTGCCCGATTTTGGAAGATCGCCTGACCTTCGTGAAATTCGGTTGCTACCTGCGTAGAATGCTGGAGCTTGAATCTGTCACTTTTGGAGTTCATCCAAAGTCGAAAGGGCGAGCTCCTCCGAACCAGACAGGCATTTCACTTGTGGATGCCGAATCGATCCCACCAGTTCACTCCCACCCATTTCTATCCCCCCAGATACCGTTTTCTTCATGAACGCTCTGAAAACCATCGTCCTTCTTTTGATGCCCGTGCTGCTTTCCGGTTGTGGGCAAAGCTCAGCGGTTCGTGAGTATGAGGTTCCGCGCGAAGACGAAAAAGTGCTGACCTCAGATTTGCTGCGTGATCAGTTTAAAGCTGTGCCGTTCCGCTGGAAGGTTCCGAGCACCTGGCTGACCGCGGAGAACGATCAGTTCAGCGCGGTCGCATGGACAGCAGGACCATCGGGTGCGACCGCGAGGATTACAGTCAGTGGTTTGGCCGGAACAGCGGGTGTGGAACCGCAGTTCACTCGCTGGCGGCGCGACCAACTGAAGCTGCCGGAAATTGATCCGGCGGAAATGATGAAAACGGTCGAAACAGTGGCCCTCAAGGGGCTTACTGGTCAATGGATTGAGATCAAAGGCGAATCAGAAACCATCATGGGAATGATTGCGGCCTATAAAGATAAACTCTGGGTCTTCAAATTTCGAAGTGCGAACGCAACGGCAAATGATCAGCGAGCTGCGTTTCGCGGATTCTGTGAGTCTTTGACGGCCGAATAATGTTCTGAAGAATATTGCGATAAAATCGCTCTTAATAAGGAAAGACGAAATGTCATCCACATCCATGCCTGGCGGGTTATCCTCCATGAACGACGACGCCAAGGCGTTGTCCGGAAACATCGAAAGCGGCCTGCTGAAAGCCGTTCGTACATTGGCTTCGCTGAAGCTGACGTGCGGATTGTTTGTGCTGGCCATGATTGTTGTGTTCGTCGGCAGCCTGGCTCAAAGTCGACGCGACGTCTGGCAGGTGATGGCAGAGTACTTCCGCACATACATCGCGTGGATTCAGATTCGCGATCTCTTCCCGCCGTCCATGTTTGGAGACCAGGGCGATCGCATCGCAGAAAGCCTGGGAGTCTTCAGCAAGATTCCATTTCCAGGCGGATGGACAATCGGCTGGATTATGCTGGCCAATCTGATCGCAGCCCATTCCCTAAAGTTCAAAGTCCGTGCGAGCGGCGTTCGTTTGCTGGCCGGAGTTGTGCTGGTGGTCGTTGGACTGCTGATGACGTTCGGAGTTGTCTATACAGGCAATATGCAGACCGGTGTGGAATACGGTGACACGCTGCTGAATCCAGATCAGATCTGGTATCTGCTGTTGAGCGTCATGTGCATTTCAGGAGTCGCCTCGCTGGTAACAGCCCTGACGGCAAAATCCAGTTCAATGCTTTCGCGCGGTGTTCTGATTGCGATTTCTGCCATCCTGATGGGCGTCCTGCTGTATTTTGTGATTGGTGGCGAAGAAGCAAAACTTAACCTGTCTTCCATGCGAATTCTCTGGCAGCTTTTGAAGGGAGCCGCCTGTTCTCTTGTTCTGCTGCTGGGTTCGAATCTGCTGTTTGATAAACGCGGCGGGATCGCACTTCTGCACTTTGGCGTGGCGATGCTGATGATCAGCGAACTGCAGGTCGGCTTGCTTGCGAAGGAGAACATGTTGTCGCTGGTGGAGGGCGAATCGTCCACCTTTGTCCGCGACATTCGTGAGCGAGAACTGGCCGTGATCAGTCAGCAGTCGGATGGAAAGGATCACGTTGTGGTCATTCCGGAAGTGCGACTGTTGAATGCAGCAAAATTCGCAGAAGCAACTTCGGACACTGACAGTGATAAGCTGAAGGATGCAACGGGATCCAGTCTCGATGCTCGTCAGACCATCAGCCTTCCGTCATTGCCATTTGATGTTGTCGTGCGCCGGTTTTATCGCAACAGCCGCCTGCGTGGACTTTTACCTGACGACGGTTTGCGTACAACAGACGGCCTGGGCTCATTTGCGGCTCCCGAACCTCTTGAACCCGTCACGGGGATGGATGACAGTCATGATCAGAGTGCCATCTATATGGATATTGTGAACCGTGGATCCAGCAAGGTGTTGCAGTCGATGCTGGTGGCTCAGAACGTGAGCGAACTGCGTGGCGCACCTCTGGCCGAAAAGGCAACAGTCGACGGTAAGGACTATTATTTCTATCTGCGGTTTCAGCGAAACTATCGTGATTACGACGTGAAGCTGCTGGATGTCAGCCGCACAAATTATGTGGGATCGGCGACGCCTCGCGACTATCGCTCAGAGATTGAGATCACGAATCCTCAGGACGGGACTACGGACAAATTTACGTTGTGGATGAACAACCCGCTGCGTTACAAGGGCGAGACATTTTATCAGTCCGGATTTCAGGCGCTCGACGGCGGAAAAGAAGCGACTACAATTTCGGTCGTGAACAACACGGGCTGGATGCTTCCTTATATTGCGTGCATGATTGTGTCGTTCGGAATGTTTGCTCAGTTTGGTCAGACACTTTTTCGGTTTCTGGATAAAACCGAACGCACAGCAAAGAAGCCGGCCGCTCAGATGAATTCACTTGCAGGCGACGCCCGCCCGGGATTCGCGCCCGCGCTACCGGCCTCTGACGCACAATCCCCAGAGGCTGAAAAACTGCCGTGGATGGTATCTTATGGAATCCCGCTGCTCGTCACTCTGCTGTTTGCCGCGTGGCTTGGCAGCAAAATGCGGCCGCCGAAAGAAGACCCGGAAGCAATGAATCTGTATGGATTCGCTCAGCTTCCGATTGCCTGGAGCGGACGCGCGCAGCCGATTGATTCTGTTGCCAGAACGCAGTTGCTCGTCACGTCTCACAAGTCCGAATTTGTCGGCGAACTGGAATCCGCAGAGCTGGGATCTGAGAAGCAGCGAGCAAAATTGCTGAAGGCATTTTCTAAGACATGGCCGACAGCTCCCAAAACGGAGCTGGAAACATTCAACGGGTCATATACCCAGTGGATCGACAAAATCTCCACGATCACTTCGGTCGGCAAGGACGCTGTTGAGGAGCGAATGCGGCCCCTGATGACTCGTAAAATGCCGGCAGTTCACTGGTTTCTGGATGTCATCAGTCGTCCTGAAGTGGCAGCTCGCCATCGAGTCATCCGGATTGAGGATGATCAAGTTCTGTCATTGCTTGGCCTGGAAAAACGTGGCGGCATGACGTATTCGATGGTGGAAATTCAGAAGAACATGAAGGAACTGGAATCCATCCTGAAGAAGGCTCGTCAAAAGCAGCGCGATAAGCAGGAAAACTCCATGTCGACGATGGAGCGTCGCGTCGCTGCGTTGTTTGAATCGGTCAGCCGTGTGGATCAGCTGTCGCAGATGTTCCTGATGAGAAAGGCTGACGGATTACTCAGTGCTTACGTCGACTGCTGGCGAATCCTGCGACTGCTGGGAAATGATCCGGCCGTCATGGCGGTTCCCACGGGCTCTGCGGATGAACAGCGATCCTGGGAAACACTTGTCGGATCCAATGCGGTCCGTCAGCTGAACGAACAGATGAAGCAAAACAAGTTATCGACTTATGAGGAATTTGCAGCGTACATGCGCGAAAAACTGCCGCAGGAGTTGGTAACAAAATCTGTGATTGGGAGCTACTCCATTCTGGCTCAGGGCTCTGCGGATGCAGAGCAGTCGACAAGTGACGGCACTGAAATTCGAGCACGTGCGACGGCAGCGATTTCACGAGTTGACGATGGATTCCTGCGACAGATTCTGGCACTGATTGCCGCCGCGGAACCCGGCAAAACGGCCGAGCAGATTGCTGCCGAAGTTCCTGTGGAAAAGGCGCAGGAAATTGCCGCCGAACGGATCTCGTCTGAGATGTTCGAAGTGTTTTCCGTGATCTCCGAAAGTGATCCTCAGGACAAACGCCTGCTGCAGATCCGATCCAAACTTCAGCAGCTGGGAACGGATGACACGGCCACGCTGGCGGGTGCGATGAATGAAGAGCTGGCAAAGCTGGTCTGGGATGATATTCACCAGCGAGCTGGCCACTTATTGCCGGCAGGAGAATGCTCAGATACCTTCGACAAAACATCGGCTGCAATGGCGTCGTTGCTGACTGCCTGGCAACAGGGAGATGTGAACGGCTTCAACACAAGTCTCCAGGATTATCGCAATTTTCTTTCGTCGGGAGCGATTCCGCATGTGGACATCAACACGGTGCGAAAGGAAGCCTGGTTCAATTTCTTTGAACCATTTATGAAGGCGATCTATCTGTATCTGCCAATCATAGTCCTTTCGTTTCTGGGATGGCTGTTCTTCGGAAATGTTCTGAGGCGGACGTCGCTGTTTCTGTTGGTGCTGGCATTTGCTGTCCAGTCGTTTGCCCTGATCATGCGGATGCAGATTTCCGGTCGTCCTCCGGTGACCAATCTTTATTCGTCAGCCATCTTCATCGGCTGGGCAGTGGTGATCGCGTCGTTCGTTGTGGAACTGATCCTGAAGAACGGTATCGGCAACATTCTGGGCGCCTCCGTCGGAGCTGGAACGCTGGTGATCGCTCACTATTTGGCTCGCGATGAAGGCGACACATTGGGCGTGATGCAGGCAGTTCTGGATACGACATTCTGGCTGGCGACGCACGTGGTGTGTATTACGCTCGGGTATGCGGCAACATTTCTTGCCGGCATCATTGGCTTTTTCTATTGCGTGCAGGCCTTTCTGGGACGATCTCTGTCGGCAGGTCAGTCGAAAGCTGACTTTGCAGTTGAGCTGAAAAAGTGCGGCAAGCTGGTCTATGGCACGCTGTGCTTCGCGATCTTTTTCAGCCTTGTCGGAACGGTTCTGGGTGGCCTGTGGGCTGACGATTCGTGGGGCCGGTTCTAGGGTTGGGATCCAAAGGAAAACGGGGCGATGCTGATCGTGCTTTGGAATGCCCTGATTCTGCATGCCCGCTGGGCTAAGTTGGTGGATGATTACGGAACCAGTGTCCTGGCAATGTTGGGAAACATTGTGACGGCCTGGTCGTGGTTCGGCGTCAACGAACTGAAGGCCGGCCTTCATACGTATGGATTTACCGAAGGTCGACTGCTGGGCCTGGGTGTTTTTGCGGCCGTCCAGTTTGCCATCGTAATTGCCTTCGCAGCTTATGCACTTGCCTCTCGGAATAACCAGAAGCCTATGATCTCAGCAAAACTTTGATCAGCACCCAGACCGTATGACTGAACCTCTTGCGTGGATCAACGGAACTCTGAAGCCGTTTTCTCAGACAGCAGTCCCGGTCTGGGACCTTGGACTGGTAGCCGGCGCTGCCGTCACGGAGATGGCTCGTACCTATCGGCATGAGCCATTCCGGTTGTCGCGTCATGTGGAACGGTTCGTGGGATCGCTGGAGGCACTTGGGTTTCCGCAGCCGTGGACGAGTGCAGAACTGACTGACGCTGCCACATCTGTGGTTCGGCGCAATGTCGCGCAGATCGGAGACTCTGCAGATCTCGGAATCGTGCTGTTTTCTACCGCAGGTTCCAACGCGACCTATCTTTCGGGAATCAGCAACCAGACCACGACGGTGGTGCATACGTTCCAACTCCCGTTTCATCTTTGGAGATCTGGTTTACTGCATGGAGTACGATTGCGTATTCCGCAGATGTGCCAGATTCCTGAGTGCTGCTTTCCTGTCTCGCATAAGGTCAGAAATCGACTTCACTGGTGGCTGGCCGATCAGGAGGTCAGCCGGATTGAACCTGGCAGCAAGGCGCTGCTGTTGGATTGTGATGGGTTTGTGACAGAGACAAGCACTTCGTGTTTCTTTGTTGTACACGATGGGAAGGTCGCAACTTCCAATCGGGGTGTTTTGAAAAGTCTCAGCGGTCAAATCGTTGAAGAGCTGGCGACTTCTCTGAATATTCCATTTGAGCGTCGCCCGATTCCTGCCACAGAACTTGACAACGCAGATGAAGCATTTGTGTCGTCAACGCCTGTCGGGCTTTTGCCGGTCAGCCACATCAACGGTCGACAAGTGGGGATGCGAGATTCACAAAGCATCTATCTTCAGCTTGCGCTCGCATGGAACAGCCTGACGGGAATCGATTCCGCGCGACAAATCCTTCAGACGTGAATCTCTCGACGGACATTGAAATATTGAGAACGCATCACAAAGCCGGGACTGGCTCCGGAAAAAAAGGACCGAGAAATTTTTCTCAGATGCAGCGTGTCCCGGTTTTATTTGAGCCTCTAAATCAACAAACTGCGTGTCGTTTGGTGATTTGAATTCTGTTGAAGAATAACTGAAGGGTTGACTCCGGTGCTGAAGAGCTGTCGTGTTTTTTCCGTTGTATTGTGGGCTTCACTTTTTGCGGACTCCCCCGCTCTGCTGGCGACTGAAAAAGTGGAGATAGAGTTCGTTGGGACGGCACACATTCCAGGGGATGCCCGCGACCGTTCGGGTGATGCGGCTCTGCTGGAAAATGGCGAACCTCGAAATCGCCTCGGTGGTTTTTCGGCACTGGACTATTCGGATTCCCAACACGTTTTTGCGGCCTTGTCGGATCGAGGGCCCGATGATGGTGCCGTTGGGTATCCCTGTAGAATTCAATTGTTTGAGATTACAGTTCGACCTGGCAATGCAGTCCCGGTGGAAGCTACCAATACCAGTACCATTTTCTTCAGTGACAGGCAGGGGCTTCGATTTACAGGGTCGTCCGCCATGATCGCAGCAACGAATACAGTTTCGCATCGGCTTGACCCGGAAGGCTTTCGTTTTGGTCCGGACAAGTCCATGTTCGTCACCGACGAATATGGTCCGGTGCTGATTCAGTTTTCTGCGGCAGGCAAGGAACTGAAGCGATTTGAATTGCCAGACCATCTTCTTGTTGCGAATCCGCATGCCGACAAGAAAAAGGAAAACCTTGCGAACACTTCCGGGCGCGCATCAAACCGCGGCATGGAATGCCTTGCGCTGTCTTCCGATGGTACGAAGCTGGTTGCATTGATGCAGAGCGCGCTGATTCAGGACGGTGAAAGGACCGAGGACGGCGTTATACATGGGCGAAATTGCAGGCTGGTAGAAATTGAAATCTCGACCGGTCGACTTCGCGAGTTTGTGTATCAGATGGATGGTGTCGAACACGGTAACAGCGAGATCGTTGCGTATGGGCCGGAAGAGTATCTGGTACTTGAACGAGACAGTCTTGCAGGTGAAAAGGCCGGCTATCGTAAACTTGTTCAGGTGACGCTGGCGGGAGCGACAGACATTGCGGGAACGAAAAGGCTTCCCTCAGGGAATCTGCCTCAGGAAATCTTGCCAGTGAACCGCAGCGTGTTTCTGGATTTCCTCGATCCACGATGGAAGTTGGCGGGTGAGTCGATGCCGGAAAAGATTGAAGGACTGACGTTCGGGCCTTTGCTGAACGATGGCCGTCGAACTCTGCTTGTAGGAACCGACAATGATTTTGAGTCGGCCGACGAGTCACTGATCTGGGTTTTCGCTGTAAAGATGTAGAGCTCCCGTTGACGCACACACTCGCAGCGTTATCGCTTATTCAGAAATGAGGCGTGACGAAATGGATTCTGTCAGGAATTCGAATCGACTCGTACCGCTGGAGCGGTTACCACCGAACAGCAAAACTTCAGGATGTCCTTTTCCGTTGATTCCCGGCATAGCCTCAGTATGGTCATCATGAATGAAAGGCATGGAGCCCAGGTCCACAAACTTGTTGTCGGCAACGTCGAAGAGACAGGAAGAGTTGAGTTCAACATCATCGCCGGTGAGCGGGTCATGTTCTCCACCAGCGAAAAAGAAATAGCGGCCTGAAAACCTGTGGCCCGAAGGAAACAGGTCGAAAGCAGAATAGTCGCTGCATCCCTTCTGTGGTCCGTCCGGAGAGTAGTTGAATCCCTGCATCGTGGGCCCGGGCGAGAATTGTCCCGACTCGATGTTGAGGAACCAGGTATCATCGGTTGTGAGACCGTCTTGAGTATTCTGCCCTCCGGCGACGAAGATGCGGTGATCAAAGGTTTCAAACGCCTTCATGTCCTTCAGTGTCGTCGGCAGCAGACCCGGAAAAGTTGTCCATTGATTAGATGCGGGATCATAGATTTCGGCGTTCCTCTGTGCGCCGCCGATGACGACGACGCGTCCGTCTTTGAGTGTGAGCTGTGCATGCAGTGCTCGTCCGTCTTTTAGAGGAGCAGCTGTGGAAAACCTGTTCGTTTCGGGATCATAGAGATCGGTACTGGTTGTTCCTGAACCATTCAGCGAGTTTCCCTGGGTGCTGCCGCCCGTAAGCAGAATTCGTCCATCTTTCAGCATTGAGATCCCAAAGCTGTGCCGCGCTGCGGACATCTTGTTTTCGACTGGAATGAACGACAGTGATGCCGGGTCGAACAGCTCTGCAGAATCCAGAACGGCGGATTCGCTGAAGGCGCTTGCGCCGCCGGCAAAAAGAACCTTGTTATTTTTCAGCGCGATTGCATCCAAAGACCATCGGCCGATGGACATTGGGCTGGCAGGTTTCCATTTGGCGTCAACCGGGTCGTAGATTTCTGCAAGTGCCAAAGCAGAAGCCCCGTGAAGTCCTGGAGCAAGACCGCCGGCCGCGACAACGCCTCCGTTGGGCAATGGCGCCGCTGCACCGAGAACGTGGTTTGTGAGCAGTGTTTTCGAGCTGTCGCCATCCTTCCAGACTCCGGAGGGACTTTGTGGAGCTGGTGATTGTGCAAACGTTTTCAAACTGTTTGGCAGGAGGAAAAACACAACAGTCAGGATCAGAGAATGTCGAATGGAAGCATGCATTTTGGATTCCTTTGTGTAAGCTGAATCGTTGGCACGTGCGCGAGACGATTTTTGCGGGTTCTGCGAATTTCCGGTCAGCGGGCATTGGACTTTTCTGGAGTTGTGCTGGAGTTGTTTGGACTTCCAAACAGACTAAATTACGATTCTCCTGGAAAATCGTAATTAACTGGGAGCGAACTCCTGAATGATGTTTCGGGTCAATGGCATTTTTGATGTGACGAGTCAATATGGCAAAGAAGCATGGTATTCAGTTTGAGAAACTTGTGGACGCTGTTCGCCCGGGAATCAGGGAATGCACGGTCCAGGACGTCGTCCGCAGACAGGCGATGGGGGATTCGTTTGTCCTGGTGGACGTTCGTGAAGAGAGCGAATTCAACGGTGCCCGAATTCCAGGCTCGCGACATCTTGGCAAAGGCGTGATTGAGCGAGATATCGAAGAACAAATTCCCGATCCTGCGACTCCGCTCGTGCTGTACTGCGGCGGTGGTTATCGATCCGCGCTGGCAGCGCATAATTTGCAGCTGATGGGCTATACCAACGTGATTTCCATGGATGGTGGATTTCGCGGCTGGAAAGAAAGCGGTCTGGAAATTGATTCCACTCCGCAGAAAAGTCCGTCATGATTCGGCCTTCAAAGCTGAATCCCATCAGACTGCCCCCCGAATTGTCACATCCGTCCTCCGGTTCTACCAATCCTCACTCTGCCACAGCGAATTGAGTCATGCAACAAACTGCAGCCACGTTTGCCATTCATTTTGATCGTGAAGATCAATCCAATGCGGTTCGCGATCTGATCGCCAGCAACGAACCGCATTCTCTGCGAACGTTTACGCCAAGTCAGGCCGTTCTGGCAAAGTCGGCCGGCGTTTTTCACTGGACGCCTGAAGGCCGACGTCTATTCGACTTCACTTCCGGAGTGCTTGTCGCCAACCTCGGTCACAACCCGAAGCGCTGGATGAAGCGTTTCACCACCTATCTGGGCTGGAATCCGTCACACTTCAATTCCAGCGAAGACGGTTTCTTTCAGGCGGTTTCATTGACTGCTTACAACGCCATCACCGAGTTGGAAGCAGAAGCCAGCCGCCGGCTCGTTGCCAATCTGCAGGCCAGCAAAGGCGGCAGTCAACTGGACACCGTGATCTGGGCAGCCTCCGGTTCCGAAGCCGTTCAGAAAGCCCTTTGGGCGTGTATGAAACATGATCCGAATCGGGAAGGCGTGCTTGCGACCCGCTTTGGTTTCCACGGAAAGAAGGGACTCAGTGGAGCCGTGACTGGTTCCGAAAGCGATTCTGAACGTGATCCGCGAGTCCACTTCATCAGCTTCCCTCGGGAAGAATGCTCAGATGTGGATCATCCAAAGAAGGCCTTCGATCCAGCGCTGTATCGTGCAGAACTCGATCGGATCTGGAAAGATTCGAAAGGGACGATCGGCTGTCTGATCACAGAACCGTATCTCGGCGGCGGCGGCAGCTATCATCCGCCAAAAGAGTATCTGCCGATGCTGCAGCAGTTTTGCCGTGAGCATGACATCCTTTTCATTCTTGATGAAGTCCAGGCCAACTTCGGACGCACGGGCAAAATGTACGCATTCGAAGCGTACGGCATCGAACCGGACTTTGTCTGTCTGGGCAAAGGGCTTGGAAACGGCGTGCCGGTCAGTGCGGCTGTCGGACGGCGCGATGTGTGTGAGGCGATGGGATATGGAGCCACATCGGACACATGGAGTGCAAACCCGCTGTCATCCGCTGCCGTTCTTGCAACACTTGATGAGTTCGAAACGACCGACATCATTGCAAGGACTCAACACCTGAGCACAATTTTTCTTGAGGGCCTGCGACGTCTGAAGCAGACGGGGCTGATTGTCAACGTGCGCGGCGAAGGCATGGTCTTCGGAATTGAATGCGGGCCGCACGGAGACAAGACGCCCAATCAGGTGGCCAACGCCATCGTCGAACGCTGTTACCGCGGCAACGACAGCAACGACGGAATCCATCTGCTGGGCCCGCTGGCCAACTGTGTCATTCGCATCAGTCCTCCGATGTGCATGACCGATGAAGATGCTCACCATTCGCTGCAGTTGCTGTTTGATTTCATCAGTGATGTGGCCAAAAGCTGAAAGATTCTGAACCAGAGGCAGAGATCGCGCCAACTTGGCGGGGCCTTTAGCTGGGCTTCGGTTTCCACACCGTTGACATTGCGATTCCATTGAGCGGGTTTATTCCATTGAGCGGGTTTA
>JBDNHX010000180.1:0-9729 GCA_041688565.1 Planctomycetaceae bacterium
ACCATTCGGCAACGAAGCATGGGTGGAATCGATGGCACGACGACTCAACCTCGAATCCACCATCCGTCCCCGAGGCCGCCCACAAGTTCGTTTCCCAAAGGATCAGGAAAACAAAGAGGCCTGACCCCTTTGATTGCTTTTGATTGCTTTTGATTGCTTTTGATTGCTTTTGATTGCTTCCGTTGATGCTTCTGGTGAAGAACTTCCGTAAGCGTTTCCGTAACGAGGCGGGATCTCTGCCATCTCTCCGCGCCTTCCGTTCCAAACGTCGAGCGCGCCGGGCTCAAGCCGCAACTGCCGGAGTCAGAACTGCAAAAACGGTTTCGAAAGAACTGTCTTTCAGTTTGCTGGAGCAAACCAGGTGGGTGGCACAATTGTTTCAGAAATATGCCGCTCGGCGTCACGTGAGAAGTGTATTCCGCTGCACTTACTTCTCAATCAGGTTCAAGAGCAGCCGAGCGTTCGCGAGCTCGGTCCGCCCACACTGCCTCGGCTGCTTTGCGGCCGCTGACCATTGCGCCGTGGATGGAGACGGTTTTGCAGGAAAGAGACCCCCGTGTCATCCACCCCTAATTACACGTCGTGAATGGTATTCTGCGTATTTCTCATACCGGCAGTTCAATTTCATCTGGATCAGAATTCATTCGCCGATGGCACGACTTGCTCCAGCGGCAAGCCATCGAGCGGCACGCTGACCGGGCTGAAGAGTGCCGCGTACACGGCACCGGAAACTTCCTGTGACAGGAATTTTGCACTGCCGTCCGCGAACGCGACATTCACGCCGCCAGGGTGGTTGCTGGCGGCAAACGGCGATTGCCCCTCGGGCTCATTCAGTCCCGCGTTGATTTTCCATTGTCCGGAATTGGCCTTTGAATAATCCACGTGCCCGGTTTGGCAGATATTGGCGTCACAAACATTCGGTCCAAAAAACACTGCTGACTTATGGGCATAGGGCGTCGCCCAGTTCTCGTCCGGTTCTGCCGAATTCCGCCCAGTGCGAACATTCTCCAGAAACATCAGCGTATTGGAAAATCCATCACGAACCGACGCCGTGGTGTGATGACGAACCACGCCACGATGCGGTCCAAAGTTCTCCATGAAGAACAAGCCCAGATGGCGCAACAACTCTCGATCAGACGGGCTTCCATCCAACTGATCGCCTGAAAGCCCTATGATACCATTGCCGTTCAGGTCGATCGCATTACCGAAGGGATCGACAGGAACATCATGAACGTTGTTCAGAAACGTTGAGTATCCGATTCCGCCGTTCACAGCGTAGCTCAGATCTCCTGCACCTTGCACGCTGTCGTCTTCGGGACACAAAAACACAGACACCTGAGTCATGCTTAATTGGCCGTTTGGAGCGTCCGCGTACCCGACTTCATAGCTCCAGCGATCCGCGAGATCCGACCGATCCACATAAGGCAACAAATCTACGCACCAATTGTGGCTGGGATAGCGATTTCCGGGTCGTCCCGCCCAATAACCGGCCGCTGGATATCGCCGATGGGCCTCAGTACGCGCTGTCATTGCGATTGCCAGATTATGCATGTGATTGAGGCATTCAATGCGGCGGGCGGATTTCCGGGCCGTTTGAATTGCCGGAAGGATCAATGACATCAGCATGGCAATGATGGAAATCACGACCAGAAGTTCCAGCAGTGTAAAACCGCCTCTGGAAATCCGTCCCTGACCATCCGTCGGACCACACGACCGATGTGAATTGCAGGTGCCTGAACGACGGGCTCGATCCTTCACCAGTTGTTGAAGGATACTCACACGCGGCTCTGAAAAGCGATTGGAGTTCTTCATGTTCCTTGGGGCCTCGAAAACATGTTTCGCTGCGTGCCACAACATCAGCGATTTAACTTAATCTTGTCGTGCTCTTTGATAAATTGATCGGCTGCAGCGTCGGAGACGGACGTATTCCAGATGGAAAGGGCCTCCAGCTGCGGTAACGTGACCAGTGTCTGCAACGCAGCGTCAGTAATCAGCGTCTGGTCCACACTGAGTGACTTAAGTGACGCAATGTTGGCCAGTTCTGCACAGCCCACGTCTGAAGTCCGTGTACGGAAAAGTGAAAGTTGCTGGAGCGATGTCAGTGACTTTAACCCCGAAAGGCCTTTATCCGTTATGGCTGTCCGATCGAGCCGCAGTGATACCAGGCTCGGAAATTGTCGGGCAATCATCACGATGGCGTCATCAGTAATCAGTGTCCGCGTCAGGGATAAGTCTCGAAGCTCGGGCATCGGACCAAGTGACGCCAATCCGGCATCCGTGACTGGGCTGTTGTCCAGATTCAACTTGCGGAGCCCTACCGTATTCTGCAAAACGAGCAACGCATTGTCGCCAGAGATTGGTTTCTCTCGGATATCAATCTCCGACGCTTTTCCAGTCTTCACCAACTGGACCTGATCTGTAAACAACTGGTCGTTCGTCCGCGAACATCCGACAAGCGTGGCAAGTAGTAGAAACACCGGGACTACTGAACTCCAGAATTCCAGCCTGCGACATAGAACGCTCATACTTCACTCTGTCCTTTCTGGGGCATCACCGCACTTCTTCTTCCAAAAGTCTCTGGCGAACGGTCGCGGCCTGTGCTTCGGTGATGTGATAGATGTAGATTGAATAGCCGATTCGATCGACGGGCTCGAAGTTGTCGAGGAAGTAGGTGAAGTGTCCTTCCGACCATTCCCAGGTTCCATCTCCTGCTGGCACTGAAAAGCTGTGTCCCTTGAGCTGGCACACGCTGATCGCACACCAGCCTGGCTGCGGCCCGCGCTGCTTGTCTTTGCTGAGAGTTTGAGGCTCCCCGGCGATATACGGAGTTGGCAAGCGAAACCTGAGCCCGATGTCCTTCGGATCAAACCCAGTAAACAAGGCGGCTTGAAGGTCAGCCGCTTCGGGATGCTGGTCCTGCCACTTCTTCAGCCCAAGGATGTCCTGCCCCCAGTCGATATTGCTGTCGACCAGCCACTTGTGACCGTTGAGAGGCCCTCCAGCCGCTTCGTTGAAGTACGACATCCAATGGGGAGCAAACCAAAGGACCGAAGCCGCCTGCCATGTCATGCAAGCGTACGAGAACCACTTCCAGAATCGTCCGAGCGTCACCGTGCGAGCCGCAATGATGAACAGAAACGGATACGCTGGCAGGACGTAACGCATGTGGTGATTGAACCCCGTCTGCGACGACACCAACGCAAAAATCAACAGCGGTGGAACAACGATCAAAGACCACTCGCGAATCCCATCCCGAGTCCATCGTCTCCAACCCCAAATCCCTTGCAGGATGCTCACATACAACATCAACTGAAACCCAATCGGCTCCTTCACCAAAAACCCGATCAAATAGTAGTACCACCAACCCCCATGCTTCCATTCGCCCATCAGGTACGAACGATACCCCGATTCAAAATCCCTGGCTTGAGTGTCGATCCCCATCACAAAGTTCTTTGGAACCGGGATTCGCCAGGACTGTAGACCAATGTGTTCTGCAAAAGATTCGGCAGACTGACTCCAGGCTTTCAGCCGATGACTTTGAAAGGCAAGATTGGTCAGTTGCTCCCCTGTTCCCTCGAAAGCGTAGCCGCTGTTGAGGACGTACAAGGCGACAATGCCGACAAGGCATCCCTGCCAGAGCGAAATCGGCAACTTTCGTGCTCGAACCATCGGCCCGACATCCGGTGGACCGTAAACCCACATCAGAAGCGGGATTGTCAGCACGACTGCGATGGAAGTGAACTTCGTCAGCAGCGACAGTCCGATTGCGAGTCCACAAACGACTGCTGACTTCGTGCTCTTCGAAAACAGCCATCTGCGTGTGGCCCACCACCCTCCCAACAATGCCACTGCACTCCCGGCGTCGGGCGTCGTCATTGCCACACTCGCAAAGACGGCAGGTGACAGGCAGTACAATGCGACTGCTGCCAATGCCGCTTGCCGACCAGAGAGTTCCGCAACCCACTTCCAGCACAGAAGGACACCAATCACCGATACCAGCAGAATGAGTGGCATCCTTGCAGCTGCATACAGCCGCATCGACCGTGTCCCATTTACTTTGACAAACTGTCTTCCGACCGGAAACTCAGATCTGTGAGCGACGACTGTTGAATACGAAGACCAGTCGACGGACTTTTCCATGAAGAGTAGCGGACTCGCTGCGATGATGCGCACCAGCGGTGGATTCACAGCGTAAAGATCAAATCCGCC
This sequence comes from Planctomycetaceae bacterium, assembly GCA_041688565.1. Classification (GTDB taxonomy): domain Bacteria; phylum Planctomycetota; class Planctomycetia; order Planctomycetales; family Planctomycetaceae; genus SXXK01. Next base: position 4,210 of record JBDNHX010000180.1, read on the forward strand.
AACTTCCCAGTGGCTGAGTCCGGCTGGAAGATGTGCCATTTCATCGACGCTCGGACTGTGAACACAGGCGCTGGTCATGCCCAGAACGATATGGAAAACCAACAAGACCACAGCGCCAAGTTTCCAGAGTCGAGCGGCCGTACTCCAGTCTGCATTGAATTCAGTCACAGAAACCACCCAGCCCAAAAACCGCGTTCCGAAATGGCACCGAATCCCTGGCAGCAGAGGCGTCACATTGAAATGTGACTACGATTCAACGATCCGTCTTCCAGATTCACGTTGTCTGGCCGGTGATTTCCTCAGAAGCAGTACGTCGCCGGGACCGTTTACGAAACAGCCACAGACCGACGAAGAACAGAACAATGCCGTTCAGTACAAAGATGATTGCAGTCCGGGAGGGGTTCAGGACATCACCAAGACCGCCTGCAGCCTTGAGAAAGGGACGATGGTCAAACGTAGAAAGCGAAGGTGGCGTAGGATCAAACCGTGTGACAATTGCCGTTTGGCGATTGCTAACCATTGGTGGTCCTGCAGAGTATGTTGTTGAACAATATTCGCTAGATCCCGCAAACATTGCCACACTGAATTCTTCAACAGAGGACTTGAGAAGCGGCACTCCTTTATGTTCACCATGATAGTCGATCGTCAGTTCGTTAATGTTGTAATAGCGGTCTTTTGCGAGCGCCGACGCTTGAAACCACTTCTTTGTTGCCCAGCTCAATTGTGGCAAGAACTCCACTCGCGTGAACGTATGGTGGAAGCGACCATTCTCTAGCGGGAGCCGCGACAAGAGTTTTGCAGTGACGATTGTCGCATTGCCCTCGCCAGATTCGATCATTGACTGCAGTTCAATGATCTCTCCGGGTTGTTTTCCTTTATAAACAGCCCTTGAGAACGCACCGCAGACCATCGGATGAGAGTCGAAGCGAAACGCTTGCGTGTATCGATCAATCTGTCTTGAATCTGCGGTGAAGCGATTCACCAGAAACCAAGCGTTTGTTTTGTTTCCCTTGCCGAAGACGAATCCTTCTCCTGGACCGAGAATCGCTACGCCAGGCGTTCCAGCGTAAACTCCGTCGAGCCGAAACCACTTCCCATCTAGTGTCGCCAGGCTGCCCGAATAATCTTTGGCTTTCCTGAGCTCACTGCCCGGCCGTTTGGCTCGCTGAGAAGTGATTGACGCCTCAAGAGACATGTTACTATAGACATGCCGAAGGTTTTTGCGTTTGTGGACAAAATCGCTGACCAAGGCTTGCTGATCATCTGGCAGTGTACTGAGAAAGTCATCGTCAACTACCCAATCTTCACCGGCATGGCTGACATCATCAGCTCTAATCGCTTTGGCGGCAGACAGCAGTTCCAACGACAACGCTAGGATCACACACATGCGGCGGAGGATCGCCATAGAAATACTCCAAATCTCGACCCTGGGTTGGACAGCAACTGTTCAATGGCGTCAACCCTCACAGCCGCTGCAGCCATTAGCTATCCGCTGTTCCAATGGTCCTGTAAAAAGGGGTGTACATGCGCAATCCTTCCCGTCCTATGATGGCCGTTCGGTTGAGCAATCCGACTCCATCATATCGCAGCCTTTTTCTTCAGTGGCGATGCAGTTCCCATTGCATGCTGCCATTACTGAGTAGCCGCAGCCTGAACTGAACAACGCTAACCCAACGACCAGTGACGCGGCAGCGGCACCGAACGTGGCAGGAACGAACATTCGAAGTGAACGCATTGAACAATTTCCTCTCAAACAAAAACAAAACGCATCTAAAACAGCAGGACGTTAGGGACTGATGTGAGCCTCAATACTTAGAACTACGGGCGGTGAGTCAATGCTCAGATGGAGCTGAACTTGTTGCTGATCAAAATCAGGCGACGTGATGGTGCTCGCTTCGTATCGAAGTTGCAGATCATGAACATCATTCGTCAGTCGCAACGGCAGATTCAGGACGGAGACGCATCCGCAGCCAGCGGTCGCACCAACAATCGATATGGGTTCTGAAGTCAGACGACGAACGGCAATCGGTATGGTGATCGACTCACCGGACTTCACGTTGACAACAGACACCGTTTGATCAATGTGAATCGGGGAGCCATTAATCCATGAAGCGGCAGCGCTCAAGCCACCAAACGAAGCCACAGCCGCAATGTATATCACCACGAGCATGGACAGCGCCACAAAAACGCTGCTCAGGATCATGCGCCCCACTGACTGCTGCAACTGTAATTCGGGAGGCACCTCGCCACCGACTGGTTCAATTGCCGAATTCGAACTGGTTTCGGTCATGACCACACCTTCGCGGCGTTCGGTGCTACCGAAGCGGTGTCACTCGATGGCACTGAAATCAGTGCTTGATGCGAGGAACCTTGAAGCCGATTGTTAAACCGTCGCTTCCACGCCTCAACAATAAGCACTCGAATTGCGATCCATCCATCAGACATGCGGAGTTTCTTTCCGTCGGATTCACTTCTTGGAGCATAGGAAACCGGCACTTCGCGAATTCTCAACCCCAACTGTGCTGCACCGGCAACCACTTCAGGGCAGAATTCAAATCGCGTACAACGCAGACGCATAGCCTGAAGGTCGGCCAGTCTAAACAATTTGTAACATGTCGCCTCGTCGGTCAGCCTGATTCCGTGCAGCAGAGACACCAGCGTGTTCAGCAGACGGATTCCCAGCACCATGCAAACTCGACCGGTCTGCAATCCGTTGTTTGTCAGGTATCGACTGCCAAATACGGCATCCACATCCGGCGACTGCGCAGCAATCCACAGCAGACTGATATCGCGCGGATCATACTCAAGATCGGCATCCTGAATCACAACATGCGTGCAGCTGACTTGATCAAGAGCGGTGCGGATGGCTCGGCCCTTGCCACGATTCTTATCGTGCTGAAGCAAGACGAGACGATCGCGATCGGCCGAAGGGAGCGATTCGGCGAATCGCTGCACCGCTTCCCATGTTCCATCCGTGGAGCCGTCGTCCACGAGAACGATTTCGCTGACAACCGGCTGCAGTAGCACTCGACGCAGGATTTCGGCGACGGTCGCGACTTCATTGTAGGCCGGCATGATCACAGATAACGAGGATTTTGCGGGCAAAACAGTGTCCTGCTCGGTCTCCTCAGCCGCACCAATCTCAGTGATCGAAGACATCACTTGCTCCTTGAGTGCCAAAATGGTCACTGCAAAGTTGCATCACGGAAATCACATCAGTGTGGTCAAATATTTGTCATACAGTGATTTGCCGGTGTAGTGTGTAGTGTGTAGTGTGTAGTGTGCATTAGTTCTTTCAAGAGCACCGGCAAAATACTTCCAGGAATCTTCAGAAGTTTTTTGCTGGGCTAATGAGCAAGGAGCAATTCCAGCCGTGCGTGTGATGCCGACCTTGACCGCTGTTTTCATTCTGGTAATCAGCGCGGGCCTTAGAGTCACGTGGATCGATCGTCGATCGCTGTGGTTCGATGAAGGATCGAGTTGGCTGACTGCGCACTTCACCCCAGCAGAACTGATTGACAGCCTTCGCCAAAGCACACATGTGCCGCTGTATTATCCAGTGCTTCGAGCCTGGATGCTGCTGTTTGGCGAATCTCCCGTTGCTTTGCGGTCGATGTCAGTCTTCTTTGGCTTGCTGACCATCGTGGCCTGCGGAATGCTGGGGAAAGCAATGGCTCCCGTTGACACAATTCCCCAGCCGCAGCGACTGCAGGCCGCACGATGGTTTGGCCTGTTCTGTGCCGCCCTGTGTGGCTGCAATGCGTTTCAGGTCTGGTCGTCCGTTGAGGCTCGGATGTATTCATTGGGAACGCTGCTGACCGTGCTCTCCACGTTCGCCACATTGGCCGTCGCGGCTCGCCCAAACGATCTTCGCCGCTGGCTGGTACTCGTGGGCCTGACATTAGCCTGCGTCTATGCACATCACTTTCTGGCTCTGACGTCGCTTGTGCAGGCTGCCTGGCTAATCTGGAGTATCCGGCGGCCGTCTGCCAGCGATGGCCTTTCGGTTGAGGTTCGGTCGCGTGTTCAATCTGTGGCAACCCGATTTTGGGTGATCTCCGTGCTCGTCGTTGGCGTGCTCTGGATTCCGGGGTTGGCCCTGTGGGCGGTTCAACTGCAACGCGTCCATCACGATTTCTGGATTGAACCGATGTCATTGTGGAGCCTTCCCGAAACGTGCTGTGATTTTCTGTTATCTCCGCCGCCCGGCCGTCGCTCAGAATTTCATTGGTTCGGCTTGTTCTCCTCAGGGGTTCTGGTTTGGCTTATGTTCCGAGTGTCGCGGAAGATGCGAGCATCCGTAGCGTTGCTCTGGTTTCAGTCGATCGCGCCGATGGGCGTGATCGCCTTGGTGTCGCTACACACACCACTCTGGGAATCTCGCTATTTTCGCTTTGCTCACGTATCGCTGCTGGTCTGCGTTGCGATGTCGCTTTGGACACTGGCCTCAAACCAGAAAACTCGGCTCGCTGTCTGCCTCCTGTCGATTGGTGTTTCGATTGGCGCGAGTGTGGCTTCCTGGGGTCTTCGCGACGTGCCCAACCGTCAGGCTGTTCGCGGCGCCATGCTCGAAATTGCAAAGACGGATCCAAATGCGGAAATGACGGTCGTGGTTTGTTCGCCGATGGACTTCATTGTCGCACGGTGCTATGCCCAACAATTGAACTGGCCCGCTGAACGCGTCAAACTGTGGACAGGGCCACAGAAGTCACCTGAAGGTGCAGTGCATCTGATCAGTGCAAGCGACTGGTGGGTTCCAGATTTTACTGCCGAAGAAAAGGCATCCGTGTGGCTGCTTGGTTCCGGCGAGCGTGCGATGTCGATATTCAACTCCTTGCCGCCGGGCGAACATGAGTTCGAATTTCCGTCAGACACATGGCTGAACCACTGGACGGTTAACCTGGTCCGCACCGATGCCGCAATGCTCAAGGAAACCTCTGTTCATAACCGCGTGGCACGCGAATGAATCTTCAGGCAGGATCATCCTGATTATCAGGCCGAACGGCTTTCGAACGCTCGGTCCGCCAACACAGCCTCAGCCGCTTTTCGGCCGCTGACCATGGCGCCGTGGATTGAGGCGGTTTCGCAGTGGTCGCCGCATTGATACAGGCCGGCAGCAATCTTCGGCGTTGTGGGTGTATCGCGAAACGGGGCCGACTGATCCGGGAGTGCGTGACGAATCAGATAACTTCGCAACAGAGACCACTGATTAGCCTTCGCTCCGAACCAGTCCCGCAACTGGGCTCGCACAGCGCCTTCAAGATCGGGCGTATCCTGTTTGGATCCGACAACCGACACACTGATCAAGGCCTGACCATGCGGTGCATAGCCGGGAACAATATTGGACGGCACGCACTGGTTGTTGATCGGGCCCGCTTGATCGCCATTCAGCATCAGCAACTTCTGTCGGAACGGCGGTTCCGCAGCGGCGAAGTAAAAGCAGGTCGTCGAATGAAACTGCGGAGAACGAATTTGCCCGTGAGTCAGGCGAGTTGCTTCGGGGCCATCCACGGCCATGAC
>JBDNHX010000181.1:0-21634 GCA_041688565.1 Planctomycetaceae bacterium
GCCATCGTCAGTCCGAACTCTGATAACCAAGCACCCACCATGTGCATGGGACCAAGTTCCTTCACACGATTGTGGCTGCCCTTCATCGTCTTACCATCAATCGCCACGTGATCTTTTAACTCTGCGTCAACACCGGCCTTCTCTTTCGCGGCATCACGCAGCGAGTTCAACCAGCAGGCAAAGCACGATTGAAACGCATCGACCTTCAGGGCTGACAGGACTCGTCGAATCACGTCTCGCGAAGGAATCCCATACGGGAGGTCGAGCGCCTGCATCAGCAAGTCTTTCTTGGCAACAGCCCACTTGGAAATAGCTGTTGGTCCATCCGAACCGGCAAGGACTCCCATCAAAGATATCGTCAGAACACTCGGCAACGGGTGGTGTCGGTTAATAGGTGAACGAGGATCTTCGAGCTGTTCAAAGTGACAAATGACTTCACTAAGCCCAATACTAACATTTGACCGTGGCCTGAGTTTCACTCCATAGCATCCGATGACAATTCGTATGCTGCGGAGGTGTACTCTAAACCCCCCAAAAGCGCAACCCTCTATCTTGCCAAATTGCCCCAATGTGCGAGCTGGCCTTGCCACTGGCCCCGGCAGAAAAACGGAATCTCTTAGTCCCAGTGAGTCTACCATTGATTCAAGTCCGGGATGCGTACCCGCTTCGTCCGGCCCGGCAAGTACGAGCACCCAAGGTTTCAAATACTCAGGGTAGCGGCTAAATGTGCGCAGCAACAAACGAATTTATGTAGAACTTTTTTTGAACATATCAGCCATCTCTCAAAGGCCATTATGAGCTCGGCCAGGTTCGGACATATTAATTTTTTACACGTCAGAGATTCTGGCCCTAGAGTACGGTCACATACAATCTGCAACTAAATGCTTGGCAGAGCCCCTGGATTACGTTCGAAGAGATAGTCTGCCTGAATCAATTCGCCTTTGTGAAAAAGCTCGTTATGGCGACTTGCGCGTTGAAATCCCTGAGAGTTCAGGAACGATTCCACTTCCTGTCGCAAGGCCTGCCCTTCGTACAATTCAACCTCTGAACATTCTACGTAAACATAGAGGCACTCTGAAAGAAATCGCCTGGCTCCCTGCAATACCTTCAACTCAAATCCCTGCACATCCAGCTTCAGAAGCTGCCTTCGAGATAGTGGCCAATCCCGGGAAACTTTATCGAGAGTCCTTACGGGAACGTCGAGCGTGCCCACCTCGTCTGTTTGGCAGAAGTATTGCGATTGCTGCGTGATGGGTAGTAGCGATGAACTATCTGCGCTACGACTAAGGTGCAATGTTGCACTTGATTCAGACTCGCCAAGCGCGACCGCGATCAACTGCACATGTTGACATCCTTTATGAACAGTACGAAATACAGCGGCTTCATTCGGAATGGGCTCAAACGCAACGATCGGAACCTTCGGTAACGTAAGTCTGCACGCGAGGCTGAATTGACCTCTATTCGCACCTACGTCAATGATGCGATCTACGGTTAATCGGCGCAGGACGCCCACGTGTTCGATTGAAGGCGCAACGCCTGATGCAAGGGCTCTCCAGCACGACGGATGGGAAAGTGATACAGCAAGCTTCTGAAGGCGAGTTTTAAGCAGTTTGAAGTTAATAGCGTATCCCCAGTCATTCTAAAAGCATTTTCAATTATTGGTAAGCCGTCTAAGCGGATTGCCAGCGACCTGGCCGAGGATCAATCGTTTCCCAACTGCCAAAAATCTCTGTTGCATGAAGTGCAGCACGAGAATCCTCTGCCGGTGTTTGGGTCATTGACATAGAATTACTTACTTTCTAAGTCCAGACACAGAAGCGTCACGTTCTCTTCCGAGCAAGTGTTCGCTCAGCGATTGCAAGAAACTTCTCCGCAAATTGCTTTCTGCGCACCTCTAGTTCGATAGCGGAATTTCGTGTAATTTCTTCGCGAAGGCAGGAGTCCGCATGGCGATCGTCGATCCAAGCTTCCAGCAGCTTTGGTGCAATGTCTGCAGCATCATGTGGGTTAAAAAAATCAGCTTTACCACTGGCCTGTTCCCGATGCACGGGAATATCAGACAGCAACATGGGAATGCCAAGCGTTTTCGCCTCTTCGACTGTCGTACTCCAGCCCTCATAGAACGAAGGGTTAATCATGGCATGGGAAATTCGCATCAAGGTAAATATCTCGTCGTACGGGATCATGCCGAGCAATTTAATTTGGGACTCCAGGTTGCTGTCCCGCAAATAGTTTTTTATGCGTTCAATATGTCTCGGGTCCCGTGGGTCGATGGGGTTTCCAGAGCAAATTATTCGGATGTCGCGACCCTGTTGTTTAAGTATCTCAACTGCTTTGAACAAGCTCAGATGGTTCTTGTGCCTCCAAAACTGATTGGGCAGATAGAAGAACCTTTTGGGAAGGTCGTATTTCTCCCGAACTGTTCCGGCGGAATTTGAACGAGTCGCATCGGGAAGGCGAACAACAAACGGCAGAGATTCCAATCGACCTTCAGAAATTGGGAAATAGCGACGACATTCCTCACATCCCGAGTCACTGGATGCCATGATTGTCGTTCCGTGTTTAGTTAAAAGCTTGAATCCATATTCACGCTTCGCATAACTGAGGCGACTGAACATGTCAGGAAATTCACGATGCTGAAAGTCGCCAATCCAAACTAATGTCGGGATAGGAAAACGGCTACCAAACCAGCTAGCATGCACAAACGTGACATCTATTTTGGCCTGTCGAAAAAGCTTGAGTGCAATATGATCGTTCTGTGTTAGAAGTGTACTGAGGAATCGGTATCGATAAGCGAACGTACCTTTGGTCCAATATTCCGTGAGGATTGGCGCTTCCGACAAATAGGGGGCCATTCTCCCCAGGATCTTTGGATCGGTCTTTGGCGACGCAAACAAGACTGGTTGGATTGGTTTGCCAGGGAGCTCATTGATCGCGGAGAGAAGGTTTACCAGATAGTTTATCCCTCCTGTCCAGCCGCTTCCTCCAAATACTTCAAAGGCGATCCTCATGAGCCCAATACCGCCTTACGGAACCATTCCACGTATTCAGCCATGCCTGTTTTCCATTCTTTAAGTGGCTTCATTCCCAGTTGTGATGCGAATGTCGTATCAGCAATCAACTCTGTTGGATCGCCAGACCGACTTATCCCTGTAAAAGTTGGTTTGGGACGATCGTCCCACAATCGTCCCAGCTCCGTAACGATCTCTGCCACCGTTGTCGCTTTTCCTGTTCCCCCATTCACCGTTGTGTGGAGCCCATTTAACGTCGCCGCCTGTGCCAGGATGGCAACACCGTCGCTAATGTGGAGCCAGTCCCGTTTCTCACGTCCAGTGCCGTTGATTTCCAGTGGCTTATCACTTTCCGCGAGCCGGTGACAGGTATCCCAGATAAGTTGCTTTCGAAGTTCTGGCCCGTAAACGGAGAAGAGCCTGACTACACTCGTCTTGAGGCCAAAATTGTTAGAGTAAGACTCACATAACAATTCGGCCATTCTCTTGTGGTAGCCATAAGGTGAAAACGGAGCGGTTGTCACGCCTTCAACAATTGGGCCTGAATGCCCCGCGCCGTAAATCGCAGCACTGGACGCAATTACCACTGGCGTCTGTGTCGCATTCAATCGAACCCAATCCAGCAATTCGCAAGTCGACGCAACTGTTCTCTTGAAGTCTTCCTCGGGAATTCGCAGTGAAGGCCCGACAGAACTGCCACCGGCAAGATGATAAATCTCTTCCGGCTTTCCAAACTCATTCGCAATGCGATTTAAATTACTGAAGCTAACGTCGCCATTGAGACTGGCAATCATACCCCATGATGCTAGTTCATTCTTTGAATAGGCGCCGTGCCCAAGCCCGATGATACTCCTCTCCCCTTGCCGACTCAGATGTCTGGAGAGATGCCTGCCGATAAAACCGTGCGCACCTGTAATCAGAACCGTCTTCATCGGTTTCCCCATTACTTAATAGCGACAAAAGAGAAAACCCGACCCGGCCGTCGATCAATCTGTGAGAGTACTCTCAGGCAAAGATTGCGGACGAAATCAATTTTCAACAAGCTCGCGGGAATAAAGCCAAGCGGACTTTTCTTTAAACGTTTTTGCAATTCAATAGCAATCGTATCTTTAGTCTGCGGAGAATAGTTAATCGGACTATCGAACGGTTTCAACACTCGAACCACCTTTAGTCCGGCCCGCTCCATTGCATTAGTATACTGCTGCAATGTGAACGCGTTCTCTCCTTCGTATAGTTTATGCAATGGGTGTGAATCAAGAAATTCAGGGAGTTGTTTGGAAGATGAAATTACATGCTCACGACTGCCGATGAATGTTCCACCAGTCGCTAAGACACGGGCTATTTCCTTACAGAACTGCTCAAGGTCATTCGCATGATGCATGACCTGCCTTGCATAAACGAGATTGAACTCTCCATCGCCAAATGGCATCCTTTCGCCGAACTCCTGAATGACGCGAATACGTAAAGCGAAATTCTCCGAAAGCTTTCTGATGGCACCTGCTCCAACAAATTCACTGGGGTCTGGTTCTAATGCCGTGACGTCCCATCCTGCTTTCGCGAGAGCATAGCTCACAATCCCATTTCCGGCGCCGATATCCAACGATCGGCCTGCCGTTTTCGGAAGCAGCGCTAACGCCTCTCGCCATTCCTCACTGGATTCGTAACGCGCTGCGGCTACCGAGACGGGAAGGTCATAATAGCACGCTCGTACAAACTCCTGTCGATCGGGCTGCGCCCTCAGCCAAGCAACTGCGTCTTCCCATTTTCCTTTCTCATTCATGATTTCTTCTCGCATCGTTTGGAGAGTCCGGGAGGACTTGTTGGCGGATTAATTTTGCGGGATTCCCGCCGACAATCGACCAAGGCAAGACGTCATGCGTAACTACTGCCTGCGCTCCGACAATGGCCCCCTCACCTATAGTAACTCCCTTTAAAATCGTAGCACCGAAACCGATCCACGCCTTGTTTTGTATTGTCACAGGAGAAATTGACACATGCTCCCAACTCTTTCTCCCTTGTCTCCATTCCACCACGTCGTCAGCCCGTTTACTAAATTCAAGGCTGTGAGAATCGTGATCAATAATAGTTATACCCCAAGAAAGCATTACGTCGTTGCCGATTGAAACGCGAGCGGCCGAAACTATCGTCGATTTGCCAAGAAAGCAACGGTCCCCAATGGTGATCTCTGCTTCGGGACGATCAAAGAGAAGAACAGCGTTACATTCTGTATTCAGCCCGATAGTCACCTTCGCGGACCGAGGAAGCCGAAGCGCTGTTCGGACAGAGATCTTTGCCGTAGGGTGAATGCGTACCGCTCTGTGACGCCATAATAACGTCTTGGCAATTCTAATGTTAAAAACATTTCGCATATACAGAAATTCGCAACGCTGTTAAAAAACGGCGACGGTTCAATCACTACGTTAAGATTTTAATAGCTTCCTTGGCCCCAAATACCTTTACTCGAAATCCCGTAAAAAACTTATAGCAGACCTCTATCGCCGTTTCAGATGTCCGAAAACGCTTCTTGTACTTTCAGATCGCGATTGACGTCGGCGTAGATTGAAGCCGTTTGGAACAGCTTAAAGAGATGCATTCAGCTGACCTTCCGAATAAACTTTGCTGGATTCCCCGCGAAAAGTTCCGATTCAGGGACATTACCCGTAACCACAGAGCCAGCGCCGATTATGGCTCCTCTGCCGATCGTTACGCCCTTTAAAATAGACGAATTAAACCCAATCCATGCATCATCCCCGATTACGACCGGTGACGATGGCATTTCCGGAAAATCCTTTGGGTGTCCAGAGGTGACTATCTGAACAAAGTGCCTATGCCTGGCTAAAGAATCAATTGGATGCCCATCGCAGTCATGAATATTCACGTTATGGGAAATCAACACTCGATTTCCGATCTTGATTTCATTCGCCGACCAAATTCTCGAATGCTCACCAATATAGCAATAATCCCCGATGCTGATGCTTCCTGCATGAGGAAATGTCAACAACTCACCACGGATGTGAGAGTTGGAGCCAATCGTAATCTCTGTATTCAGATCCCGGAGGTTTAATACCCTTGCAGTTGCGTAGTACTTTGAATCCGGAGGAATATTGGTAATCGACCGATAATAAATCGATCTGGCTGTCCCTTGAAATGCATCGAGGGTTTTAGCGACAAGAAATGGCAATTTGAGAAGTTTCAAGAGTAGCATAAGTTTACACGTTCCGATCTAGGCCAGCTTTGCGAGACATCGTCGCCACAGCTTCCACCACCACTGATTCTCATGGCGAAGATGGTCAATCACCTGGCGAGTAATAACTGTGTTTAATGCCGCTGAGGGAAACCGATTGATATTAGAATCTGAAAAAACACTAAACGTTCTCTTGCTCGCGCAATGAGTTCCAGTGCCATCAAAACCTATATTTGACACCAAACTCGCTTTCGGGTAGAGCGTTATACCGCGATTAAGAAACACGCTTAGATACCAGCGAATCGCCCAAGAATCGATCCTGCCTTCCCTCTGATCGCAAATCATTCTGTAATAGGGATAGCTACCTAAAAGATCAAACTCATGTCTGAGAGACTTAGATCCGTCTAATAGACTTAGTTTTCCCATCGAAGGATCAAAATGATCCCAAGCGTGACGCCAGGTCGCCCATCCCCACGAAGTCGTCATTGGAAGAAAAAAAGCGTCATCTGCCGATTCGACGTCCACCGGAAACATGTACCCGGAAATCTGCATCACGCGATCGTCTTCTGAATAAGTATCCAAACCTCGATACATATAGGACAAGAATTGCGGACTCGTTATCAGGTCATCCTCCACCACTATCACCGTACCAAATCGCTCCGTTAACGCGTCCGCGCCTGCAATGACCGATTTTGCCAGTCCCCAATTTTCATCTCGAAACACAATCGTAGAATCACTCGACACCATCTCCCTGATAACTTTTCTCGTCTGTTCGACGAGTGGAACATCCTCCAATTTTCGGGCGCCGTCGCAAAAGATGTGGAGGAGCGACGGATCAAATCCAATATTATTCTGTAGTGCAGTCAACGCCTTTCGCGTATGTTCATGTCGCTTGTACGCGAAGAATGCAATCGGATGTGTCATGCTGAATTTGCTTTAGGATGGGAAATACACCAAAAATGGTGAAAGAGGTTGACATGTCTGTCCCTGTCATGCAGGGTGGCTTGAGCCCCTGCGATCGCTACCGGCGAGTTAACCTACGCCAATTGCACATCAAATTGGAACCCGAGTTCTGGAGTGACATAGAGAAAAAAGTGTTCTTGATGTCGGTTGCAATGACGCAACTGTCTTACCGAAATTTCGTATCCAAGTGCGCAGTTCGTACCAGGCTCTGCAGGGTTTCGAATGCGTTCTTTGCCTAATGTGCGATGCGCTTTCAAGGTTAACGTAAATATTGAGAGGTTGCAAATCTGGATACCGTCCACGATGCTTCCATCCGGGGCGCCATCCGTCTAAAGACGGAGTTTTGGTTAATCTGTGTAATTTTTCAACGTCAGGCGGGCGGATTCGCGATTTGTGGGCATCAGACCGCAAGTTCTGGCGTGACGGAAGTTGTTTTGTAGAAGAGTTCTTCGGCTCGCCCGGTTTTAATCCAGGCTCGGAAGCGGATGATGGTGTCGGCGTTTTCGTGAAGCCAGTAGGTGGCGTGCTGACTCGCAGGTTCTGTTTCCTCCCTCCGCGTTTTGCGCGGAACCTCCAACGCACGGCGCTTTTGATCGCACCTCTGCCAATTGGCAGGTGATCGCTCACGGAGAGCGAGTAATCCATCCGGCGGTGATTCAGACCAATAATTCGGCCATGTCGTTTGATCCTTTTGATGTTTTTTCACCGATCTGCTTCGGATCGCAATGATCACTGTGCCGATTTCGCTTTGGTACAGGCGGTTCTTCCGGGTTTTAAGCCATTGTGTTTTCGGCTTGCCTTGTGCAATGAGGAACTCTCAACGATCCTGCCGAGATATCCTACAACGTGCCAGTAGTCGATCCGCTGTTGAGCTTTTTCTTTCCTCAGCTTCAGCGACATGATCAGTGACGGCACTCGCCGCCAGATCCAAGCCGCGCCGTCCGCGACAAACAGGTTCTACGCGAAATTCAGTGCTCGAGCCGTTTTCGGTTTGATTTAGCCGCGGATGTGGCGACAGAAGGCACCGTGGGTGGAACCCACGGTTAGCATTGCCATGAGCGTCGGAGAGGCGACAGCTGATTCCCGTGGCCCTATTGCTGTCGCCCTATTTGGGGCTGTGTTTGGCGCATATGGGTCGAAGGCCCCACTTATGCATGTAACCACCTGCTGCCGCTGCTCCGTAGCTGAACGGACTTCATGAAAAGTGTCACTCGCCTACTGCAAGTTCATGTCTATTCCGACGAGGCATTTCTTTGCGTACATCATTTCGCGCAAAACCGATAAACCGAACTTGTGAGCCTGCCTTCAAATTGAATTCCTTCAGATACGACAGCATCAGCCGAAACAGTTGACAGCAGAAACCCAGAGAACCATCAATGATCGGGGAAAACTCGGGGTCCAGCTTGCCGTGTTCATCGGTCGCATAAATCATGCATAGTGGCGGTTCGCGCCACGCAGGCTTAAAACGTTTGTGACCATTCTTTGTCCTGCCACGTCGCTTCTCTCGCAGTCGTACCCGAACCCGCGGTGGTGGCAATGATGCGACGTCCAGCCGCATCTTCTGAGACTTTGACAGATCCCCGGCTTCGGCAGTCGAGCCAGCATTTCTCCCACGCCAGCGGTCACTTTTCGAAGCAGATTCACGCAGATTCTGATGCCTTCATCGGCCACATCTGCACAGCCTCTTCACACGATCCCAACAGCGCCGCGCATTTCATTATGCGTTGCCGCACTCCCGCCGTGAGGCCATTGGCGAGGCCGAGCAGGACCGCGCGGGATTCACCAAGTTCTTGTTCCGGAATCTGGACAATTTTCTTGATGATCGTTTTGACATCAGGCCTCTTCCAGGGGCTTGACAGAACCTAGCTCCCCGAACGAGGAGATTATGCCTTCACTTTCTGAGTCTGCACTCCTCTCTTCATGTTCCAGCCGACCAAAACGAAAGTTGTGGACTTCTTTAACTCCCCAGTAGCCCACAAACAGCCATAAACATCTGGCAAATTCGAGCATCAGATTGACCTGCACAACAAGCAAGGTGAAAAAGCCAACACTGGAGATCACCCACACTAATGCTCCGGATTGCGAAACGCGAAGGTTCTTCACTGCCCTGACTGCGCTATATAAAATTGCCGCTATCAGTCCAAAACCCACCACACCGAATCTCAGCACACTTTCCAGAAAAACATTATGAGGGTATTTGAAGTTGTACCCCCGCAGTCCGAGCAAAATCCATGAGTCTACAGAGCGATAATAAAACAACCTGCGTTGTTGGCGTTCAACAATGGACAGATCAATCTCGCCACGAGAAATAAACGCAAATCTGCTGAGCATAAAGTCAAGCTGGCTTCTGGCATAGTCGTTTGTCGCCAGGATCACCGCAAGCACAACGATGATGGTGAGAAACACGAGGCTGTATCGCAGTCCCTCATTGAGAGAACGCAGCCGCACAACGACCCCCGCACCAGCAATCAACAGAAGAAATACGGCTGAACCGCGAGATCCGGTTGAAAGGATTGCCAAAAAGCAGATGCAGTAGGCTATCAAATGTGGTGCTCTGAAAATCAAACGTTGTTCGTTGAACAGAAATGCTACCGATACGCAACCCAGAATTCCAAAGGAGTAGCCCACTCCGACTGGAGTCAGAATGTCCGATTCACCAACAAAACGGATCCCCCCTGCGCTTCCAGCAGCCCTCAGCCACAGTCCACCCACCAAACAGGTGAATCCCGCTACTGCGAGGTGAGCGATGCCAGGAAACCGCCGCGAATCGTCGGTGATTCTCTGGCCATAGACCATTCCGGCGGCACAAATCGCGTAGCAGATGTACCGCTGCACGAGCACAACGAACGCCATCGGCTCACGAAGATTCATGAGATTCAGCAGTTCAATGGAGCCAACCAGAGAAAAGTATACGGCAGAAGACCGCCAGTGAGGATTGGACGAGACCATTTTGAAAGCGGCTGGAAGCAACAAAAGCGTCAAACCACCCACGAGGCAGCCCGAGGAAATCATTGAAATTCCAAGAAGCTGCAGGGCGTAGGACGCGGAAACCAGCACAATACCGAATACGACCGACACATCGGAAGGTGCACACATGTCGTTACTTTGATGCACAATCATGGTTCCTGCCTCAGTTCGCAAAGTCAGCTTCCTTCTTCCTATCTTCGGAAGAAACCTGCTAACTCTTTCCCTTTTTCCACTGCCCGCTTGGCAACCCAATCGGAAATCTGATATTCAAAGTTTCCCTGCCGTCCAAGAAGCTCAATCCCAAAATCCACGATTCGCTGCTTTTCGCGTTCAACTCCCGGTGTCCCGCCACGTCGAAACACGGGGTATGCATGACGGGTCAAATAGTAGTTCAGAAATCGCGGCGCTTTTTCGCAAATATTGTGCCGCAAGGATTCTTTCTCGAACTCCAGCCGCAGCCTCTCGATATTTTCCAAGGTAAAATCGTCACTGGTGATTTCGACCGTGAAATAGTCATCACCATTCTCGGCAGGCCCATAGAATCGGGAAAACACGGTGACCCGCTTCCACGCCCCTTCAAAAGAAAAGTTGAAGAGGATTGACGATTGCGGGGAAATTTCCCCGCGATAAAACAACGAAATCAGACCTCGGGATTCAATATTCGTTTCCGGCTTCAGTCCGATCAGAGCCAGCATGTCCGAAATGGGAATGGTGGAAACAATTTTGTCGTAGAAACCAGTATGATTGCCCTCCACAACGAAACCTGATCCCTGTCGTCGAATACTCTTTAATTCGCTGCCGAGGAGCACGTTTACACCACGGGACTTCAGTTCGTTGAGGATCGGCCCATAAACGGCCGGAATCCCCTCTGCAGGTCTTACATAATACTGATTAGTTTTAACACGCGGGGTAGTACCAGGTAGGAGTTTTCTTAGCATCTTTCTAAGTGACAGCCTTGAGAGAAAGGGCATCCGTTCCCTAGCGAACTTCGCGTCAATCTCATCCCCTGATACATCATGCAGGCGATGAATGTAATTGGCTAGTCCACTTCGCTGGTAAATCGTGTCGCCAATGTAATATCTCGCGAATTCTGACGCTGAGGTGTCGCGATGACAGATGAGTTTTGATGCACAGAGATCAATGCCTGCGCGGATGGCAGCCAGAAGGCCATTGTCATTGAGAAACTGTCGAACGGTAAATGGATAGGCACCAATCTTTCCCGAAGGAAATATTGATGTCGGTGTATAGGTAATCGGGACAAACAATGGCTTTATTTGTGGAAATGCGTTGAACAATCCATGGTTGTCAAAATACAAAAATGTCCCTATGTCAAAATGAAGCCCTTCGCACTCTACTGAGTGCTGCAGACCCCCGATACGGGCACTCTTTTCGACCAGATCAATTTCAAGGCCCTCAACTCCAGCAAGGGATCCGGCAAGAGCTAATCCCGCTGGACCGCCGCCAAGAATCGCCACCCGTTTACGTTCCATGATTCCTGTTCCCGACTTTGTGTAAAAAATGGTGACTCCAACACGCGGTTCAGATCACCGAAGCGGGAGTGCACAAATTACGAATGCTTTTGGATAGCAACAATGAGCCCCTCAAAAAAAGTAAAGCAGTGGATGACAGTCTTCTGGTGTGCGAAGTGAGTCACCGATTCCCCGGGCGTGCAGGCCAAATCACCCCAAGAAAATTGAAGTATGGATGGGTCCAGACCCCGGAAATTTTTCTCGCGAGAAACAAAAGGGAGACATTGCTAATTATTTGAACCGAAGCCGTCAGAACAGCCAAACCATTGACACCATAATGTTCAGCCACGAACAGCCCGCCGACAACGTTCACAATGGCCGAGATCATATTGACGAGCAAAACCAGATTATGTCCTCCAGTGAGGACAAGTACCGTCGCACAGGGTCCCGTCCAGACGTAAGCCAGTCCCCCTACGGACAATGCCGCAAGTATTGGACCGGCGTTGTGGTAGAAGTCCCCGAAGAGCAACGCAAGGATAGGGCCCGGAATCATTATGAAGAGGAGGGAGAGAAGTGCGGTCGGAATGCCAGCAAATGTGGCGGTAGTCCGCAGGACTCGCTGCAACTCCCCAAGCTGCTGGCGGGTGTGAAGTTCCGGTATCGTTGCGGATATCGTCTGGCTCGCCAGAAAAAGTGGTGTGACCACCAGCGTAGTCAGTAGCCGTCCAGTGGCGTACAGCGACACTTGGTCGGCACTGCAATGCAGACTGGCAATCAGCACCTGCGACTGGGAAAGGCAGAACTGCAGCACGTCGGTGCCCGCAATCGACAGTGAAACCAGCAGCATTCCACTTGTTGTGAGATTTGCGTGGCCTGATTTTAAAGCGGGGTCTATGCAATCTACAACGAATCGTTTCGAAAACCGAAAAAGACTGATCAATGCCGGCGGAAGCAGAAGCGCAATCGAACCTACATAACACGCAACCATCGAAAACAGCGTAGGGCACGACCGAAACAGGAAGCCAAGGAAAAGCAGGAAAAGAATATTCAAAACAGGACCAGTCCCGTAGGGAGCGAGCAATGCGGGGATTCGAACCTCCTGGAAGGCTCGGTGTGATTCCACAACCACTTGGAGAATAGCCACGCACAGAATTCCCAAGGCTAAAAGTGAAGACAGGGAGGAATCAAGGCCAAGGCGTTCCAGGAAAGGCCCCATCGCAAAAAAGAAGATGGTCGCAGCTGTAAATGCACTGATTGTTGCCAGTGCGAGCCCCAGCTTTATCACCTTCAGACCAAGGCTCCGTTCTCCTGTCGCAAATGCCCGGCCAGAGAACTTGAGGATCGAGCGATCCACACCGACTCGGGCAATGAGTCCGCCGCCATTGATCACATTGAGTGCGACGACGAAACTGCCAAAAGCAGCCGGAGCGAGCATATGAGACACGACTACGTTGATCACGAACCCCAGAAGCGTCCCAATCACTCGCAACAATACTATCCACACACCACTTCGCAAAAGACGGCGATTCAAGGTGTTCCTTGACTTGGCCCCTACACTATCCGCCTGCATAAATTTGTCATCCGACGTCGTATTTGGAGAACACTCGCCGACTACTGGGCTGCTTGACTTCGCTGCTTTCGTGCTCATAGGGTTTTAGAGTTTCGACGTAGAGTCAACATTGTTATTCATCACTTCATCAGACACCAGGTCGGCTCGGCTCTAATCCTTACACGCTGTCTGGCTGCGCGGACAACTTTCCACCAAGAAGATCGCCTAGCTTCGCAATCCGTTTTTTCTATCACAAACCCAGCGGAGCACTGTGCGAATCAAAACAACGATTCAACAGGAAACAACTTCGCTTACCTGAAGGCCTTCAATAGCTGCCTTCTCGCAACAGTACGGTTCGAATCGTTCGAAGCAAGATAAAATAATCCAGCCAGAGTGACCAGTTACGAACGTAGTAGGAATCAAGCCGGACGCGGTCTTCGTAGCTCGTATTATTTCGACCAGAAACCTGCCAGAGGCCAGTAAGACCGGGGCGGACACGGAGGTAAAGGGGGTATTTTTCTTGAAATTTCTCAATTTCTATATCTGTATAGATCGGACGGGGCCCAACCAGACTCATATCTCCGACAATGATATTCCACAACTGTGGCAACTCGTCGAGACTGGTTCTTCTTAGGAAATGCCCTATCTTAGGGATAACTCGCGGATCGTTCTTGAGTTTCAGATCTTTAAGCCATTCCACCAGAGCCTCTGGGTTCGCAGCAAGATGCTGACGCAAAACTTCCTCGGAATTCGTGATCATTGTCCGAATTTTCAGAGCACCAAATTGTCGTCCCCCGCGGCCAATTCGCCCATGATGGCGGTAGAATGCCGGTCCCGGAGATACCACCTTGATCCACAGGGCAATGATTACCAATGCCGGAAGACTGACCATCAGTGCTATGATTGCGATGGAGATGTCCATTACTCGCTTGATCAACCGCTGCACAGGAAATAAAAGGCGATCACGAATGTGTATCCCTGGAAGACCTGCCGCGTCAAATGGTTCCACCCACATCGTGGGCATCATCACGTTGCTGTTCAGGACGACCAAGTTGTGAATCAGACTTCCTTGCGTCAAAATCTCGACAACATCCGATTCCTTTCTGTCAGCAATTGTGGCAATTACCCAATGACAGTTTCGCTGGCGACAGACTGAAACAAGATCAGAGGTTGTTCCCAGAAACTCAAACGGCTCAGACTGTCCGGAAAGCCAGTAATCGTTCGGATTCGAATCAACAATTCCCAGAGGCTTGAGACCCCGCTGAGGCTGTCGTTCCAGAAAATCGTAAACCAACCTGGCCTGTCTCCCGCTGCCCACGATAATCACACGTTCTCCCCACCAGCGGAATCGAGCGAACATTCTCCGGGATGTAAAGCGGGCCAAGGGAGCAAAAAACAGAGTCAGCGGAAATGCGAGACAGATGGTTAGAACTTCATTATTTGATACCTCACCAACCAGCCCGTTGAGAGCGATAAGAACCAGGAATGAGCCACCAACCGAGGTCAGCTGATTCCGAAGCTCTCGCACCGGATTAATTCCAGAGGCCGGGAAAAGTCCCAGAAAACTGCCCCACATTATGTGACACAGGCAGACGGCCGTCAAATTGTTCCAAACCCCCGGCGTGTGGTACCCCTTGCCAAGGAGCCAGGACGCAGCCAGTGACGAAACGACATAGCACGAGCTCAACGCCAAGACATCGCCGATCAGCAATGGTAGAGAAGTCAGAATGACCTGACGATAACGCGAAAGCTCTCCAGAACTTGCTGTGTCCTGAAGTTCGTGACTGTCACTGCCAGACTCATGACCAGGCACAACTGTCGTAAGAGTTGACATCACTTGAGTGCAAATCAGTGGTCGAATAAGTCGTGACGTTTCTTCCACAAGTCGCTCCTTGCTGAGCCAGCCGCTGGGCATGTACTGCAGACAATCATGGGGCATTCGGATCTATTCGGATCGTGAGCATAATCACATAGAACGGCCAACGAAAAAGAAAAATTCATGGCAATTTTGATATTGGCCGTCTGTGGAGAGAAATGAGCCACGACAGGACGCGAAAGTATCCATACGTACACATACCGCAGCCGTGTTGCCGTGTGCCGGACTGATAATTCTCCCAGTCAACGAAGCTCGAAGAACGCGTCTCTTCGTTATCACGGAAAAGAAGCGAAAGCCGCTCAACCCTGTGCAAACGTCATGCCAATAAATGGCGCCATGTGTTGGATAGTCCCAGCGATGAACAAAGAGAAAACCGGCATAACAGGAATTTGCGAGAAGATGTAACGACAAAAAGACCACACGGAGCTTAAAAAATTTCAGTACCCAGAATTGAGGCTCATTTATTCCATGGAAGCAGGCCGATCTTTTCCCTTCAGATAGTTCGAAGAGAAACAGGAGTCTCTTTCATGTGGAACACGTTTTTTGTTAGTGGACGCTGGCGCACTGCAGCTCTTTTTCTTTCGTTGTCAGGCTGTACTGCCTTAAGCGACTGCAAATATGAGGTCGGGCAGAAATACCGAACTAGCCAGGCGTGGCATGATTTCGACGGATGCAATGAGCAATGCTTCACGTGCGATTATCGTGATGGCTGGAAAAAGGGCTACTACGATGTTTTAACGGGTGGCGACGGCCGTCCGCCGTTGGTTCCCCCGAAGAAGTATTGGAAACCACCAGTCTTCACGGAGCACGATCCATCCGGACAGAACGACTGGTACACGGGCTACCAGGACGGAGCTTCCTGTGGAAAGTCGCAACCCGACTTTCACTACGTTCCAACGTTCCTCCCCGACTCGTGCCCTGACGGAGCCGAGGGTATTCCCTCAAATCCTGCGTACTTTCCGCTTGAGCATTCGGCGCAACAATCCGTCGAAGTCGAGACGTTTCCAGCTTCCCCGGACGACATGGCGGAAGGTGCAGCCCCGGTCGTCCCAAGGGCTGAGGCCTCGCCTTCAGGTCAGCCGGTGGATCCGTCGCCGAATGGTGAGTTGAAGTCCATGCCGCCGTCCGACGACTATGAAAAGGATCCGGAGCCTTCGAGCACGGCTCTTCCTCCCAATCCCGCACCTGTGAATCTCGTGGCGAAAAGCGCGGTATCTTCTTCGCTTCTCCAGCAGCTTGTCCTGAACGCAAACCAGGAAGCAGTGACAGGGGCAACTCGGGATCCGAGGTAGTCCGTCAATGCAGACGGATAGTTCGGCCCGACCAAAATTTTGCTGAAGTAATGGCACGACGCCATTCCAGCACACGAAGTCCAGAAATTGTGTCTTCTAGTGCGTTCCCTCAGGATGGCACTGGTTCCAAGGATGATACCCATGAACCGCACTTTTTTTTCGGCAAAGCTAACCTCATTCTGCCTCAGCGGTGTTGCCGCCCTGAGTCTGAGTTCCACAGTCGGTTGTCATGCCATCACTGATGTCCATGAGTCGATACCGGCCAGTCGCCTGCCCCGGCATCTTTGTGTAGAGCCTCGTGAAGGGCGATCGGTATTCCCGTTTACAGCATTGGGACAGCAAAAGCCTGATGCACATATTATTGGCGCCGGAGACCAGCTGAGCGTCTACGTCTTTGGGGTGATTCCCCCTGGGACAGAAGGGACTCCAATACTTCAGCGAACTCAGCCTATTAATCAGCGGTATTATCCGCCACACGGGAGTGTCATTGGATCGACAACTGGGCTACCTGTGCTCGTTGATCAGGATGGAACCGTGGAATTGCCATTCGTTGGCCCAGTTCATCTGGCTGGCCTCACAATGCCGGAGGCAACCACCGCGGTAAAAAACGCATATCGCGAAAAAGAAATCACTAAAGAAGAAACCGAACGGGTCCAGGTTTCATTGATTACGTCAAGAGTTCACCGAATTGTGGTGCTGCGCGAAGATACTCCCTCACCGCAAGTTCAACTTGTCAGGCCGGGGCAGGTAGAGCAAATTCATCGCGGCTCTGCGGATGTAGTTGACCTGCCAGCCTATGAAAATGACGTTTTACATGCCCTCTCAATCACTGGTGGTCTGCCAGGGACAGACGCGGCGCGGGAAATTTGGGTCTTCAAACGTGCGGGACTGGAAAACCCCCATGCGGTCTGTCCTGAGGAACTTGTAGCTCGAACCGCAAGTTTTCGGAAAGAAACGTCCGGAGGCAACCAAGTCGTACGGATCCCGCTGACGGGCTGCCCGGGTGAAGCCTTGCCGTTTACTGCTTCCGATGTTGTTCTGGAAGACGGTGACGTTGTCTTTTTGCCTCGGAGAGAAGAATACTTCTACATTGGAGGCCTAGTGGATGGGGCCAAGATTCCGATGCCTCGCGATGAGGACATTGATGTTATCGAGGCAATCGCGCTGGCAAACGGATCTGTCGGAGGGCCTCTGGGGCAATCCGGCTCGGCATTGCAAGGCGGAACACCCGGTTATGCTGTTCGACCGACTCGTGTGATCATTCTCCGAGAAATGCCCGATGGTCGGCAACTGCCAATTCGAGTCGATCTTGCTCGAGCCATGGTAGACCAAAAGGAACGAATCCTGATCCAGCCAAATGACGTCGTCATGTTGCAATTCAAACCGGGTCAGGCTGTATTCAATGGAATCATAAACACCTTTAACTTCAGCGTCCTTGTGGACCCTAAGAAGTTCTAGAAGGGTCTCGCCAGAGATTAAACCAGAACGCGATGCTGTCCTCCAGAAAGCATCGCGTTTTTTTATTGATACGACACGAGGGTTCATGTATTGCTGTGAGCTGACGTCGCACGGTACAGGTCGAGGCTAACACGACGAACGAGGTGGCGTGTGAGACAAACACGGAAACGGCCACTCCCGCAGAGAGCAATTGACTGCAAAAATCCATGAACCTACGATCATGATGGTGTTTTACTCTGTCCCTATCGACGGAGACTGCAGAAAGTTCGCAGGATCGGTAACGCCATGTAGATCGTGATCGCCACATGTTATGGCAACCAGGGACTTTTGTGGCCTGTGTCCGTCCCATTCAGGTCCAGTAGTCAGGAAAGACTTTCGGCTTGTTTCTCATGTAGATAAGCATGAGACGGCCCCCATCCAGCTCGCCTGGATCGGTGGATAAGATGGTGTGCTGGAAAAAGCCGAAAGCGGGCGTTGCATGACCCCATCCGCTTTATGCGGATGGTGAACCAGATCGGCTAGTTTGGCGACGATTTCCGTGGAACTTCGTTTCTTGATCTTGTCCACCGATCCGTACGAGGCGAATGGGGTTGAAGGCGTTTTTCTGGGTGGGTCGCTAGCTCTCCATCTCGGCTCACCAATCCGGGCGAGCCGGAGGGGGCCGCACAAAATGATTATGTCCACGCCATTGGGCATAAGGCCGGAGGGGGATCTTTTATGCAGTCCCTTGACGCAACATATCTCGACTCAATCAGTGAACGCAAAACCACTACTTTTGCGCAGCCCAGTCCCACCCTACGGCTGCAAGACGCCTTAAATCCCTGCTGATTAAGATTTTAAAATCTGCACGATCTCCCAGCAGGGGGTCTCGGCGGAAAACTTCAGGGAAGATGCCTCCCGAATGCGTTAGAGTGGCGAAAAATGCACTTCGGCCCTGTATCAGCCAGATTGAATTGGCGTCTTATTGACGCGGCTCTCGGGTTGGTACAATGATCAGCTTTCGATCCAGCGGCCCACAAAGGATTGCCCGCTCACTGCAGGGTTAAATTTCGCTGCCGTGCAACGACAAACGCCCATAATCGGCACATTCATTAACATCGTTCGAAATAGGAATGGCCGCTTGTTTCGGAATTGCTGACGTTTTCGGGGCTTACTGAGGGGGGCGGACGTTTTTTTTCGTGCGTTATGAGCCGTCTGGTCTAAGAATGCGGCGTTGGGAAGCCAGGAAAAGTTTTCCGGACGGGAAATCCTGAACAGATGATATGGTTGCGAAACTGCCGCCGCTTCATTAAACGTCATCGAGAAATTACGGATCATGCCAACAGGAACGCCACAATCTCGCCCTTATTTACTGCTGACCGGAGCAACCGGTCTGGTGGGCGGAATGGTGCTTGCGCTGTTGCTCAGGTGCAATATCCCTGTTGCCGTCTTAGTGCGGGGAACTCGCCGACAGTCTGCCGCCGAACGGATGGAATCGCTGCTGCTCCGACTGGAGGAGCGATTCAGCCGAACATTTGTTCGCCCGGTTGTTTTGTCCGGAGACCTGTGTTTGCCGGGCCTTGGTCTTTCTGAACCAGACCGCCGCTGGATCGCAGCCAACTGTGCCAGTGTGATTCATTCCGCCGCCAATCTGCTGTTTCGCCCAGCCAGCACTCATCCGGGCAACGAACCGTATCGAACCAACGTGGACGGCACCAAACGTCTCCTCGAACTGACGACTGAGGCCGGAATCAGAGAATGGCATTACGTTTCAACGGCGTACATCGCCGGGCTGCGTTCCGACCGGATTCTCGAAAACCAGTCTGACATGGGTCAGGAATTCGGAAACGACTACGAACGAAGTAAGACCATTTCGGAACAAATGCTCAGACAGTCCAAGGCGATTCTGTCGCTGACGGTGTATCGACCCTCCATCGTGATTGATCTGCATCCGACCACTTCCATGCGGTCCGACCAGACCATTAACAGTGCCTTTGCGATGTTTCAGGCGCTGAGCCAACGGTTCGGCCTGCCTGACAGAGGCGACTGGTTCCGGCGGCTGGGGTTTAGTGGCCACGAGCGAAAGAACATTGTCACTGTGGACTGGGTGGCCACGATGATTGCTCAGGTTTATCGACGCCCGGCCCTTCACAATCAGACTTACCATTTAACCAGTCCGGCCGGGACTGCTGCCTCAGAGCTTGAAGATGGATTCCGTGCGGCGGTGCTCGACAGCGGCATCAAATTGCCTGCCAGACGTGCTGAAGCAACCGCGTTGATTGACGAACAGGCGGCTCCATTTGTTGCTGCATTCAAACCCTATTTCAGGGACGATCCAATTTTTGACCGAGCTAACACGGTTCAGGCAATGGCGGTGTGTGGAGAGGCAGATTTGCCGACGCTCAGTGTCGACAACCTGCGAGACTTCTGTATGCGTCAAACACGGCCGTCGGGTCCCCCGGTGAACGTGAAAGAAGCCGCGTCTCCGTGGAGCGACTTTGTTCGAACCCGAACGTCCCAATCGTTTCCTCACGTTTTGCAGGGCAGCGGCAGTTTCCCGGTCATGAGCCTCGAACTCTATGGACCGAGCGGCGGGCAATGGCTAATCGAACAGTCTTCAAAGGGTCCAACTGTCTATGCAGCTTCGGCTTCGCATTCACGACTGCGTGTCGTGAGTTCATCCACTACGTTTCATGGTCTGATCCGCGGGCAGCTTTCGATCAAGGCGGCCCTGAACGCAGGCCTGGTTCAACTGGAAATTGACGATCCTGTTTCCGCT
Source organism: Planctomycetaceae bacterium (assembly GCA_041688565.1). Taxonomy (GTDB): domain Bacteria; phylum Planctomycetota; class Planctomycetia; order Planctomycetales; family Planctomycetaceae; genus SXXK01. The sequence continues at coordinate 20,528 of JBDNHX010000181.1, forward strand.
CATCTCAGGACATCTTCCAGCTCTTCCGAAAACTGGCTCACTAACCAGTTGACTCAGTTGATCTCTCAAGTTCAGCAGCACCCTTCCAGCCAGCCGGACTTCCGATCGGAGGTTGCGAATGTCGGTTGAACAGAATTCACGTGCCGAATTGAACTCACCTGTGGTCATCACTGGCATCGCGTGCCGAGTCCCCGGTGCTGATTCCGTCTCCGCGTTCGCGGATCTCCTGTTCAACGCGCGGACTGGTTACAGTGATTTGCCGGCCGACCGATGTGATCGTGCGCTGTACTTCGACCCTCAAAAAGGCAAAACCGGAAAATCCTACACGACGCTGGGCGGCATTGTTCCAGAGCGACCGCTCAATCGGGATGTGTGTCCTCTGGCAGTCGAAAAAGAATTGCTTTTCGATGCGGCTCACGTTCAGTTTGCTGAAGTGGCGGCGACGGCCTGGCGAAACGCCGGTCTAATTCCCAACGATCGGCGTCTGGAACGGACGGGTGTGTATGTCGGCCATTCCGGTGGCACAAAATCGGGCGGTGGGCTTAGCCTGGGGACGCAGATTGAAGAAGCGCTTTCGTTCGTGGATGACATCGACTCGTTTCGTCAGCTGCCAGCCGAACTGAAACGTGAAATTCTTTCCGAAGTGACAAACGCTGTCCGATCCATTCGCCCGTCAAGACGCAGCGGCGCGGTGCCCAGTTTTCATGCCTATCAGGCCGCCGCACTGGCAGCTCAGGTGCTGGAACTGGCGGGGCCTCGATCGGTCATTGATGCTGCCTGCGCATCGTCTTTGGTCGCTCTTTCGCAGGCCATCATGGCCATCAGAGCTGGTCGGCTCGATAGTGCGATCGTTGGTGGCGCGACCTATAACAACGTCGACAATCTTGTCCTGTTCTCTCACTCGCAAGCCTGCACAGCGACCGACTCCCGTCCTTTCGATGACAACGCCAGTGGTCTTGTCAGCTCGGAAGGCTACGTTGCAATTGTGATCACGACGCGAGACATCGCAATCCGTCATGGCCTGCCGATGCTGGGTGTGATTCGCAGCGTCGGCGTTGCCTCAGATGGAAAAGGTCGCAGCCTCTGGGCACCCCGCATGGAAGGCCA
>JBDNHX010000182.1:0-6309 GCA_041688565.1 Planctomycetaceae bacterium
ACAGTCTTCTCTCCATAGCATGCGATGACAGTTCGTATGCTGCAGAGGTGTACTCAAAATTCCCCAAAAGCGCAACCCCCTATCTTACCAAATTGTCCCAATGTGCGCGCTGGCCTTGGTGGAAGTCGCCGGAAAGATCGGGTGAGACCATGAGTAACAAGAAACTACATCCGCTGGAATTATCACTCGGACAGATTGGCTTGCGTGACATGGCTGTTCAACAGATTGGCGAGTTGCTGGGCACACTGGAACGCCTCAACCTGATCACCAGCGAGCAGGCCGATAAGGAAGTCATCATGGACATCAGGAACGATCTGAAGACCCACGTCGATATGTTCGCCAACTGGTTTGGCACTTCGCCGATTGAAGAATAGATTGCGTTCAACGCGGGATAGTCCGGCCAGACGACAAGCGAGACTCCTGAACTCGTTTCCCGCGTTTTCTTTTCTCTCAGGCGTCGACCTTTCAGGGGTGGGCATTGTGGATTTATTGAGGTTGGATCGGAAGTCGCTAGCACTGGAATTTATCCGCGATGGTCGGCAAGTCATTGACGCCGTACAGCAGTGGTTTGCATTCCTCAGCAACCGCCATGATGAAAATAACCGCGACCGGCGATTGATAGAAACATTGCGACAAATCGATGATGCTATTGAGATTGCAGCGTATGCCGGTAGTCAGGTGGCAGCCAGATACAAAAACGACATGAATTCCAATCGGGTTCAGCCGATCCAGTTGGGTATCAAGTATTTCAGTGAATGGGGTTGGGATTCTGAGTTTGGTGATTGGGTGGATGAAACCGAAGCGTACCTGAACTTCTTGGCGGACTTCATTGAAGTCACATCGCCAACAAAGAAACCAACAAAGAAACCAACAAAGCAACCATCAAAGCTGAACGAACAGCGGTTGTTGTTTTATGACGCCATGACGGCGGAAACTCCAGGAATCACAATCCCCGAAGTGGCCAGCCTTTGGAACAAAAAGCACAAACTGCAGGTAGACGATAGTGCTTTTTCAACTTCGCTGTATAGGGCAAAAAAGGCCAGAAACGCTGCAAAAGAGTGAAGCACAAAAAGAACAAATAAGCACATGTGCTTTCCTGTTATGTTGCTTAGATAGAATCGCAAATACCTTCCGACCCATGCAGTGGCAATCAGTCACGGCAATGGACCCTCGGGAGGTTTTTTCGTTATGTCGATCGACTTCGCAGCAGAAACAGTAATCACGATCGGGGAGGGATGCAGGTCATTTCCTCCAAACGGCGTTTCAGATGCAACGATGGCTCGCTGGGTTCAGAAAGGAGTCGTGGTCAAGGCAACTGGTTCAGTCGTCAAACTGGAAACCGCTGTGATCGGCGGGCGCCGCTTCACGAGCAAAGAGGCCGTCGCCCGATTCATCGCCAGGCAGAATCCAGATCAGTCACCCGCTGCCCCTGTCATCACTCCAGCACAGCGACGTCGTCAGTCTGCGGCCGCACAGCAGGCACTGCAGGAGTCGGGAGTATGAGCGGAATCACCATTGATGAAACCCTGAACGCTCTCAAGTCGGCGAGACTAGGCTCAAGCCGATTCAAACAGGCGGAACAGGAAATCATCCGACTGGCAGAACTGGCGGACCAAAAGAACCAGCCAGAGCGGGATAGGAAAAGGTCTGAAGCCGCTGCTGCCTGCAGACAAGACTGGACGCCGACGTGGCAATCCGTTGTAAAGGACTTCGTTTGCGGCATTCGAAACAAGCGAAACGACCGAACCCTGGTTGATAAAATGGTTGCCGATCTTCGGAAGATGGCGACCTATGCAGAGTCAGCGGCCGCGGCCGTCAATGCCGTAGACATGTTCCAGCGGTCCTTGTTCGACGAATAAAAAACCCGCTCGCCACGTGGGAACATGACGGCGGGCTTTCGATTCTTCAACCGCTCCAGCAAGAGCGATCAGCAACGACAAACAGGATCAAGGATAATGGTAACGAAAACATCAGGATCGTCACGCCGAAAACCAAAAGTCGACGAATACGCCGTTGAGCACGTTCTCATTGATGCTATCTGCCCGTCACCAGAAAACGACGAAATCTACGGCGCAGCCAAAGACGATCCGCAGATGGAGCTGCTGGTGGAGAGCATCCGACGACGCGGACTTGAGGAGCCGATCATTGTCAGTGCGGACAACTACATCGTGTCGGGACATCGTCGCTATTATGCACTGCAGGAGCTCGACGACTATAGATTGATCCCTATCCGCCGCAAGCCGTATCGACGCGAAGATATGTTGAGCACGTGGCATCAGATTCTTGCGGAATATAACCCGCAGAGAATCAAGTCAGTTGGCTCGCTCCTCAAGGAGTCGCTGCTCAGGCATGCTGATGACAATCCATCGGCACTATTGCACATTCATAATAAACTTAGCCTACGCGGAGACGCCGAATTCTCAACAGTCGATGGCACGAAAACCGTTCACACGATAAGCGAAAAGAAAATGCCGTTTCTTATCGCCGTGCAAAAAGTCGTGACAGACCTCAGAGACTTTTGGCCGCTGACGATCAGGCAGGTGCATTACAATTTGCTGAATAAACCGCCATTAATTACAACGCCTAAGCAATCGAAATTTTCAGTCGAGCATTATCGGTACAAAAATAATCAGACGTCATACGACGCACTCATTTCACTATTAAAAGCCGCGCGGTATGAAGGACAAGTGTCGATCGACTGCATCGACGATCCGACGCGACCGACTTACATCAGGGCCGGCTACAGCAGCCTGGCAGACTTTATCGAGACGGAGATGGACGGGTTTCTATGGGGATATAATTACAACAGACAATTGGATCAGCCTCGACACGTTGAAGTGCTCGGCGAAAAGAATACGCTGATTCAAATTCTCAAGCCGGTATGCGACGAGCACTATGTGCCGTTGTCGATCGGCCGCGGCTTTGCGTGTCTGCCATTGATCAGAGATATCGCTGGCCGCTTTAAGAAATCGGGCAAGGCAGCTATGACGTTGATCGTGGTCTCCGACCTGGACCCTGAAGGACTGGAGCTGGCAGATGATGCTATCCGGAGTCTAAGAGATTTGTGGAACATCCCGGTGGATTATCACAGAGCGGCTGTCACTCAGCAACACGTCGCCGAACTGGGGCTCGCAGAAGACTCCAATCCGGCAAAAGTGATGTCAGTGAATTTTGATCGATTCGTTGCGAAAACCGGCAGCGATAAGACGTGGGAGCTGGAGGCGTTACCGCCGATGTTTCTTCGCGATCTGGTGCGCGATGCAATCGTTGAAAACATGGATATGGAGGTCTACGTCGCGGCGATTAAGCAGGAGACTGACGACGCAACGGAACTCCAACGGATACGCAAGCAGGTCGTTGCCGACATCGATTTTTAAGCCACCAAGTGAAAAATCGAGTCTACCCCAAGGATTTCAAATCGGCGAACAAAAAGAGCCCACGATCGACTGGGATCGATCGTGGGCTTCACATTTTTTCAACCGCCTTCGCAGGGCGATCAACACAAACAACAAGGCTCACACATCATGGCATCGACAGCCGATCCAATCAAGCCAGTCAATCGCGTGTTCATTCTACCGGAGTCATTCGATCCGCTCGAACTGCTGCCAAGAGCGTTACATGGATTCGCGGACGATGCGAGATATGTGGTATCGTCGATCCTTCGCAAGACGGCACGGGGTCAGGCCGACGAACAGGGGTATGTGCCTCTTCGAGCGGAGTACCTCCGGAACGTGATCAGCAAACGAAAGTGCAGCGAGATTGTGAAATCGTTAGTGGCGGCAGAAGCGATCCGGAGAATGCCGTACCAAGTCGGGGTGAGATCATTCGCCTATCGTCTGGCGGATCGGTATCAGGCCGATCAACACATTAGACTGCCGATCGAATGTAAGCGGATGCTACGAAAGCTGGAAGCACACGCGGCAATGTGTAAGGCGGAAGCGGATCAGCGAATGAAGCCAGTACACGTCACGTTGGCACGACTCCAACACGGATTGGAAATCGACTCGATGGAGTCGGCAGCGATTCTGACGACACTCACTGCCGAATCGAATCCGTTCGACGTTCAAGGCGTGATGATTCAGGACATTTTGGAGCAACGGTATCGACTGTCAGTCGGGCAGTATGGACGAGTCGCGAACTCCATCACGAGCATGAAAAGAGAGATCCGGACGGCACTACGCTGTGCTGGCATGCCATTGGCAGGCGTTGATATCTCATGTGCCCAACCTTGCCTACTTTCTCTATTCATCCGAAGCTGCCAACGAAATGTTCCATCATATATTACTACGCCCCTGCTGCCCCTGCTGCCCTGTCCGTCCCTTGAGGTGTTTTCTGCTGCTTGTCTTACGGGGGAGCTGTTCGGGATCTTGGGGATGCGACTACTTGATGCTGGTGTTGGCTGGAGTCGAGATCAGGTGAAGAAACGATTCCTGGCGGACGTCCTCGCCAAGCGTGGCGATTATCCGTCGATCATTGAAGACATCTTCAGGGCTGAGTGGCCTGGCGTTTGGCGATTCATCAGGACGGTGAATAAGGATGATCATGCGACGCTGATTCGGATCTTGCAGCAACTGGAGGCGTGGCTGGTGATCGAGCAAGTCTGCGACAGATTCGTGCGTCGCTGGCCGGGGGAATTTGTCATCACGATCCATGATGCAGCGTATTGCCGTCCGGAGATGCTGGGAGCACTGACTGAATCGTTCGAGGATGTGTTCGATGCACTCGACTTCAGGCCACAGCTGAAAGTTGAAGGTTCAAAATGAACGCGACACAACCAGATATCTCGAGGGCTCTCGAGCGGATCCGCCTGATGATCCCAAGAACGGCGGCAAACGGTTGCACGGAATCTGAAACCGATTCGGCGGCTAGGACTATCGGGCTTCTGGTGATGCGGTTCCCAGAACTGTTGAGCAGAAGCCAGAACGCTGAACCCCAACAACGAGCTGATGGCGAGGACGTCGAGATCCATCACGGCGGGATTCTTCGGGAGACTAACAGTGCTGTATTGTTCGTGATTCGCGGGCGAGAAGTCTGGTTACCCAAGTCGCAACTGACGAGATTTGATCGGCGATCTGTGAGAATGACACCTTGGATGGCAAAACAGAAAGGATTTGCACGATGAACACCCAAGATCCAAGCCCCTCAGAGATCCCAACCGAATTCGAAAACTCACACAACTCACGAAACTGGAAGGCAACCTATGAACGCACAGACGAACGAGCACAACCATATCAAAGCTGCACTCGAATTCCTGGCTGACAAGAAAGCTGCCAGCGAAATTGCATCTGCTGACGATCGCACACGACGACTGGTGTGATTTGATCAGTGGGCGTGGATGCTGCAACTGCGATCCTGATTTCAAGGTTCGACTGATGCCAAAGCCTGAGGACAATTGACACATAAAACCAGCCGATCTATCACCCGAAGAAATCGCAGCAGCGTGTCTTGAGATCCAGTCAGGCTGGAGTGACGAGGAACGCCTGCGTGCCGACTGGAGGCCGATAGTTCGCTGTGCTGGCGGCAGGCTTGTGGCTTTTTGACACTACAACAACCCTCCATTGTTTATCAAAAATTTGGAGAGTTGCGTGGGGGCTAACCACGTACCCGGACGTCCAGTCGGGGTGGGGGTCTGGGCAAAAACTTCCCGGATCGACACGCTGCAAGACGAAAACCCTCTTGTGTACATAATCGGAACGATGGTTACCTCGTCGCTGTGCTCACGGCAGGGTTGTCGTTTTCTTAGCTTCGAAAACTAGTGGCCCGATCACGACGCCTCAGACTCAGCGAAACAGGAGTGCATATAACTTAGCTCTTTGTCATCGGCTTTCATGTAGAACCGCTCGGTCTTACATGAAGAATGTCAGTTGACATTACTACTCATCCGATTATAGTAGTGTTAGTTGGTATCACATTCATTCAGAAGGCACGAGACAATGCAGACAGCAATCGGATACGTGAGAGTTAGTACGGAAGGCCAGGCCAAAGAGGGCGTCAGTCTTGAAGCTCAGCAGCGGAAGATTGAAGCCTGGTGCGTGGCGAACGATTTTGAACTTGGTGGTTTGTTCGTGGATGCCGGGATTTCTGGAAAGCGTCAGGACAACCGCCCTGAACTCCAGAACGCACTTTCTGCAGTCACGAAAGCAAAGGCCGTTCTGGTTGTGTACAGTCTCTCTCGGCTGGCTCGATCGACAAAGGATACGATTGCCATCAGCGAACGACTGGACAAGGCCGGGGCCGATCTGGTTAGCCTCTCCGAGAAGCTGGATACCACCAGCGCCGCTGGGAAGATGGTTTTCCGGATGATGGCTG
>JBDNHX010000183.1:0-17978 GCA_041688565.1 Planctomycetaceae bacterium
CGGTTCAAAGCCATGCTTTCATCCTGCGACTGAATATAAGTCAGTCCCAGGAAATCAAAGACAACGTCGTCATACTTCAGAGTCTCCTGGACATCGCTGTCCATCACATCCGAATGTTCTCGATGCACGTCCGTCAGACGAATCGCAAGCGGGCTGTCGATGAAAACCGGCACGCGGCACATTGCATCGCTGTTCCGCAGCTCGTTCAGCAGATACACCAGCATCTGTGTGCGGCCGAGACTGAAAGCCGGGATGATCACCTTGCCCTGGCGCGAGGCGGCTTCACAGATGATGCGCTGCAGTTCGGCTTTGACGTCTTTTGCTTCCGGATGAATTCGATCGCCATACGTGGACTCGGAAATCAGGACATCGCAGCGATCAACGGTCTCCGGGTCCATCAGAATGGGCTGCTGTCGGCGGCCGAGATCCCCAGTAAAAATCAGACGTTTCCATTCCCCGACATCCAGCAGTTCCAATTCGACAATGGAAGCCCCGAGAATATGACCAGCGTGGTGCAGACGCAGACGCGCGCTGTCGGAAATTTCGGTCCATTCGTGGAAAGGAACGTCCTCAAACAACTTGGCCGTTTTCTTTGCGTCTTCTTCGGTGTAAAGAGGCTTGGCGTGATGGCCTGAAGGACGCGGATGTTTGTTTTCATACCGAGCGTCCTCTTCCTGAATTCGGGCGCTGTCACGCAACATAATCGCCGCGATATCCGCCGTCGCTCGACTGCAGAAAATGGGGCCTCGAAAGCCGGCCTTAAACAAGCCGGGCAGATTCCCGCAATGATCGATATGAGCGTGAGACAAAATGACCGCATCGATTTTTTGCGGAGTGCACCGAAAACGTTCATTCTTTGGACGCACTTCTTCCCTGCGTCCCTGAAACAGACCGCAGTCAAGCAGCAGGCGGATGGAGTCCGTCTCGACAAGATGCTGACTGCCAGTGACTTCGCCGGCGGCACCGAGGAATGTGATTTTCATGAGGCTGCGGCTTTAATTAAGTTGGGAGGTCCGTTGGATTTTGGCAGCGGAAAGTTGTTATTCTTCACCACCAGATGATCGAATGTTCAGAAGTCCGCTGATTTCTTTTGAATTCCCGTGAAATCTCACGAACATCCGCACAGTTCAATGTTGTAGAGTACCACAGGGGTAAGTGCTAGCCTTGTGCAGTTTAGGAGTAGCTTGGCAATGCGAAGTGGAATTGATTATTTACGGTTCATCGGCGTTCTTGGGCTGGCCTCGGTGATCACGGGGGCGGGTGGCTTTTTGTGGGCTGACGAGTCAGTCGCACCGAAGGATTCGGCCGCTGTTGAAAACAGCACCGAGGTGCCGCTGGGTGAGTTCATTGATCAGCAGATCCGTCAGGGTTGGCAGGATAATGAGATTACTCCTTCAGACGCCGCGACGGACGAAGAGTGGCTGCGGCGAATTTATCTCGACCTGCTCGGCCGCATCCCCACGATGGAAGAAGCTCGCACGTATCTGGCCGACGAGAGTCCTCGGAAGCGTTCCGTGCTGATTGAGTCTCTTCTGGACAACGAAGATTACGTCCGAAATTTCACGACGATCTGGTCAAACAACTGTATCGGCCGTGGCGCTCCGCGCCAGGTCAGCCGTACGGGGATGGAGAAATTCTTCCGTGAGTCCTTCGCGAAGAATCGGCCGTGGAACGAGATCGTTGTGGATATCGTGACCGCGTCTGGTCACTTCGAAGAAAACGGAGCGGTCAACTATACGCTGGCTCAGATGCAGAATGCGGACGATGGAGTGCAGTTGACCGCAATGACAGCTCGCCTGTTTCTCGGCTTGCAGGTTCAGTGTACTCAGTGTCACAACCATCCGTTTAACAAATGGCAGCAGGATCAGTTCTGGGAGTACAACAGTTTCTTCCGCCAGGTGCAGAAGATCGATCATCGGAAAGTGGACCCGAACACCGGTCGGATGGTAGATGATTACTCCGAAGTTGTATGGCAGGAATTTTCCGGGCCAGTCTATTACGAAAAACGCAGCGGTGTTATGCAGGTCGCATTTCCTCGCTTCCAGGGTCTTGAAGTGGATCCTGGTGTTGGCGTGGATCGACGTGTTGAGTTCGGCAAACTGCTGACCAAGTCAGTTGATGAGTCCGCTCCTCAAGTTGCTCAGGCGATGGTTAACCGAATGTGGAGCCATTTCTTCGGCTACGGATTCACTCGCCCTGTCGACGATATGGGCCCACACAATCCGGCCAGTCATCCGGATTTGCAAGATCGGTTGTCTCATGAGTTTGTCGCTGTCAACTACGATGTGAAGCAGCTGATTCGCTGGATCGTTTCGAGTGAAGCGTATGCGTTAAGCAGTCAGTTTGGTGAAAAGAATAAGATTGACGATCCGGGAGCGGGTGAAGTGCCGTTGTTCAGCCATATGTATCTTAAGGCGATGCAGGCCGAGCAGATGTACGATTCGCTGATCGTGGCCAGCAACGCTCACAAGTCCGGCCAGGGCGGCTGGGGTGCTCAGGAAGAACAGCGTCGCCGCTGGATGCAGCAGTTTGTCGTAGCATTTGAAAATGACGAAAACGGTGAAGCCACAACGTTTAACGGCACGATTCCTCAGGCTCTGATGATGATGAATAGTGAGCTGATGGACAAAGCCTGCAGTGTTGAGCGTGGCAGTTTCTTGTTTGAATCAATGAGCAGTCCTGGTTCGGAGCCTCAGAAAATTCAGGAGTTGTATCTGGCTGCGTTGAGTCGAAAGCCTGCAAAGTCGGAGATCAGCAAGGTTCAGAAAATGCTGGCCAAATATGGCACGCAGAAATTGAACGGCTATCAGGATCTGTTCTGGGCTCTTCTGAATTCGAATGAGTTTGTGTTTATTCATTGATCGCGGTCGGTATCCACTGGGTGTACCGAAATTCTTGTGTTCCTTTAATCACCTTAGTTCTGTCCTGCGAATTCGGCAGTTCGCCGACCGCGTTTAACCACTTAAAAACGGGAGAGATTTGAATGTCGCTTTGGAACAACTATGGCATGAATCGACGACACTTCATGCAGCACATGGCAACTGCTGCAGCGACTGTTCCGGCGATGAACTTCCTTTCACATTTGCAGGCAAATGCCGATGTCGTGAAGTCAAAGCAAAAGGCCTGTATTCTGATGTGGATGGGTGGCGGTCCGCCAACCATTGATATCTGGGACCTGAAGCCAGGCTCCAAGAATGGCGGTGAATTCCGACCGATCGACACCGCTGCACCAGGCGTTCAGATCAGCGAACATATGCCGGGCACGGCGAAGGTCTTCAATGACCTGTCACTGGTGCGTTCAATGAGCACTCGTGAGGCCGACCATGGGCGTGGTCGCTATTACATGCAGACGTCTTATGTGCCTAACCCAACCGTGGTCCACCCGACTTTCGGTTCCGTGGTGAGCTATGAACTGGGTAAGAGCCGCAAGGCACTGGAGATCCCAGCGTTTGTGTCTGTCGATGGAGGTGCGGGTCAGGCTGGCTTCCTGGGAATGACGCACGCTCCGTTCGTTGTGGATAATACGGGTCGAATTCGTAACGCACCGACGGAAGAAGGAAAGGAGCGTCTGGGCGCACGCCTGACAATGCTGGAACATATCGAATCCGGCTTCATGGATTCTCGCCGTGGCGAACTTCCAAAAGCTCACAAGGACGTTTATCAGAATGCAGTCAACCTGATGACTTCACGTCAGATGGCTGCTTTCGACGTAGCAAAGGAAGACGCTGGACTCGGCCTTGAATCCGAATCACAGGCAACAAAGGATATGTACGGCGCCAATGGGTTTGGCCAGGGTCTGCTGATGGCTCGCCGCCTGGTGCAGGTCGGTGTCCCATTCGTGGAAGTGAATCTTGGCGGCTGGGACCTGCACTCGGATGTCTTTAATACTCTGAAAGACCAGCGCCTGCCGGTTCTTGATAAGGGTATTTCGGCGATCACAGCGGATCTGAAGCAGCGCGGAATGCTCGACAATACCGTTCTGGTATGGATGGGCGAATTCGGTCGTACGCCTCGAATTAACCAGGACGTTGGTCGAGACCATTGGGCGGCCTCATGGAGCGTGATGCTCGGTGGTGGCGGTCTAAAGAACGGTCAGGCAGTCGGGGCGACGGATAAAGACGGACTTCAGATTGCTGACGGCAGCAAGGCGTATCTGCCAGGCGATATCTGGGCAACCGTCGCGATGGCGATGGGAATTCCAGTGAATACGGTCCACACCTCCAAGCGAGGCCGGCCGATGAAACTGGCAAACGGGGGAACTCCGATCCAGGAACTGATTGGATAAGCTCACCAGGACGAGTCTTGAAGTTGGCGAGAGAGATTCAGAAGCCCGGTTCGCTGCAGAACCGGGCTTCTGTTCTACTCGGGACTTGTTGTTTAAAATTCCAGTCGATGCGGGCAGGCTGCAAGCAGAGTTTTCAGGCAAATCCAGAAGGTTCCTGCCCGGTGTTTAGGGAATCCACAAGTGAGTCGACTGATGCTGCGATCCGGACAGCTTGATGATGATTCGCGGACGGATCGAGGTCCGGGGCCGGATGAGGATTTCGTACGACTTTTCACATCGACTCAGCGATCACTTTATCTGTTTATCCTGCCTCTGGTTCGCACGGCTGCGGATGCTGAAGAAGTACTGCAGGAATCGAACGTTGTGATCCTCAGCAAGTGGTCACAATTTGAGCCGGGAACAAATTTTATCGCGTGGTGCCGTGCGATTGCCAGGCTGGAAGTGTTTCGCTTTCGCCGCAGCCGGCACCACAAACTGCAGTTATTGGGTGATGATGTGATTGAATTATTGTCTCATCGAATTGAAGAGCAGCCGGCTGATCTTGAACAGCGGCGAGATGCTCTGACGGATTGTATTGGAAAGCTGCGGCCCTCTGATCAGGAATTGCTCCGCAGACGATACTCGGCTGGCGTCACGGGTGACGATGTGGCTCATCAGCTTGGTCGGCCCGCGAATTCTGTCTATCAGTCGCTGGGACGTCTTCGACGAGTCCTGATCGAATGTGTTCGCCGCCGTCTTTCAGAAGGAGGCGTTCAATGAATAACGCTCATGAAGAATTGATCGTTCTCGCAAATTTGTACTGTGAAGAGCAACTTGGCGATGATCAGCTGATTCGATTGCAGGACCTGCTTCGTTCCAGCGGTGAATCTCAGTCACTGTTCATTGAGTTTGTTCAGTTGCATGGCCAGCTGACCTGGAGCGGCGGCGTTATGCCCGGCAACGGACCGGAATTAATCGCCTCTGAGGACGATGTGATTCCGCAGCGTGAAGTAATCACGCTGTCGCCGGCATTCTCAGCTCGAAAAGCAGACGACCGCACATTCGCTCCCGCACCAGTTCGAAGAAGCCTGCGTGCCGCAGGTGTAGCATTAGCCTCCCTTACTGCAGCCGTGTTGATTGCTTTGGCATTCCGCAGTCAGGGTGAACCGCAGGATTCCGCGGATCAGGTTTCCGATGCTTCTCCGGTAAATGGGGCGGGGGCTGCCGAAAATGTCGACACTGATGGGGCTCAAACACCCGTCGATGATCTGCCGCCTTTAAAGCTCGACGGTGTGCAGCCGTCCGAGGCCGTGGTTCGGACAGAAGAGCGACTGGCCCCGCTGCCGCATGACGCGCCACGCGTCGGTGTGCCTGATGGCCCGAGCGACGCAGAGATCGTTGCTGAGATCGATCGGATGATCGAGTCGGTTTGGCAGGAAAATAACGCGACGCCGGCGGCTGCTGCCGATGATCATGAATGGATTCGTCGGACGTATCTGACATTGACCGGCCGAATACCTTCAATCGAAGAGGTTTCTGATTTTGTGGGCAGCGAATCGCCACGCAAGCGGGACGAACTGCTGAATCAACTTCTGACCAGTCGCCGCGCGTCAGAAAACCTGGCTGTGATCTGGACCAACTTGCTGATCGGGCGTTCGAACTCACGTGATGTGGATCAAAAGTCCCTGTTCGGCTTTTTGCTGAAACAGTTTGATGCCAATAAGCCGTGGATGGACACGGTTGGCCGGCTGATTGCCGCAGAAGGCCGCAGCGACCAGAACGGAGCCACGAATTTCCTTTTGGCCCACCTGAATGATCAGGCGACACCTGCGACTGCGGTGACTGCTCGGTTGTTTCTTGGCCAGCAGGTGCATTGCACGCAGTGCCATGATCATCCGTTTGCAAAAGAACGACAACAGCAGGAATTCTGGAGCCTGAACGCATTCTTCAAGCAGGCGGAACGCAAGCAAATTAAGGTCGCGGCTGAGGATGGCACGACCAGGGACATCTGGACTCTTGCAGATTCCGGCAAGACCGGGATGACTTACTATGACACCTTGCGAGGCCAGACGAAGGCCGTTCTTCCAGAATTTTCTGGCGAGAGCCTGCCTGCGGAAACTGAGGGCTCGCGTCGCGGGGAGCTTGTTCGTTTGCTGGCGGCCGATTCTGAGCATCAGGTGGCTCGAGCGATGGTGAACCGCATGTGGGCTCAGTTCTTTGGCTACGGATTCACGAATCCGATCGACGATCTGGGGGCGCATAATCCTGTGTCTCATTCCGAGCTATATGACTATCTGACAAATGCGTTTGTGAAATCGGACTACGATCTGCATCGTCTGATGCGTTGGCTGGCGATGTCGCGGTCGTTTGGCCTGTCAAGTGTGCAGTCAGAGGCAGCGTATGCTGTTGATGATCCTCAGGAGGGCGGCATGCCGTTGTTTTCGCGTATCTATCCGCGGCATATGGTGCCCGAACAGGTTTACGAATCCATCCGGATCGCTATTCGGTCGGTGTCCGATCAGCCGATTGACTCCTCGCTTGGCACCGAACACCGTCGCGAATGGGTTGATCAGTTTGTGCAGGCTTACGGCACCGACGAGAACGATGAACAACTGGCTTTTGAGGGCAATATTTCGCAGGCTCTGCTGATGATGAATAACGAAGACCTAACAAGTGCGATCCCGCTGGCGGCGATGGAAGTCACGAAAGCTCTGCAGAATGCTCCTGTAACTGCAGCGCCCGAACGACTGGCTCTTGCGACCGTGAATCGACGTCCGACAGAGAACGAATCAAAAGCATTTCGCAATCGCTTTCGAGCTCTCTCCCGTTCTCTTCCCGCTGACCAGGCGATGAAAACCGCAACCGAAGATATGCTCTGGGCCTACTTGAACTGCAGCGAATTCGTCTCCGTCCATTAACCCTCGGCCGGTGATCAATGGTATTCCAACGCAGATTGATTTTCGTGAAGAGAAATCCGCCCGGGTTTTGGGTCTGGACTCGATCCGGGATATCCGCCGAAACGCTTTGCGCCTTCCGCTACGATGTGTGATGTAAAACACAACTTCAGGTTAACAGTGGTCATTCTTCTGAAGCTTGTCGCGATAGTGCAAAATGCAAGACGGGTGCGCGTGGTGCGAATTGCTGGCGACGTCTGAGCCGAGCTGGAGGTGCTTAGTCCTGAATATTTCGTTGACGCAATCGAGCACTTACGCGATTCAGAATTGTCAGCTCACGGACGGTCAGAGCATCGCGGCCGGTGGAATGCAGCTTTTCAAGAATTCTGTCCAGTTGCTGTTCTTCCTGAGCCTGCTCTTCAGCCTCTCGCAGAAGCTTTTCCTCTTCCCGACGGGTTTTCCATCGATCCAGAATTCCCAGGCCAGCTTCATCGTCGTCGTCGTCCGCCTCTTCGGTTCGTGCAAGACTTGTGTACCCCTCGGAGAAGTCGTAGCCCATAAACGACTCTTCGTTCTCCGCCGGTGGATTCCACGAGACCATGTCGTGCATATGCAGGATCAGCAGAAATGCCGAAAGAGCGACCATGCTGCTGATGTCAAAAACGAAGCCCGTCAGGATTCCAAAGAGCGAAATTACAAGACCGATGCGAAGCATCAGGTCACGTGTTTCCATTTCCACAAAACGCAGATTCAAAAACGAAGCAAACGCCTGGCCGGCATCCAGCGGTTTGACGGGAATCAGATTGAAGAAACACAGACCGTAGTTGATCACGAACGTCATTCTGAGCCAGTTAAGGGCCAGATCATTCGTAGAGCCGGGATCCACTTTGCCAAATGGATTTAGAAGTTCCGTCAGCAGACCGAGTCTCTGCAGCTGCCAACCACAGACTGCAGCGAGCACCAGATTCAGAAGCGGCCCGGCCGAAGAAATGGCCAGGGATTCCCGGAAGGTCAGGCGAGACTGTCCGGTTTGCATGCCTCCAAGTGGCCACAGGACGACCGCCAGCGGCAGGCAGTGGTAGCGACGAGCCACAGCCAGATGAGCGATCTCGTGAGCCAGCAGGCTTAGAAACAGCACAGCGCTGGCCATTGCTCCGAAGACAATGTCCTGCATCCGCCACATCAACGCCACAGCCACGACAGGCATCAGGAAGCTCAGCCGCAGCGGAACTCCCATCAGTCGCCCCATCGGGAACGAGAATGTCAGTAAACTGTTGGTTTGATACATGATGCAAATTGTAAACATGCTTTCCATGGCAAAAAACGCCTGAAGTCACTTTTTCCCCGTTTGGCGGGCAATTTGAGACCGCCATCCGGCGCTGCACCGGAGGAATGGCTCCGTAAAGTGTGGTGCGGCAGAAAGTTCTGAATCCCTCGAAGCGAACCCATTCGCGACATCCAGCCAGAATTATTAAAAAACGCGGCGGAGCGCGATCCCGCTTGGCGTCTACTCGACGAGAGGGGACTGGCTTGGCGTCGGAAGTCTTGGTGACCAAGGTGTCGATCGAATCGTCCCACGAGCCTTTGCGCGATCGGACAATGAACGCGAACAGCTGAAAGTGCATGCCAGAGGAAATCCGAGAGCAACTCAAAGCTGCCGGAATGAATCTTAAAGTGCCTGTTTCCGGCAAACGACGCATGCTGATCGAGGGCGACGTGCCGTAGACCGAGTCGTTATGCCGGTAAAGTCGTTTGTAAAATTGTAGGTTTCAGTAACTCGCTGGAAGACAATGCCACTTCTGTTTGGCATTATCTAGCAAATGCGGATGACATTTCTTACCTCGTTATTTCACGCGGAGTAGCGTTTATGATGCCACAAACACGGGTAACAAATCCTGCGCCGCGATGGCGTTGGGAACTGATAATAGTGTTGGCTTTGACGGTGGGAACAGGCTGTGACAAGGTTCCCAAATGGGACGAAGTCACCGGGAAGACTCAGCCGCAGGCGTCACAACCAGCAGCAGAACTTGCAGCGGCCACTCAGCCAGCGGCACCGGTTGCAGAACCTGAACCGCCAAAGATCAATTCAGCGGAACTCATTGCCAACTTCAAAGCGATTGCTCCCGGCGGCGTGAGCGGGGCAAACATTGCTCAAGTGCTTCAGGCGACAGAGGGACTTGAACAGATCACCGAAATCTACTCCGGTGGAAATCCGGGAATCGACAACAATGCGTTAAACCTGATGCCCGGATTTCCGGCACTGAAGTTTGTTGATCTGTCTCGCACAAACATTGATGACACTGGAATCGCGAATCTGTCGAAGATTCCGACACTGGAGTCAATCTTGCTGGATAACACGAATGCTGGTGACGCGGGCATCGCGTCACTTTCTTTGCTGCCCAACCTTAAAGCTTTGCACCTTTCAGGTTGTAACGAGCTGACCGCAGCAGGACTGGCTTCGATCGGCAGAATGCCTGCGATTGAAGAATTGATTCTGAACAGAGTCGGTGCGGTCAACGATCAGTCGTTGAACACGATTTGCGAAGCGAAAACATTGAAACGACTGCAGATGGGATACTGTTCGGGGCTGAGCGATGCCGCCATGTACGCCCTTCGAAATCTGGAAGTTCTGGAAGAACTGATTATTGCGGAGACCTCGGTGACAGGAGAAGGCCTGGGCTTTGCTGCCAAAGGAGGTTTGAAGAATCTCAAAAAACTGGACATGTACAAATGTCCGATTACGCTTCCTGGCGCGAAAATGATCAATCAGTGCAAGTCTCTGGAATACCTTGTTATTGGAGCCATCGGCATGGATGATAAAGGATTTCAGATCCTTACTAAGGGTATGAGCGACTTGAAGTACCTTCGAGTCGGCGCGTGCAGGAACTTTGTGGGTTCAGGTTTGACCGCAATTAAAGGGGCAAAGAATCTGGAAACTCTGTCGTTGCAAAACTGCTCTATCGTGGACAAAGCAATGCCGCTTCTCAAGGGATTTAAGAAACTCAAAACGCTCGATCTGGTAGGAACAAACGTGACGGTCGATGCGGCGCAGAGCCTGAAAAAAGAGCTGCCGGAATGTGAGATCATAACGAGCGGGGGCACTTTTTGAGTTTTCAAGATTCGCAATAGAGAATCAACACTTGAGACCGCGACGGCGTGCGAGTAAATCGTGTGTCGTAAGAACCGGCATTGGCAGAGCGGCCTTCCACGCTGGATAAATTTGGATCGGTTGTTAGTCAGGGACTTCTCCGAGCGTTCGTTGAGTTCCTGCTGGCAAATGCCCGACACCCGGTTTTGGCCGACATCTCACCAGCCATTGGAAGGCGAACCAACCTGGACAGACTTGAGCTGCAATAGCGGCTATCCAGTTAAGTGCTATCCCTGTGCGTCCAGGAAGAATGGCCGCAAATGGCGCGGGAACAGGGCGAATCAGTTCGATGTCATAGCCGCTGCTGCGAATTGCCGTACACAGTGACTGTCGCGTAAACAGCCGACGGTGCGTTAAGTCCAGAATTCCGCGATCTGCATAGCTGAACCGGCCAAGCAGCAGTCCCAGTCGAATCGCAGCAAAGGCAATGTTCGGAGTGGTGAGAATAATGCATGGACGGGATGTCCGATTCACACTGATCGTGACATCCGAACATCCCGAGCGATGACGCAAATCCAGGAGGAATTGTTCCGGTGCTGAGAGGTGTTCAATGACATCGAGCAGTAGCACCACCTCGTAGTTCCAGATATCGAAGGGATAGGGACCTTGATCAAGGTTGCAACGAGTAAACTCAGAGACCGTGTCCGGCAATGGATCCGCCGCATCCACGCCGTGGACATGTATTCCCAGCTTTCGGCATTGCCTTGCCACAAAGCCAGGCCCGCAACCCAAATCAAGCACCGCAGCAGGTTTTAATTTCGATACTTCGAAAATCGCCAACTGATGCGAAGAATAAAGATTGTCAGACTTGTCACGGTAACGCGCTGGTGTCAGGTCACGGTATTTGAGTGAGCACCAGATACCAAGGTTGTGCAAATGAAACTGCAGTTCAGCGATCCAGCGCCGCAACCTGGTTCCGGAGGGCAAGCTTAACACTGGAGTTTTTAAATGGACAAACCGCGTTTCGTGCGTCGCCTGAATATGTCGCGTTTGCCGTGTGAGATCTTCGTCAAACTGATTGCCATCATCATTCAATTCAAAAGGAATCCGCTGCAGCAAAGTACGTCGATAAGATCGTGCGATGAGCAAGTTATCGGGCGATAGCTCATGAGACTCAGACGATTGTTTTTGCGATGATGCCGCCACAATCGATACGAGTTCAGCCGAAGAAGTTGTCAGGCCACTGAAAAGATCACAGGATGAGAATTGCAGATCATTTCCCCCGGCAATCACAATCGTGTGGTCGAATCTATCGCGAACGGCTTTCCGGCAGAAGAGCTTCTGAATTGCCCCATGCCCCCAGTCCGATGAAACACACAGGATCTGACAGAGTTGGGAGGGTGCTGAGACAGGAGTCAAAGTACCGGGTTTCAGGCTGGCATCACGAACGACAATCCAAACTTCCCCGTGCAAATCGCAATCACCAAATTGCTGTTCAGCCAGACCTGGAAAATCCGTCATTAGTTGCTGGTCGACGAGCCATACAACCAATGTGTGAACTCGTCTGATGGATGGGGAATCTTGTGGCACAGGATTTCAATGTTTGTTCGAAATAATGTGTATTACCGGCTTGCCTGTCAAATCTTCTCCCGGCGGATTCTCGTCGGTACAGGAGAAGTAGATCTCCGAAACACCGGATGTCAGCGATACCGCCTTAAACGTTCCCATCAATACTTCGACCGGAACCAACCGACCATTGACGGTACATGTCCATATCGGGTCCCAGTTGTCAATATAGCAAAGAAATCCTGGTTCAGAGGTCGCCGCAGTCAACCGAAGGTGATCGCCGTGGAATATCTGTAACTCCAGACGGCACTGATTCTTCTTCCGGAATTCTCTTGCCGCAGTTACAAACTCCTGCGGCGTGGCATAGTCCAGCCGTGGAACAAGAAAAACTCGCTGGCCATTTTCTGCTCCCAGCATCTCCAAAAGTCCCGGTACCGTCCTGAATTGTTCGACATCACCTGCCAGATTGTCCGGATGAGGAACATACTTTCTCAGAAACTGAATATAGCTCTGATAATACCAATTGCTCAGAATCCCCAGTTGTGCTCGCGATCCAAGGGACACTGTCGACATTGTGAGTACTCGAGGTCGTGAGAATCCCTCCTGAAGCCGTGCCGGAATATCCACAACCTCCCGATGTGTCTGAAAGTCAGTGCTCGAATTAGCCCATTGAAGCCAGCCATATCCGCAAGTCTCCAGAGAACATATGACAAGCATCAGTAACCCCGCAGTGCCGAAGCGTTCGCTCTTCCACCTGGGAATCTGCCAGCGACGGCACAGAATCACCAGCGGCACCAACCCCGCAACTGACAGGACAATGACACTCCAGTTCAACCACGGTCGCCACGTTGCGAGTGGTGCAATCGAGGACTGAAAATAGTTCAACCAGTAGATTTCGGGGGGGGCGAAGAAGACTAAAAGTAACTGAGTGCAAACAATGAGGAACGCGATTGTAATGAGTCGTCGGCTGAACCGCAGTCGCTGTTGCTCGTCGACTATTGTCATCTGTTCAATCCACCAGTTCCAGCTTCGGGCCAGCAGCAGGGCCAGAACCGGCAGCAGGGTAATGTTCATACGGGACCAGACACGCAGTGAGGAGAAGCCAGGGTAGAACTTCCAAAGCACATAAAACAACGGTGAAGATTCACCGAGTGTGATCAGCGTGATAATGATCCAAAGCCCAGCGATTACCATCAGAAATCGTCGCTGATTCAAAGAGTTTTCGCTGCGATCCGTGAGCTGTTCCCAGGCAAACAATCCCATCAGGACCAGCGCAGATACGCCGAAGAAGTACCATCCCTCAGTACACGCTCTGGGCGGATAAATCAAACTGCCCAGCACATCCACCGCGTTCCAGTCATGAGCCGTGCCATATCCCCAGTCACCTCCCTGACGATCAGTCGTCGCGGCCAGCATGAGTTTCATTTCCCGCAGGTAACTCAGGCAGCAGATGAGCGCCGCGCCACAACCGACAGCGATACTGCTCAGCGACACAAGTAAGTTGTTCCATGCATTGTCCGGAAGGAGCGTGACTGATCTACGAGTTGCAGGGCAGATCAGCAGGACAATCCAGAGGCCGACAAGAAACTGACTGTAGTAAGCAAAGTATGGGTAACCCGCGGTCAGCAGGAAATATGATGCAACAAAACAGATCGCTGCTCCCAATGCCCATCGCCTTCTGCGAAAGCAAAGAGTCGTTCCCACCAGCAGCCATGGAATCCAGGCAGCAGAATGCGCCGCGTTTGGAAATCGCAAGAGTTCAGACATCTTCACGGAGGTCGCGAAGACAAGCGCGGCGAGAATGGCGCCGGAACGTTTCTCTCCCAGAACCCGCAACCAGACAGTGATTCCTAATGCGAAGATGGGGAATGCGACCAGAGTAAACACGACGTGGTCCCATTCGGAATAGCCCTCGTTAGCTCGATAGAAATACGGCAATGCAGAGTTCAGCGGATACCACGAGGCAGTAAATGGGTTGGCACGGAATGGAAATCCAGCCGCCTCCGTCGGGGACCAGACTGGCGGTGACAAGCCACGTGATAACAAGTCGACGAGGTACAACTTGAAGCGATAGTACAAAGTGTGAAAGTCGTTGCCTGGCGTGAGTCCGTAGGAGATCAAATAGGGCCAGAAATAAATGAATGGCCAAACAATCAGCAGCAGAAATGTGGTGAGTTCACGGACAACACTCGAACGAAATGATCGAGTCCCTTGTAGCTGGTCGCGATGTTCAGGACTGTTCACATTCGCCATTTTTCAGTCAAACTCTTTATCACAGGAAAAATGCTTCGACCGCTAAACGAGTTCAGACACGACGGCCAACGATCGTTTTAGAGAGAACAACATTTCTGTTTGCCTTTTGCTGATCTGAAAGTGTCGCGTTGTCGTACCGCGAGTGCTTGTAGGATGCGGGACTTATGTATGTTTTCTTGAGACCATACTGAGATTTTTGCGATCTAACCCATATACAGACTCCCGGCAAAGCGTGGTCTGGCCAATTTCTCAATGCGAACGCAACTTTGCTGCTGCGACTTCGACGCGATCAGTTCGGAGTCAATGAGTTGTCCCTGAACGGCGCGATACGTCAAGCCATCCTGCCTGAATGTTGCGATTTCTATTGTGGAATATGAAACTCCTCAATGCACATGTTCCTCGGACAGCGCGTTGGTCTTATCGCCGCCGCCGAGGACATACGCCAGCAGGTCAAAGATTTCTTCTCGCGTCAGTTTGTTGAGCACGCCTTTTGGCATGATGCTGACGCTGCTGGGCGTACGGGATTCGATGTTGAACTTCTTGACAACGTTGAATTTTTCGGGGACGGAAGGGTTATCGATGACTTTGATAATGTCATCGGTTTCTTCGGTGATGAGGCCAGTGATGAGGCCAGTGATGAGGCCAGTGATGAGGCCAGTGATGAGGCCAGTGATGAGGCCAGTGATGAGGCCGGTGATGAGGCCGGTGATGAGGCCGGTGATGAGGCCGGTGATGACTTTGCCAGACAATAGTTCAATCACGTTGGACTCATACTGCCTCTCGAAACGCCGACGCGCTCTCCAGAATTATCGCAACAATCGCCACGTGAACCACAAAGAATGACCACCCCAAATTTTCAACACCCCAGACTGACCCTCAGCTGCCCGTTGACTGGCGGCGGATCTCGATCTTGCGAGGCATGAGTTCTGTTCGTTTGTTGATTGTAATCCGCAGCACTTCATTGATCAGTTCCGCGTCGACCGCTGACGCATCAACGTCTCGCGGCAGCGGAATGTTTCGGGTAAACTTTGCCCCCCGGCGTTCGTTGAAAAGAATCTTTGCATTCTCCAGTGAGTGAGGGATTGAGGTCCTGCGTTTGTGCGACCTGCGAACAAATCCCTCGCTGACGCGTTGGGTTATGATATTTTCCTGACTTTTCGGCATATTCGTCCCACGCGACTTCGATAATCGCAACTTCAAAACGAACGTGCAAGACGCCCAAAGACTGTCAAAGAACTTGCATAAGCCAATTGAGCGACTCAGGCTCAACAGGTACTTTTCAGTCTTCGCCCGACGCTCGCGTCGAAGTAGGTTCTGGGGTAAATTATCGGCCGATGGAAAACGCCTGATTGACTGGCAGCCTTGTCGGCACGCATCAGACAAGACACAAACAAAGCGGACTTTTTGCTTTTCTGAAGTTCAATTCGGCTCAATGTTCGATACTGAAAGACTGACTGTGACATCCGCATGGACCGCATTGAGAGGACATCAGGAGCAGCGAGCGTTGTTCGAACGTTCGGTGCAGCGCGGCCGTTTATCACATGCGTATGTTTTGACCGGCCCTGATGGGATTGGCAAACGGAAATTTGCTCGCCTGCTGGCTCAATCAATGTTCTGTCGTGGACGTCAGCCGGATCAGATTGACGCCTGCGGAGAATGCCGTGCTTGTCGGGGCTTCCTGGCCGGTACCTGGCCCGACTATATAGAGATTGGTGTTCCCGCAGGAAAGACGGCCATCCCGATTGATTTGATCGCTGGCTCCGACGACAAACGTGGCCGGGAAGGGCTGTGCTTTGAACTGTCGATGTCACCGCAGGCATCTGATCGGCGGATTGCTGTCATCAACGATTCGCACCGCATGCATGCCGAAGGAGCGAACTCCCTTCTGAAGACCCTCGAAGAGCCACCCGCTCAGGCGCTGATTCTGCTTGTCTGCGACAATCCCGATTCCCTGTTGCCGACTATTCGGTCCCGTTGCCAGGTGGTGCGATTTTTTCCCCTCACGGAAAATGACGTTCGCGAGATCCTGATTACCGAAGAACTTGTGGAATCCCCCGAAGAAGCCGCGACCATCGCCGCGATGGCAGAAGGCAGCATCACGCTGGCTCAGCAGTTGCTGAATCCGGATCTGCGGCATTTGCGAACACTTGTAAGTCAGCAACTGGATCACCTGGAGCAAATGAAGCCTGTCGAAATTTCTCGTCAGGTCGCCGACGAACTGGAACGTATTTCTTCCGGGACTGAAGAGCAGCGGCGCAACGGGCAGTGGCTGCTGCGATTTATCGCCGAAGTGCTCAACGGACGACTGCGCAGGCTGACCTCCGGAGATTTCACAGATCCGCTCCTGCAGCGTCTGGGCGTACGCAACGGAGTTGATCTGCTTGCGCCGTTGCTGGACCGCGTGATCGCAGCTGCTCATCAGATTGATGGCAATTCACCCGTGCGACTAGTGCTGGAAGCCCTGTTCGATGACCTCGCACGGCAGTTGCGTCTGGGCCCCGTTTCCGCAAGATAGGCGGATGTAGTTTTCCGCGTCGAAGTAACGATGCGTCAAAGCGTAGAGGCATCGAAGCAACGCGACGAGACAAAAGAGACACACGCGGCACACTGAATGTGCCGTGTGCTTCCCGTGCGGAAATTTCTACAGACCAATCAGCCTGCATTGGCCGTATCTAGAAAAACGACAATCGACGGATTGCCCACGGCTGCGTAGTGGCCAGTAAAGGTCAGTGCTCCGCTGGCATTGTTGACTCGAAACACCGCCACGCTGTCCGCTCGCTGATTGCAACAGTAGAGGAACTGTCCGGTCGGATCAAACGTGAAGCTGCGCGGATAATTGCCGCGAGTCCATTCGTCACCCACGAAGGTCAGTTCTCCCTTCGGCCCGACGGAAAAAATTCCGATGCTGTCATGCAGTCGGTTTCCCGCATACACATATTGTCCGTCAGCGGAAACGAGAATTTCCGAGCAGAAGTTGCTGCCTGCAAATCCTTCGGGCAGGGTCGAAATGGTTTGGCGGGCTGACAATTTGCCGGTCTTGCCGTCGTAGTCAAACAGGACCAGCGTCGACCCTTCTTCCTGAATGGAATAAAACCATTTGCCATTGGGATGAAAATGAAAATGTCGCGGACCGTCGCCCGGCGGAAGGGAGACGGACGGCTGTTCGGCCGGCGACAGTAAGCCTTTTTCAGCGTCGAACTTCCAGACAAAAATCTGATCGAGCCCCAGATCGACATGCAGCACAAATGTGCCGGATGGATCTGCCTGAATCATGTGTGCGTGGGTGCGATCATGGCCGCTGAAAGCAAAGCTGCCGGGCGGAGCATTGGTGGCTCGTGCCGGGCCGATTGGTCCCGCATCATTTTTCACATCCGTTGCTTCGCCCAGACTCCCGTTCGCCACAATGGGAAGGACCGAAACCGAACCACCAAAATAGTTGGCGACCAGGAGAAATTTCCCAGCCGGGTGAATGCTGACATAGGTCGGACCAGCTCCGCCCGATCGGACGGTATTCAGCAGTTCGAGCTGACCGTTTGTTCGATTGATGGCGAAGGCGGTGACAGTGCCTTCATTCGCTTCGCCGACGCGATCGGTTTCATTCGCCGAATAAAGATGAGTCCCCGCAGTATTCACGGTGAGACAACTGGGACTGGTTCCCATTTGCTGAATACCGGCCGGCTTCATCGCGCCTGTCGCACGATCAATCTCAAAAATATGAATGCCTTGACCATTGCCTGGCGGCAAATCTACTTGCGTGGGAAGCACATCCTGCAGCGGCGAACTGAATGTGCCGACGTAGGCAAAAAGCGGCCCGGCCGCGGAACCGGTGCCAGCCACAAGCACGTCATTCAACAGCGGTACGGTTCCCGCGAGAGCAACCGAAGCTTTGAGAAACGAAGCTTTGAGAAACGAA
>JBDNHX010000184.1:0-2713 GCA_041688565.1 Planctomycetaceae bacterium
GACTTTCATACTGAGCGGCCAGCAGCAGATAAACCAGGACCACGGCGAGCGCAAATACTACCATCGCGGTGTTGCCCGCCCGAATTTGAAGTAACGTCAGTTCGGTCCAGAGCGAAGTCATCCCGGCCGGCAGTTCCTTCAGCGCCAGATCGTCTACGGTGGAAATCATCTGACCGGAACTCACACCTGGCAACGTTCCTCCATTGATCGTGGCCGCAACCACTCCGTTGTAGCGAGTGATCAAGCCCGGACCGGCGATATCCCGAGCCGGAACGAAGCCTGTCGGCACATGCGTAAAGCTGAAATACGTGGCATACAGCAGACCGCCATAAATGAACAGGACGATGACCGACAGGCGGAGCAACCAGCCAACGGACCACGCATAACCGCCAGACGCTTTGTCAAAAAACTTGTTGAACAGCTTAAAGAACCAGCCTATGACGAAATTCAGAACGCGGGTCAGAATATCCTTCTGTTCAGCTTTTGGTCGCAGCAGCAGGGCCGCCAACGCTGGACTGAGAGTCAGAGAATTCAAAGCCGAAAAGAATGTCGATACGGCAATCGTGACCGCAAACTGGCGAAAGAACTGTCCAGTAATCCCCGTGATAAATGCACACGGGATAAACACGGCCATCAGTACAAGTGAAATGGCGATGACAGGAACAGCCACGTCATCCATGGCTTTTCGAGTCGCATCGCGGGGCGACATGCCATGCTCCAGATGATGCTCCACTGCCTCCACCACGACGATCGCATCATCCACCACAATCCCAATCGCCAGGACAAGGCCCAGCAGCGACAGATTGTTGAGACTGAATCCAAAACCGGCCATCAGAGCAAATGTGCCTACAATGGCCACTGGCACGGCGATCAGAGGAATCAGCGTCGCGCGCCACGACTGCAGAAACACCAGCACCACGATGCCCACCAGCACAATCGCGTCTCGCAGAGCTTTGAAGACTTCGTGGATCGATTCGTCAATGAACGGAGTCGTGTCGTACACAATCCCATAGTCAACACCATCCGGGAATGAGAGCTTCAGTTCTTCCATGCGTTCACAAATTTTGTCGGCGGTTGCCAGAGCATTCGATCCGGGCTGCTGATAAATCGACAATCCGACGGACGGCTTTCCATCCAGATAGCAACGCGTGTCCTGATTCTTCGCACCCAGATCGATGCCTCCCAGTTGAACACCGGACGCATCCATGCGCTGTTCGCTGATCAGATCACGCAGGCGGACAATCTCGCCTTCAAACCTGGAGCGGACAATAATCTCTCCGAATTGCTTCTGATCCTGAAGTCGTCGCAGAGTACTCAACGTGTATTGAAACGCCTGACCATTCGGCACCGAGGGCCGACCGAGCGATCCTCCGGCCACCTGCACGTTCTGTTCACGCAGAGAATTCACCACATCACCGGCCGTCAGCCCGCGAGCAGCAATCTTCTCCGGGTCCAGCCAGACTCGCATGCTGTAGTCCTGCTGGCCAAACATGCTGATGTCACCCACGCCTGACTGCTGGGCCAGTTCGTCGCGAAGGTTGATCGTCGCATAGTTGCTCAGCTTCAACTGATCGTAAGAATTGTCCGGCGAGAACAGATTGACCACCAGCAAAATACTGGGCGAACGTTTCTTAACGCTCACGCCTGTCTGCTTAACAACATCCGGCAGTGATGGCAAAGCCAGGTTGACTCGGTTCTGCACAAGCACCTGAACGATCGGGAGCGTGGTTACGGCGATCGCACTGGCGATCATGATCACGACTGACAGGACAGCGGCAAAGATCGGACGATCAATGAAGAATTTGGAGAGCGCTGACACAGAAGGCCTCGAGTAAGAATTGATGGTCCGTGAAGCGAAAGCGGAATCGTGAAACAATCGGCTGGAGGGTAAAGTGCTTGTTGCCAGCGAACGTGCTTTGGCGTACTGAATTCATTGATTGCGGTCGCCTGCGGCTTGCCGTTAAACGATTTATTGATCGGCCGCTTTGGCAGCGACTTCGATTCCCGACCGAACTCGCTGAATCCCTCGCACAACGACCTGCTCGTCCGCCTTGAGTGACCGTGACGCGGACTCGCCAGCAGCTTTCACTGCCACAATTTCCCGCAGGTCACCATCCAGCAGTCCAACCTCCGCACTCAGGCGCATCGCTTTGTTTTCGGCATTCACCACAAACAGATACCGACTTCCCTGATCCGAGCCCAATGCCGCTTCCGGAACCATCAGCGCTGTACGTGGTCGGCCGATCGGAATTCGAATTTGGGCGAACATTCCCGGCGTCAGCACACGCCCGCCAGTTTCCGGTTTAGGGTTCGGGAGATCGGCTTTGATCACGATCGTGCCCGTCTTTGAATCCACCTGATTGTTGATGAACTGCACAGTGCCTTTCAAAGGATAGTCCTGTTTATGGATCGGCAGGCCCACTTCCACAGGTATGACGTTCTCTCCCGGAGACTCCAGCTTTCCATCACGAATCGCCTGCTGCAGCCGCAGCAGGGTGTTCTCATCCATGTCAAAGACAGCCGATACCGGATCGACAGCCACGATTGTGGACAACAGTGTGGAATTGAAGGCACCGGACGGGCCACCAGTGACAAAATTTCCTTCGTCCACCAGACGGTCGCCAATCTTTCCGGAGATCGAGGCTCTGAGCTGACAATATCCCAGATTGATCTCGGCTGTCTTCTGATTGGCCTTTGCCACATCGAGCGATGC
>JBDNHX010000185.1:0-11672 GCA_041688565.1 Planctomycetaceae bacterium
CGGCTGCCAGGCTCACGGAGTTCAGCGGCTGATTTACACCAGTTCTCCCAGTGTCGTGTTCGACGGAAGCGATCATGTGGATGCTGAGGAGTCGCTGGCCTACCCAACCAAATGGCTGTGCCATTATCCGCATTCCAAAGCTCTGGCAGAACAGGCCGTGCTGGCAGCAAACGACAACAATCAATTCAGAACCGTCTCACTGAGGCCGCATTTGATCTGGGGGCCGCGCGACAATCATTTGATCCCGCGCTTAATCCAGAAAGCTCGGGCCGGCCGCCTGCGACGAGTCGGCGACGGCACAAATGTTGTATCCGTGGCGTATGTGGAAAACGCGGCCGCTGCTCATCTTCAGGCCGAACGGTCGCTGCGGGATTCAACCACGGCAGCCGGGAAAGCCTATTTCATCAACGAACGCGATGCCGTCAATCTGTGGGACTGGATTAACCGGCTGCTGCTCCAGGCGAGCCTGCCGCCTGTTTCCCGATCGCTTTCCCAATACGCGGCCTTGCGAATTGGTGGCGTGATGGAGGTATTCTGGAAGATCCTGAAACTTAAAGGGGAACCTCCCATGACAAGGTTTGTCGCCGCACAACTGGCGGGCTCCCACAGTTATTCGATCGCCGCCGCAGAACGCGATTTTGGCTACTCCCCGCTGGTCACTGTTGAAGAAGGACTTCGGCGAATGCAGCCCGATCTCGATCAGCTGACTAAGAACGCCTAACAAAACTGGGACTGGCTCCCGGATCTCGCGAAAAATGTTCAGAAAGATGACGCAGGGAGGGTGCCTGTCCCACTTTTGTTAGAGCCTCTAAGTGCTGTTGCGGCTGTTACGGTGTGGTAAATTCGCACGGCAGTTGACTACACTTGTCACTCAGACGCTTCTGTATGGTCGCCTGCAACTTCCCTATTTCAAAAGGAGATGACACCATGAGTTGTCTCATTCAAGTTTCTCAGGTCTTCCGCCCGTCGCTGATTTTGAGTGCCGTGATCGCCCTGACGAGCCTTCATTCGGTTTGTGCTGCGGCGGACGAAACGAATTCTGATTCGATCGCCCAGGCAACTCAGGACGCCACCAGCGACGAAGCTGCAAAGCCGCCCGCTGAAAAGGCAGGCGCCGACAAACCACCTGCTGAAAATGCGGCCACCGCCGAACCGCCGAAGAACCCGTTCCCGGAAGCGGTGGCTGTTCCCAATGGAATTCTGGATGGTGGAACGGAATGGCTGAACACGTCACGTCCGATCGACATGAAAGATCTTCGCGGTAAAGTTGTCGTGCTCGACTTCTGGACCTACTGCTGCATCAACTGCATGCACGTGCTGCCGGACCTGAAATATCTTGAAGAGAAATATGGTAATCAGCTTGTGGTGATTGGTGTTCACTCGGCAAAGTTCGACAACGAAAAAGTCTCACAGAGCATTCGAGATGCCATCCTGCGTTATGAGATCGAACATCCGGTCGTGAATGACAGTGAAATGCTGATCTGGCGAAAGTTTGGAACTCAAGCATGGCCGACGCTGGCGCTGGTCGATCCCGAAGGAAAATATGCGGGCTCTCAAAGCGGCGAGGGCAATCGGGAATTGTTCGACACAGTGATTGAAAAAATGGTGGAGTACCACCGCTGGAATGGCACGCTTGACGAAACACCCATCGTCTTTGAATCCGAAGCCAGCAAGGTCCAGCCCACGCCTCTGCGATATCCGGGCAAAGTTCTGGCAGATGCCGCCGGCGGCCGACTATTTATTACCGACAGCAATCATAACCGCATTGTTGTGACATCACTCACCGGGGAATTGCAGCAGACCATCGGCAGTGGTCGCAACGGCAGTGCGAACGGCGTTTTTGAAGAGGCAGAATTTAATCGTCCCCAGGGCACGGCTCTCGTTGGCACAAAACTTTACGTGGCCGACACAGAGAACCATTTGATTCGTGTCGTCGATCTGGAAGCAAAAACCGTTGCGACCCTCGCCGGCACCGGAGCCCAGGGCTCGCCTGGTGTTAAGACCATGGGCCCACTGCTCGAAACGCCCATGAACAGCCCGTGGTCCATTGCGCCTGTCGGCGACACTCTTTATATTGCGATGGCCGGTCCGCATCAGGTCTGGTCACACAAGATTGGCAGCGACACGATTGGTGTATTTGCCGGTTCCGGGCGAGAAGACGTGATCAATGGCTCACTGGCCTCATCCGCATTCGCTCAGCCGTCGGAAATTGTCAGCGACGCTGACGGGAAATTTCTGTATCTGGTCGACAGCGAAGGATCAGCCATCCGCAAGGTCCCAACGGACCCCAGCGGTCAGGTCACGACGGTCGCCGGAACCTCCGAGCTGCCGCGCGGACAATCTCTGTTTGCGTTCGGCGATGTGGACGGCATTGGCAAAAAGGCACGCTTTCAGCATCCTCTGGGAATCGCGATCGCCGGCGATCGTCTGTATGTCGCCGATTCCTACAACCATAAACTGCGAACCATTGAACTGGCCGAAGGAAGCACTTCCACTTTCGCTGGAACCGGAAAACCGGGAAACACAACGGAGCCTCTGTTGCTGAACGAACCGGGTGGCCTGGCTTTGGCGGACGGGCGGCTGTTTGTCGCCGACACGAACAATCATCGAGTTCTCTCGATTGATCTGGCGACCAGTCAGACCACCGTTCTTTCCATCGCCGGTATGACAACTCCTGCGCCCGTTCAACGCAAGGCCGCACCCGATGCGTCGAATGCCATTGCTGTTGAGTCACAGAAGATTGCCGCAACGGACAAGCTGAGTTTCACTGTGACCCTGAACATCCCGGATGGCTACAAGCGTAACGATCTTGCACCGGTCTCCTGGGAAGTTTTCACCGAAGCCGACCAGACTCTCGTGGCCAGTGAAAATCTGGGCGTCCGCGATGAGGCAGTGACCGGCGACGATCAGGTGGCCCGGTTTGAAGTTCCTCTGACAGGTCAGCCGGGCGAAGCAACGTTCCTGGTTCGCATGAGCTTCGGCTATTGCGGAACTGAAAAGAACGCGTTGTGCCGCCTGGCCTCAGCAACATGGAAAATCCCCGTGGTGCTGAATACAGACGGCGGCAGCAACGAGATCAAGCTGACATTCCCCAAACCCTGACCCCTTTTTTGAGACTTGACAGAGCACTACCGGATCCGATGGCGTTCCACCACGTCCCAGTCGACCGTCACGCCCAGTCCGGGATTGGTCGACAGGGTCGTAAATGGCCCTTCAATCGTCAAAGGGTTTTGCACGATTGAAAACTCATGGTAGCTTGGACCCAGACAGTCTCCGGGAATCACTTCGATCTGAACGTTCGGCGTCGACACAATAAACTGCATCATCGCAGCGGCGCCGATGTCCCATTCCAGATTCGAACCGATCGTACACGGAATCCCGGCGGCCGCAGCAATGGCTGCCATCTGACGAGCCTTTGCAATTCCTCCCTGCTTGCCCGGATAAAGCGTAATCGCGTCGCAACAGTCGTGCTGAATCAGTTCACGAACGTGAATTTCGTCAAAACAGCTCTCATCCGCCAGCACGCGAATCCCCGTATCACTCCGCAGTTTTGCCAGGAGGGAATAATCGCCGCGAGGCAACGGCTGCTCGACCAGCTCAACACGACATTCCTGAATCCGCTCCAGACAATAACGAGCCTGGGCGTCGCTCCATCCGCCATTGGCATCGATCGTGAGATGTGTGTCCGGGCCAATGGCTTCGCGAACCGCGTGGACTCGGGCAATATCCATTTCTGGCCCGGTGCCGACTTTCACTTTGATGGTTGTGAACCCGGCTGCGACTCGCTGCGCTGCTCGCTCGGCTGCAATCGGTGGATCGTAAGCGCCCAGTGAAAATCGATTGCGAATTGTCAGAGGCCGAACCGCGCCGCCGAGCAATTCATAAACCGGACGTTCGGCTTCCTGACCCAGTGCATCCCAGCAGGCCATTTCGATCGCCGATTTGGCAAACCAGTTGTCAATCGCCGCAAGATCCATTCGTTCTGTGATGGCCGGAAGATCGTTCAGATCAAATCCTGCGAGCAGGGGAGCAAACAGATTCTGAATAATGGCCTGAGCTCCCCAGACTGTTTCGCCACTCCAGCGAGGTGTCGCGGTGGCTTCGCCGACTCCCACAATTCCAGTGTCCGTGGTGAGCCGAACGATCACAAATTGAGACACCTCATGCCGTCCGAGGGCAGAAATCATTCGCCGTTCAGGTTTGAGAGGAATGCGGACGGGTATCGCTTCAATAGATGCAATCTTCATATCACAGCTTTCTGCTGCGGCAATCACAGCCGTCTCGCGATGCTCTGCCGTGGTAGAAACAGTAGCGTTGAACGAGCCAGCCCTATGATTGCCGAATTCGGGGAAAGAGAAGCGTAGAGCACCGCCCGCCTTTCGACAATCCTGCCCGAGATGCGTGTCAGAGATGCGTGTCAGAGATGCGAGCAACACCTGGCTGAAAGGTCATTCGCTCGCGTTGGCTTAATTTCGTCGAGTCAACAGAACACGGGGTCGCGATACGGCGGCGACTTGCGTAGATCCTGAGACCGTTCCAGTAGTTTCTCAGTTTTCCTGCCCCGTTAAACGAACAAGTCGCAACAGGCGCAGGAACCGTGACATCTGACAACAGTGGAAAACGTGGTGAGTCGACCGTCCGCCTGGTGAGTCTTTGCCGGATCGGAAGAAATCCCAGGCTGATCATAATCCCTACGGCCGATAGTTCTTTCCAGAGTCCACTGTCTTATGTATTAAGGAAAGTCCGTCGATGAACGCTCGAGTCTTTCTCCTGGTAATATTTTCCCTGATGTTTATGGGCGTATGGGATGCCGACCAACGTTCGGCTGACGCTGCGCTCGCACGAAAAACCAGCAAGCGGCCGCCCGCCGCCCAGGCCCGCCTCGCGATGCCGAAAAACTTGCCTGGCGTGATCGCTCACACTGCACCGCTGACGGCCGACACATCTGCAGTAGGTGCAGCCGCTCTCTCGGCTGTTGGATTCTCCGTCGATGCCGCTCAGCTGCTGATTCCGATGCCAAAGAATCTGGCCTCAGGTACCTGGCAGGTCATGACCGAGTCGGGCCGATTTTTTCGGATTGAGATTGATCGCACAGTTTCCGAAAAGGACAACGCAGACCAGTTCTCCGGCGAACCACTGGAAGAAAGTTTTTGCGTGACAACAACTCCCGACGGCACTCGCTGGTGCTTCGTTCGGTTCCACACCGAACGAACGATGCCCGGCTCTTCTAACCGCATCGCCACAGATTGGTGATTTCGGTTTCAAGCGGTTGGGATTTATGAGAGGCATCCGAATCATGCGATTTCATAAATCCCATGCTTCCCATAATTCCCATCAACATCGCGTAGCCGTGGGATCGATGTGAAGCATGGGATCAACTCAAGAGAACTTTAGATGCCATTGCGATTTATGTTGTCCGTCATCGTTCACTCTTTTGGTTTCTGATTGCGGTAATTCAATCTCGCTTTCGTCATTCGTTCACGCAGGCCACCCTGTTCGACGAACTCTTTTTCCAAAGTCTTCAATTGCTGATCCAATAAATAGTTGGTCTGATGAATCAGGCAGATCGCGATGTTTGCGATCACCTCAGCAGGTCGAGTTTCGACAAACTCTCGGTAGATTTCAAAGGTCTGCGGAGTCTGCCGTCCCAGATCGCGAACATAAATCGCTTCTTTGGAATCCTTCGGCCACAGCAGCAAATCACGGACTCGCAGATAGTCACGGAAGTCGGCCAGTAATTCTTCCAGACTGGCCCGACCAACGTTGGTCAGTTTGATTTCCGTTTCCTTCGAAGTTGTCGCGGCTTTGCTGCCTTCCAGAATGTTCTGCTTGCAAGATCTTGCCGACTGAATCATTTGATCAATCGTGCGATCGCCTCTGGAAAGAAACTTATGGGCAAAGCGAAATGTGATGTCATAAACGACTTCGGCCTTTTGAAATGACAGCAGGGTCTGGTAGTCGCCGCGAGGCCGCAGCAGGCGGTTGGGATTGGGATCGACTGGCTCATGGGATTTATCAGAAGGATGGGATTTACGATTTTCATCATTCCCAGGCTTCCCATCATTCCCATGCGATTCATTGCGATTGGTCATATCAGATTCCTGATAGTCTGCTGAATCTTTTGACAGGCCATTCAGGCGGATGCCCGTGGCGTGGCAGAATACCCTGCCACGGGGAAAGTTGAAATCAGGGAGAGAAACTGACTGCCGCTGTTTCGAATCTTACCATCAATTCGCAATTCGATTATGGCCGGGCTTGGTTCAAACGAAAACGCCTCTGGCAAAACACTGTTCTGTGTTTACGAAATGATCGACGAAGACACCGTGTTGCCGATCACAGCCTGCGAAGTCTGATTTGCGTGGAGAGAGAAATGCCGGACACACCAAAATCCAGCCGACACAAGAACGTGACGATGACACCAGCACAACGTGCCAAGTGGAAACGCGATGTTGCAGCGATCGAAGAGGAAAAACCGGAACTCGCGCGATGGGCAAAGCACGTGCAAGCCCGCAAACGAGCCATGTTGCTGGAAGTGACGGAGTTGTGTTGCAGTCCGCAAGAGAATCCAGTGGCATGACTCTGGAACAACTTCAAGAGGCCACCGGCATTGATGCGGCACAGTTGAGCAAGCTGCTGAAAGCCGATGGCAACCCGACACTCTACACACTCCAGCGCGTCGCCGATGCACTTGGCAAACGACTGGTGTTCCGCCTGGCGGAAAAGTGAAGGAACGGCAACCGACGGGTATGGGGGTAAAATCATGGACGGAATAAAAAGCGGATATTGGCCTTGGGTGACAATGCGCAGTGGGGCTCGGTAGAGTGCTCCCCCGACATAGCCCCCACTTGAAGGGTTCAAATCTGCCTTCCTGCGGTGTGCGATGAAATGGCTGATTTGTTCCCGCCGCTTCGAAGTAAATGCGCCCGATGACATCCCGAATCGTAGTAACGTGTCCGCAGTGCCATGCAAAACTTGGGGTTGGCAGCGAAAGCGCCGGGAAACACCTGAAATGCCCGAAGTGCCAGGCGATAGTCCAGGTGCCAGACGGAGATGAAAAGATCTTGCCGCCGACGGAGGAAACCACACTTTGGAAAGTGATGGTGGGCACCAGAAAAGCGGGGCCGTTTACTAGGGCAAAACTGAGACAGTTGGTTGATGCCGATGGACTTCTAGACAATGCTTTCGTTCGCGATGAGGCCGGGACAACCGATTGGTTTGAGGTCACAACGTGCGATTGGCTGTTTGATTCTCCCGAACGTCGGACGGTGCGATACTGTTCCGAATGTGGCAGTCGAGTCATTATCTCCATCAGTTCAGCAGACAAGCCTCGCCGGTGCCCCGGTTGCAGTGCCCCCGGAACCTTTGTTGATTTTCTGAATACCACTGCGGACCCCTCATTGGACCGTGTGCCAGTCGAACCGTGGGGGAAATTCGACACACTGTTGATCGCTGCCGCTATCGTTGCTTTGGCTGCCGGATTCTTCGGGGCCATGTCATTGCTTTGGAAGCCACCATTCGCGGTACTGGTGGGTTCCATTTTTCTGGCCGCTGGGGCTGGCTTGTTCAGTGTTACGTTTCATTACCGCAGTCAGTGGAGTAAGTACCGAGCCCATTTGCTCAAAGTGGAAAGTGAGTTGGACTCTCGAACCAAACAATTGGGGGACGCCGTTTCTGAACTGAACTCATTGAAACGCCATTTGGTAGAAGTGCGAGACTATCTAATAAAAGAAACGGAAGACGAATTCCGGCAGCGACGTGCAGAGCTTGCGGAAGAACTCGAAACCGCCAAAGACTCTGTAAACGCTGTTCATCGCATGGCCGAAAGATTTCTGGATGAGACTCGCAAGTGGTGGACGTCAAAACTTACCGGTGAGAACTTCCAATCCACAAAAGAGCGTATCACGAAAGCCATCGCATTCTGTCGGAAACAGGGATACTCGGTTTCTACGAAGCAAGAACGCGAATTGATTACGCAACTCATGGCCGACTATGAAAGCGTTCTGAAACGTGAACGCGACCGCAGCGAACAGGCACGCTTTCGGGAGAAAATCAGAGAGGATCAGAAGGTAGAGCGGGAACGCAAGCAGGCAGAAGAGCGAATTGAAGCCGAGCAACGCGCTATTGAACGTGCCATAGCCGACACATTGAAGAGGACTGGGGACGAGCATTCTGCAGAGATCGAAGCACTGCGGGAACAATTGAAAGAAGCCGAAGCACGAGGACAACGCACGAAAGCACTGGCAGAGATGACCAAAGCCGGGCACGTCTACGTGATCTCAAATGTTGGTTCGTTCGGTGAGAACGTCTTCAAGGTCGGCCTCACTCGGCGTGCATATCCGGAAGACCGAGTTAAGGAACTGGGGGATGCCTCAGTGCCATTTACATTTGATATTCACATGATGATCCGGTGCGACGACGCCCCGAAGCTGGAATTCAATCTTCACCGATCGCTTCACCAATACCGAGTCAACCGAGTCAACTTCCGCAAGGAGTTTTTCAAGGTTGACATTGAAACGATACGGCGAGTCATTGAGGCCAATCATGGGGTTGTGGAATATACCGTAGACCCTGAAGCCCTGGCGTACAGAGAGTCGCTAAGAATCTCCGATGAAGAATTGCTGTTGAGAGTTGCTGAAGTCTCATCCATCGAAGATGCGGATGAAGACGATGATATGGAAGGGCGAGATGAACTCTTGCCGGTTGACGGTAAATAGCGTCTAATTTCCCAACGAGGGGGGTCAGCCGCAGCTTGCCATGGCCGCAAGGAACGGATTCGAACAACGGGTCCCCCTGCCAACACTTCGAACGAAACCACACACGACGCCGAGGCGGTTACAGTCTCTTTTGTTTTCCGCTCCGCAGCGTGGGGGCAGTGGGGGCAGTGGGGGCAGTGGGGGCGATTCCGAATCCACATACCCCGGCGAGATTTCGGGTCCATTTTGTCGTGTCGGTTTCCAACGCGGTCAAGAAAGCTGCAGATCCTGAAACACACAGTCCGGCGCATTTTTGTCTGCGGGGAGGGGGCCTCCCGTCATTGGGTCCCCCCATCGACGAAACGAATGGCGCAGGTATTCCCGACAGCGACCCTCCGAGACACAGTAAGCAAACGCATCGGAAAGGGGCTTGGGGTCGGTCTGCGCAATGGGTCCTGCCGATAGCCCGGATGGGCCGCGCAGGTATCATGCGGCGAACGAAATGTGTCTGCCGATTTTCAGGCAGGCAATCAACAACATTCGCTCGGGATATTTTCCGAGGGGGGGGATTGTGCGTCGGGTCCTTCCCGGCCGGAGCTCTGTCGAACCGTGTTGCTTCATCCCTGTTTTTTTGTGCCTGAAGTGTTGAAACCGAGTGATGACCACTTCTCAGACAAACCGACGGGGGCAGAAATGTTGAGGCCATTCAGGTCTCAGAACCGCCCTTTAGTGGCGCGTATTGGTCTCCAAAATCAAGAGCAGAAACTGGCAGTGGCTCAAAAGTTGCGGGCGTTACATCCCAAGAACCGCCCTTCAGTCGCGTGCGCTTTTCCGCAAAATGGACGAACGCCGGACGGTTGGCCGATCCTGCAACGCTTGCTGGTGGTGGTCGCATCGAAATAGAATCCGGGAACGGGTAGCAATTCAGGTTCGAAACTGAATCGCTTAATGCGGAGCCGGGTTGAGTTGTTCACCTTTCCCGAACAACTCCCCGGCCCCGGCCCGCTTTGGGGGAGGACGGACGATGACGGTAGACCCAAATCTGCCTTGCACCGAGGACTTTTTATGCGACCCAGCGCAACGGATTGCAGGAATCCTTGGCGAACTGGTGGACTGGCATCCGTAATGTCTTGTCCAGCACTATCAGAAACGATTGCGGACTGTGCCGATCAAAACGTGGGCTAGTGATCCTGAGGCCATAACGAAACTGCTCCACATCTTTCATGATTGGATAAGCGATATTATTCGATCTAAAGCTCTTGACGAAAAATTTGGAGAGTTAGCCGTTTCCTGGGAAGTGAGTGGTTTGGCGAAGACGCTGCACGGTTGCGGATTGAGCCTGAAGGCGGTAGCGGCGATTAAGCCATTGCCAATTTCGGACGCCGACTTGAAGGCAGTGGTGCCTGACTTGATTGAGGCGATATCGGGAACGGACGGGTTGCCAGTGCATGTATCTCGTGGAACGTTGTTACATCCCGTGCCAACAGTCATGTACCACTTGCGAAAGGCTGAGAACCAACTCAAAGAACTTCGCGAAGTGATGATGCTTTTCCGATTCGCCACCAGCGGTGGCACCAAATCGGTCACTGAGCAAGAAGTGGAACCGCCATCGAATGGAAAGACGGATTCAGCCAAACCCAAACCACTCGAAGGCCCGCCCTCGTTTGGGAAGGTAGTCGACGTTGCGAATGTTGCAAACATGGTTGCGAGATACTTCGTTGACTCGAACGAAGCTGTCTTGGACTGGGCAGCGTTGTTGGAGAAATTTGAGGATACCTTTGATCTAATGGGCGGGAGCAATTTGTTCAGGCCTCTCGATTCCGACGACGAAGTGGGTGACCCTTACCGATATCGGAAGAACCAAATTGCCGGCAACCTTGCGGGATTATCGCTTGCAAACAGTATCAGAGAATTTGTCCGAGCCGTGCTGCGAGTAGGGAAGTACTCGAACACGGGCCGGTCCGATCGAATTGATACAAATCTACTAACGCGATGGGCTGAAGCGGTAGAGGTGGCAGACGCCATTGAACTGGAGTCACCAGAACTTGTCGGGTTGTTTTTTAACGTCAGCGAAGCACAAAGGCATTTTACCGAAGAAGTTGCCTGCGATGTAGCGGTTGCTGCTATCCGCAATCGGCCGACGAATGTTCCGCTGCAGGAGACTGAGCAACCTACTCCGACTGAGTTGGCGGGTGATGCGATTGAAGTAGCGACGCCGCGTGAGGGTGCCGACGAATCGACGTCGGGGGGGAATAAGAAGCCGCCGTTGAATGCATTTATGCGACACCTGTTAGACAAGTACGGCACAGTCGAGTGCGCAGGCTGGTCGGTCCGAACTTGGGTTCTCAATCTGACGCCGCACTGGGGCCGTAAGGCTTCTACGTCCTCCATCTCAGGACAACCGGTCTACGTCGAACTTCAGGCGATGAATGCCGCCGTGAAGCAACGAAAGGCTGAAATTGGAACGGTCAAGGATAAATCCGGCAAGCGCCGTTCAACTCGGTTCTGACCGAACGAACACCAACAATTTCAAAAGAATTTCCGGCCTGTTTCCTCAGTGAAACAGGCCGTTTTCGTTGGTGTTCGGTTATGCGGATTGCCACCGAACACCGAACGAACGCCCCTACCAGTGAACCGTCTGGTTTTTACTGAAAGGGGGTAACCCATGTCGAAGACGGAAAGTTTGAACAGTCCCGCCGAACTGGTGGCGATTGCTCGGGCCGCTCATGTTGTGAGGGACGTAGATTTGAAACGGGCTACGGTTGGTGCCTTAGTCACTCGGTTCGGGATCAGGATCCAATCCCAGACGCTCGAGCCAAGGAAGGATGCGGCAAATGGCAATTAGCCCCACACTGAAGATTGTCGGGCAATTGAAGCCGACCTCTGTTGATATCAATCAAGTCGTTGTTGGGGTTCATCAAACGTGAGATGAACTCGCCTGTTCGATACGTTCGGTCTGGGCGACTCGCTCAAATGGCA
>JBDNHX010000186.1:0-10745 GCA_041688565.1 Planctomycetaceae bacterium
AACGACAATCCGTCGATCGTAGCTCGGTGAACCGTTTCGTCCCGCGCTTCAAACAGCACAGTCAGAAGTCGATCCATGTCGCGCGTCAGAGCCAGGATCTGCACAGCCAGAATGCCGACCTGAGGATTGCGGTCATCCAGCAAGGGAAGAACGCAGTCCCCCGGCTCCCCGGATTTCGATAGAGCCGTCAGCAGCATTTCATTCTGTTTCAATGTCTCTGGCAGAGCGACCTTATCAGATTCAAACAGCCACGCAGGAGCAGCCGGAAGTGGCTCACCGCCATCGACGGCAAACAGGGCCACATCTTTCATCTCGAGCATTGTCCACATCGCCTGCTGCCCATTCGCGAGCGTTGTTTCTTCTTCCTGACCAGGAACCTGAAGACCAATTACTCCTTCCAGAACAGTGATCCGCACATGCAAATCCGCATCAAAGGGCAACCCGGTTATTTTCGCCGCAGCGATCGCTGCTTCATCCGGTGTGGCTGGTATTGCGGCCAGGGGCAGAACTTCAATCGCCACTCGAGTCTGCGGTGTCTGAAGCTCAAGCCGCGATAGACCCGCCCCTGTCCCTAGAATGAAGATCGGCCGACTGGCATCGTTCCATGCCACGTTGAAATCAACGCCCAGCTTGATTCGACCGCTAATGAGATCAAGGCCGGAAAATGCACCCGGCTGAAATCGAACCAGACAAGGTCCGAGCAGACTGGCTTTGTACCCGCGCAGCCCGGCCGTAACCTCCAACGGAAATCGCTCTGTCACACCAAACCAGTTGAGCCCGACGATCGGACCGCAGTCAATGTTGTTGACCTCAGGCTCAATTCCTTCACCGCCAGGAACATCGGCTAATTGAAACCAAAGCTGTTTCATCTCATCCAGCAACAGTACACTGCGAGGCTCAGTCTGCAGATAATAGGAGGCTGGCTGCTGAAGCTCATCAGCAACTGCTTCGGCCGGCATCGTCTTCGGATTTGGAGGTGCCTCGACCACGCCAGACTTCCCTTTGGCCAGAGCTTCATTTTTTACCACTGCAGACGGCTGAGCAGGTACTGGGGGTCCCGGAACGGGCGGCTTTGCAACAACGGCGTCCGTCATCGGCGGCTTCGGCGCTGCAGGATTCGGCACATTCGCCACCACTGCGATTTCAGACGCAGGTTCAGAATTCACAGGCCCAACATTTTCTTGGCCCTTTGCTTCAGCCACCACTGGATTCTCGTTTGCTGCCGCATCCTCAATGGCAACCGCCGGCTTATCGTCGTTGACCTGAGCGACCGAGTCGGCACCAGTGTCGGATTTGAAGAGTGACGAATCGGAGACTACAAAAATCAGCCAGACCAGCGCCAGCACTGCAACAATAATCCCAGGCAGACGTCGGGAGGCGGTTGCGGGAGTCTTCATTGGCTTCCATGGAACGACCGGTTCACGGCTGTCCGGACTTGCTGACGGCTCGCCGCTGATGGCACGAACGACCTCCAGCTGGCCCGTGGGATCCAGTCCGTACAGGCGATCTCGCAGCCGGGGTTCAACGTTCACCGGGTCGCGCAACAGGCCGAGAATTTCATGAGCCGCCGCAACTTCGGCAAGCATCGAATCGGAAGCCAGAATTTCTCGCTCAACCCGGGCAACGAGTTCCGGAGTCAGTTGATCATCCAAATATTCAGCGACCAGATTGGCATCGATTGTTGGGGCCGCTTTTTCCGGATCGGCCAGCCGCCGCCGCCGCTTCACATCGCGAATTCGCTCCATCAGGTCAGTGGCAAAGGGGCTGTTCGTAATCTTTTGCCCAATCTCACGGGCATTCGCCGGAGATAAACGGTCATCCAGATAAGCCAGCAGCGTTCGCAGTGTCAGTCGCATCAGAATCTCCTCAGGAAGTATCGTGTTGCTCTGTTAGTGCAGATCGGCCGCAGCTTTCGTACAAAAAATTTCCAGAACATCATTGATGGGAAACAATCGGCGGAAAACAATCGGCGGAAAAACAATCGGCGGAAAAACAATCGGCGGAAAAACATTGGCGGAAAAACAAACATGCCGCCGCGGACTGGAACTACGATCGCGCCTGAGGTGCGTGACAAACAACAGTTTTGAAGAACCAGGGTTTTATTTCCCGGACCGTTTTTGCTCCGAGAATTTCGCCGACGGTCACGGCTTCCGGGCGGGATACTTTTCTTTCGCCCCGTGCCGGCTTGCCCGGCCGGTACGGAAGTTTTGAAGTTAGTAAAATGCTCTTCAAAGTGACCGCTCCCCTACCCAGCTTGGGGGGTGCTGATTTAGTGAGCCGCAAAGCGCTAGCTGCGGGTGCGTGTCTTAAAAACTCAAGGAAAACACCCGCGGCTAGCGCCTCGCGGCTCAGGTTGTGACTAAAACAACACTCCTCTTGCCTGGCAGGAAGCCAAGTTTCATAGCGGTGCGTTATCATTCATCGTGCAAAACTTTTCGTTCCGGCTGGACGAGCCAACCGGGGCGGCCCGACGCTCCTGCCTGTTGTCTAATCAAAAAACGTTCGCTCGTGCCAGGCAAGCTGGCACGGGGCGGGGCGGGAAATTAAAGAGCACGGCAAACTGGGTCGCCGCTTTACCGGGCTTTCTGAACGGCCGCCAGAATTCCGTCCCACGTAAAGACTTCGGCCACCGCATCAATCTGCAGGCCGCATTCACGTGCCGCCGCCGCTGTGACGGGACTGATGGCTGCAAGGCGAGTCTTCAAGTCCGAAGGCGCGATCTTTGCAGTTTGCAGCAGCTGTGCAAATCGCCGCGCGATGGACGGACTGCTCAGACCAATCCAGTTCAAGCTTCCGGATGTGACGCGGGCCACCACATCGACGGAAAGTGATTCGACGTCCGTATTCTCGTAGACCACCAGTTGTTCCAGATGCACGCCGGCTTTTTTAAGCAACGACGGCAGGACATCGCGCCCTCGACTCGCGCGCAGCCACAATACGGACTGGCCGGCAGCTTGTGAGGCCAGCTCCTCACCCAGTGTCTCCGCCCGAAACTCGTCCGGCACAAGATCGGCCCGGACTCCATAGGCTTCCAGTCGCATGGCCGTGGATGTGCCGATGGCTGCGATCTTTGCCCTGTGTAGCGCACGGGAATCCAGATTGGCTGCCCGCAGGTGACGAAAGAACTCTGTCACACCGTTGACGCTTGTAAAGATCAGCCATCGAAACTCGGACAGCCGATTCAG
Organism: Planctomycetaceae bacterium; assembly: GCA_041688565.1. GTDB lineage: Bacteria > Planctomycetota > Planctomycetia > Planctomycetales > Planctomycetaceae > SXXK01. The sequence goes on from JBDNHX010000186.1 coordinate 3,186, forward strand.
CACTGCCCGAATCTCGGTCGCCTTGTCCGCATCCACGGGACCCACTTTAATCATTGGCATGATCACGGGCTCACCGCCCAGGCGGATGATTTTCTCCACAAGTTCGGTAGCCTGATCTTCCGGCCGAGTGATCCCGATCGATACACCAAATAACGGCAGCTGCTCGAACCAGGAAAGCTGCGAACGCTGTGTCACGCAATGTCCGACTACGATCAGCGAGGGAGGCTTCAGTTGGCGCAACTCCGCACGTGACCCAATGGATTGCAATGTGCCCTCGACAACCTGCTGACTGGACAAAGATGCGTGGCAAATCACAGCGGCCGGCGTGGTCTCGGACAGCCCGGCATGCATTAACTGTGTGCAGATCTCTCTCAGACGGCTTAAACCCATATAGAACACAAGAGTGCCAGGAAATCGAGCGAGCGCCGAATAATCCAGACGCCCGGATTCGCGAGTTGGATCTTCGTGGCCGGTCACAAATGCGACGGCCGATGAGATCTCCCGGTGAGTGAATGAGAAGCCGGCATACTCACCGGCTCCTGTTGCTGCTGTTACGCCTGGAATGACTTCAAAAGGAATGCCGGCCGACTGCAATGCGGCTGCCTCTTCACTTCCTCGCCCGAAGATGTAGGGATCGCCGCCCTTCAATCTGACAACGATCTTTCCAGCCTGAGCCTCACGAATCAGGCGCGCGTTGATCTCCTGCTGCGGAACAATGGCCGTTCCATCCCGGCGCGCACGTGCTGTCCGTTCGCAAACACCTTTTGTCAGTCTGAGCAGCAAAGGGTTCACAAGACCGTCGTAGAGAACCAGCTCGGCTTCTTTCAGACAGGCGACGCCACGGACAGTCAGAAGACCCGGGTCGCCCGGCCCTGCGCCCACGAGGTACACTTTCCCGATGCGCCCATCCGATGCACGCTGACTCTCCATCCCCAGCTCGCTCGACGCTGATTTTTCTTCAGCAGAATGATGCAGCGGATTCGATGAATTCAAGGGACTGTCAGATGACATTGCGCGGCATTCGAAATTCAGGAACAGATACCTGGGACCAAACGACGGTCACCGATCGATATTTTAGTAGATCTACCGGTTCCCGGCACGCAGCAACGATTCACTTTGCAATATTCCGCTTCGCCACGGGAACATCAAGTTCGCACAGGTGGCCTTTGTTCTCGTAATAGCCGATTAGCCCGCGTCGCGCACGTAGAGCCCGGGCATTCTGTCGGGAAACAAAAAAAAGCTCGACCGGTTGAGGGTCGAGCTTTCTTAGTTCAGGCGATCAAAAAGATCAGCAGGATTTACTTCACTTCAGCAGCTGATGGGGAAGGAGCAGGTTCAACTGCTGCAGGTGCCGCTTCTGCAGGTGCAGGGGTTTCTGCAGGTGCTGAATGTGAGCTGACAACGCCGCAGCCTGATCCACCGCAACCAGAGTCGCCGCAGGCTGATCCACAAGCCGGTTCACAGCAGGCTGGAACCGAGCAGACAGGTTCACACTTCGGAGCACAAGGATCGCACTTTGGCTTAAAGCAGTTCAGCTTCGGCAGCTTCAGCTTCGGCAGCTTCAGCTTTGGAAGCTTGCACTTTGGCAGGCTGATCTTTGGAAGACTGCACTTCGGCTTTTCGCAGCAAGTATTACAGTTGTTACCAGCTTCAGAAACGCCGCTCATTACAAGCACGATTGAACAGGCAACAACACACAGCATCAGCTTCTTAAACATTTCGAACTCCGATTGGTCTGGAAAGGGCCTCGCGTCGACATTGACGACTTCTTGCCAGAACTTACACCCGGCCAGTTCCTGCGCAGCCATTTTCTGTTCCGCTGCATCATTTCCCTGACCAATGCCGCCAGCTTATGCCTCGCGGCAAGGTTAGTGAAAATTGCAGACTCCTGCGGCCTGCGCAATACAGCTGTTACTTTGTCAGCGGTAACGATCCAAACGACGAACCATTTGCGCCAGTCGCTACGGCTTCACGGGCAGCGAAGGAGCTGTGCTGAGAATGCCGATCACAGAATCCCGAAGGGCAGGAACGAACGAAACACCGTCACCTCCGGAAATCGTTTCCTCGCCTTTCCAGTCGGTACAACATCCGCCCGCTTCACGCAGGATGGGAATCAATGCGGCGATATCCCATGGCGACATCAGCGGATCAACAGCCAGCTCGGCGCGGCCTGTCGCCACCATGGCGTGACCATAGCAATCTCCCCAGCCCCGCGCGATTTTGACCTGATCCATCACACGAACGATCACGTCAAAACGGTTGGTCGATCGCCAGTGAGTTGGCTCGGTGAACATCATTCGACATTCTGCCAGCGATGTCACAGAACTGACGAACGTCCGATGCGCCGCCTGGTTACCAATCTTCCACCAGCAGCCTTCACCTTCAGAAGCGTAAACGACTTCGTTCAGGGCCGGGAAACGACAGACACCGGCCACCATCCTGCCCTGACACTCGATGCCGATGAGAGTCCCGAATAATGGAACGCCGTGAATGAAAGCCTTTGTGCCGTCGATGGGATCAAGAATCCAGCGAAACCCATTCTGGCCTGGCGTGTCGTCAAACTCTTCGCCCAGAACTCCATCCTCGGGATAACGTTCTGACAATAATTGACGCATCAACTGCTCCGCGCCCCGATCAGCCACGGTCACAGGCGACTCATCAGATTTGGACTCCACAAGAAGACCGTCTACCTGATAATGGCTGAGAATCAACTCAGACGCCCGGGACGCCATCTCAAGGGCAAATTGAAGGCGATCAGAATACATATCCATAGCCATAGAAATTTCTTAAATCAGAGTGAAGGCTGGAAAGGCAGGCATTGTTTCGCACTGAAACCGTCTGCTGAACTCACGAACAACAAATTCCAGTGTTTTTCCTTAATCCCGCGACAGCAGGATGCACGAAGAGACGGGTTCAGCAAGGATTGTGAAGCCACAAATGGCTCAGGATCGCCTTGATCCCCATTTATTCGGGGGTTTCGCGTTGAAGATCTCCGGGCTGCTTGTAAGAATACGCGATTCGCAATGAAATCACTGGATAAATGTGCAGTTGCGAAAACCCAGAGCCACTTTTTTCCTTTTGATTCTGAACTCACTGGTGCGGCATGTTGAAGGACCGATCTCGAATTGAACGTCAGCTGACGATGGCTCAGCAGCAATTGACAGCGTGCGAAACGAAGCTGGCAACTGACGGCATTACTGGCAAAGCTCGCGGCAAGAATGCCGTGTGGCGACTTCTGAACGCTGGCTATCGCCAGCTTAAGCGTCGCTTGAATGCTGTCGCCGCTGTAGAAGAACGCGAAGCGGCAGTTCTGCAGCGCAAGGCTGAAAAGGCTAACGCCACGGAAACCGTCGAAGCCTGATTTTGCCCCGGGGTATCAGGTGCCGATTGACTTGGAGAGGTGGCAGAGTGGCCGATTGTGCAGCACTGGAAATGCTGTGTTCGGGAAACCGGACCGGGGGTTCGAATCCCCCCCTCTCCGCTTTGTTTTTCCGTCGAAGTAAAAACATAGTGTTTGATGCTGTTTTACTCGCTGCGTAGACTTTCTGACGTAGGCTTGTGAAACTTTTTGTGAAAGATTGGCGACAGCCAGTCTTTCCGGAGCGTCAGCATCGATGGGAAAAAAGAGCCCGAAAGGGCATACTGGCAGAACTGCCGGTGGTAACACTCGTGATTTGAAAGTGGAGCGCGTTGGCCCCGTAACGATCTATAAACGCGGGGAAACCTACTCACTTTATTATCGCGAGAATGGCAAATCTGAGCGGCGGCGGATCGACGGTAACCTTTTGGTGGCCCGAACCACCGCAGCAAAGGTTGCCGCCGCATTAGGGGAAAATCGCCCCTCACCGCTCGGTTTTGATCGCACTGAGCCGCAAAAAATGGTTGAGGGATTCCTCGACTACGTAGCAGGCGTTCAAAGGCTCGCATGGCGTACTCAGGATCGTTACCGAGCCGCTCTGCAGAGACTCCTCGATTTCTGTGCAACTGCCCGCATTTTGGCTGTTGATCAATTTGAAGAGCGAACGGTCGAAGATTTCGTACTGTGGCTGCGTGGCCAGAGTCGCACACGCAACGGTGCAAAAAACGGAAAGAAAGACTCGTACGCAGTCGGTGGAGTGAAGTTTATTCTCAGCACCTGCCGAACGGCGTTCAACTGGGCCGCTCGTCGGCGGATGCTTCCCCCATTTGCCGAAAACCCGTTTACACGATTTCCAATCGATCAGCTGCGGGACACCGACGCACCTGATGAAGGACAGAAGATCCTGTCTCCTGAGCAGGAAGCAGCATTCTTCGAAGCTTGTAAGGACTGGCAAAAGGGTATTTTCCAAACCCTCACAACCTACGGGCTGCGTGTAGGCGAGCTCACTTCTCTTCTGATCGAAGATGTTGACCTATCCGCTGGAATAATTCAGATCTGCTCAAAACCAGAGATGTTCTGGCGAGTTAAAACCTCACGCAGAAGGCAACTCCCCGTCACGAGTGCAATGGCCGACGTCTTCAAACGGCTGATTGGAAAGCGAAAAGCGGGGTTTGTATTCCTGAATAAGGAGTTCCGGAGCGGCACCCGGACCCTATGTCAGACATTCGCGAACGATGCTGAGTTCCGCAATCATCTGGTTTGTCTGGCGGCAGCAACCGATTCAGAAGGACAACCGATGGCTCCAAAACAGCAGCGAAAGGCCGTCACTGAATTCTGTCGGAAGATGGGTCAGACTCCGGTTAAGCGAATTCAGAGTGAGTTCTGTTCGCTTACAGAGGAAATTGGTTGTCCGCAGTTCACACGCACTCACGATCTGCGGCACTTGTTTTCGAGCCGCGCTCAGGAAAAGGGAACAAATCCACTGTTGGTCCAGGAAATCCTCGGCCATGCGACACTGGCGATGACGAAACGCTACACACATCTGGGGCTTGATGCCAAGCGAAAGGCGCTTGAAGGGCTAATGGAGAAATAGTACGATTGAGTAGCGTTGCAGTCCTTTCCACCCTTTAGTCAAACGACTCGAAGTGCAGGGCGCGTCATGTCTGATCTGGCTCCTCGACTTGATCGATTGAATACCAGTTCGGATTGGCGCAATTGGTCGACGATCTGGACCCGTTTTCAGGGCCGGTACAGCAACTGGTGGAATCAACGGATCAAAAATTTGACGGAGCCCGTCTATTGGCTCCCGGAGTCTGTAATCCGGAAACTCTCCGAATCAAGAGTCCCTTCGCCTGGGCACAACGAAAGGAGACCACTGATTTCTCCGGGAGACGTGGAAGCCGAACGCGCATTTGCGGCCGCATGTCTTGAGTACTCACAAGACACAGTTGGGGTTTGGGGCGGTGAACCAGTCTCTTTTGACTTGTTCTCGCCTCCCCAACCGCTCGGTGACGCATTTGAGTCAATGTTGCGGAGTCTAGGAAAATCAGAGTCCCAGATTACTGCGATGTGTTCCGAACTCATTGAGAAATCGACAGCCACTCGAAATCAGATGTCGGCACGTACCGGATTTCTCCTCACCTTGCAACAGTTTCTCTCAGAACGAGGTCTGCTGCAGAACCTTTGGCTGCAGTGTCCTGCAGGAACTCGGTTCAATCTGATGCTCGCGGAACTCCGCCCCCAACCAGCGGTGTTGTTTCCTGATCGCACTGAATCTGATCGACATCCCGACTCATGCCGCCAGTTCTACCAGCAGCTGGAGCAATTCCTGCAACGCTGGGAGTTGATCAAATTTGCGACATGGGAACTTCCCTGTGTCCAGGGGCCACTGGAGAATGTATCTCCCCAAACGCTGTGTCACCTGGGCCGTGGCAACCAAAGCATTGACTACACTCCCGGTTACTTCAGCCAGCCAACCTCATTGAATCCGCGTGAGCAGCTTCAAGGGCGACAACGCGCGTACGGCGAGTATCAACAGTTTGATGTTGAATATCCACAAGCCGGAATCGCTCCTCGCGGAGATCAGGTTTCCAGCTACGCCAGTGTGTTTAAAATGTGGTTCATCCATACAACAGTGATTCGGCGATACAGCAATTTGCGTGGTCTAAGCGCACGACTCCAGGAAGCATTTCAGGATGAACTGAACCTCAGTACTGAGCGCATCAGGAGTTTGAAGAAAGAATACACTGATTTTCTGCCAAAGGTGCAGGAAGATACTGGGACATGAGCCCAGCTAACCAGCTGCTTGACGGGCGTTGTTTAGCAGTCATAACTCACGACGCATCGAGTATCATCTCTTTCGCGCAAGCAAGCGATTTACTCTGCTGATATGAGATCTTTGCAGCTTACTGTCCTGCATGAGTTGAGTGATTGAGTTTTTCCATAAAATGCGGCATGCAACAGTGTAAGTCAACAGCGGCATACGCAGTGCAGACAGCACACGACGAATCCGTGCCGCTCATCGCAATGCCGCGGATTCATATGCACGGCATCTTCAAGTCCGCATTGGTAGCATTGACTCTCCTGGGTCAGATCTGCTCAGCGCGAATGAACTTCACCAACTCTCTGTGAACTATGCGGCCGAAGAAATTGACGCTGAATCTGATCAAGTCGGCACTGTCTGCGACAACATCCAACGATATCACGCGCCAACTTCTGACGGTGTAAACGCGTGAACAATCAAGACCATTGGCGGGCTTTGGCAGCTCTTCAGTTCCCCGATCACTGGAAGACGCGCGGCTGTAAAAGAGTACGTCCTCCGCATCTGTCCGTTAGTAACTTCGCTCCGAAACAATAGGGGCGCCAGACTATTCAACACGCAACCTGTTTCTGCCCCAGTGGTCGACAGTATCGTTCATGCATGATCAGCGTCATCCACTACATCTCACTGTAGATAGCGGGACAACATGCAGGGAAAAGACCAAAAAGAACAAAGTGAAAGTCCATGGATGGGCCCAGCGGCGGCGGCAATATACCTGGTTGTGGCTCTGGGAACACTGCGGAACTGGACCAGCGCAGGTTACGTCCCGTTTGCCCGCCGCGGGCGCACTGTGAGATATCACCGCGATCATCTGGACGCGTGGCTGCTTGCAGGCGCGTGCAAGGGCCGCACAACAATCGGAAATACGATTAAGAAGCGCAAATCATCTTGACGGCATGGTGCGAAACATGTACCGAAATTTGAAACAATATAGTCGTGCCCATAGTCCCTGCCGCGGTGCTACAACTCAGCCGGAGCTGCGCTCCGGCCGACCCGTAGCACCGCGGCGCGGGCTGCGGGAACCACTGTGCCGCGAATATCAACCCCAAACCACCTACCGGCAGTTTGGCGATTCCGCTGCGACGCGAGCAGCGATCTACGACAAGGTTCTGGCAGCAGCCAGGGCCATGCCGGCCGTCACGAATAACCAATACTCGCTACAGCTGCAGAACGTCGACTACGATGCCCGCGACAACTTTAGTAAAGCGGAGCAGAAGAAGGCGTTGCTCAGCGGCGGTTCCCTTGCCCGCTCCCTGCGAGGCGACTGGGTCCTCACTGATCCTGCTGGGCAGGAGGTTGGCCGGCGGAAAGCCCTGCTGGCCAAGGTCCCACACCTGACTGAACGCGGCACCTACATCGTTAACGGGACTGAGTACAGCCT
>JBDNHX010000187.1:0-18042 GCA_041688565.1 Planctomycetaceae bacterium
GTTCTTCCAGTGCTTCCCGAACACGGACCTCCACAGGTGTGCTGACTGAAGCCTCGGCCCGGGAACGCAGCAAAATTTCCTGACCGCGTTCGATGATACGTTCAATGCCTGTATCTGCCAGGATCTGACGAAATCCGTGCTTCGCAAGAACTGCTATGACTTCGGCCGCTCGCCGTGTATTTCGAATTCCTCGCCGGATCCCGATCGGGTCACTCACGATGCCTGGTCCTCCTGATCAGCTGGAGTTTCTGCAACGGTCTTGTCATTCCTGCGGCGATCAGGGTCCAGATAATCGGCTGCGCTCGCCAGCAGCCCGCTCATGGCGCCCAGCAATGCGCCGGCCGCCAGCTGACTTCCGCGAACAGCAGTGCCAGCAGCCTCACTGGCGCTCTGCACCGGGTGTTTGGTCACCGCTTCAACGGACGCCTTGATGGCCGGCATCACAACCGCTGCAGATCGCTCGGCATATGTCTTCAGTTCCTGAAACGTCGAACCTGTTTCTTCAGTCATGCGACTCGAAAAATACTTGACCGTGTCTTTGAGGATGTCGCTGATGCCGCTCAGGTTTTTCTTTGCGTGATCCAGATCCGGGCCTGCGAAACGCTGACCTCGCTCGGCCGCTTCCTGAACGGCATCCTTCGTTGAATCAGCAACGGCGGCGAGTCCGGCGGTGACGCCGTCGATCACATTGCGAAGGACACTGTCCGGCTTGTCCGGCGTCGAACGATTGGCGATATCAGCAGCGGTTTGCATGATGCCGTTCACCGCCGCTCGCGCCGATGCCGTTGTGGCATCGGCTCGCCGAAACAGACTCACAACGATGTCGCGAATTCGATTTTGAACATCATCACCCGATTCTATGGCTGATCGCACAGCCTCTGAAACAGGCTCCGTCACGGGTTCAGGTGTTTGAGTTCTGCAGGTTTCTGGTGCGGGTGTCGCTTGTGGTTCATGTGTTGCAGGATCCATCATGGGAATCACTTTCAGTTGGAGATTTGCCAGCGTCACAGCAGCGTCGCCCCGGAATCTTTGAATCTGTCCGGCTGGTGACCGCACGAAGCGTTCACCATTCGCCTCCGGCGGCAGAAAAGCCCCCCCGCAGGCATCTGACCACGAGGAAGACTTTGAGTAACGCTCCGATTCGAGCCCGGCTCTAATTCAATGGCAGGGAACGCCCCTGCCGTGCAGTTTACCGCTGCAGAGCCCCCGAGGCAAATTATGGTCGCTTTCGTCCGCCAGGACTCATGGCCCCGGTTGGAATCGGTGGGTGTCACCTTCCCACGGCGCAAGAACTCGCGGACCTGATCGTCGGTTGCCGGCCGCACCACGAAATTCCAGTGACTCGGCATCGTAACCATGGCGAAAATCGGGAAGGGCACTAGTCGCAATATTTCGGCCAGTACCCGAATGAAGGCCGAGCCGTCCAGGCCAACAGCTCAAGATAATCGCCGTCGACATCGGCAAAAAGCTCTTGTTACGACATCGAGCTGAAGACCGCGATCGCCTCGGGCGATCTTGTGGTGCCCCCGTGGATGACGGCGGTGAAGTGTCAGTCGCTGCTGATTCGTGTGGGGCGTGTTCGCTGGAATGTGCGGGTGCAGAAACGGTATCCGCACGCTGTTTCGGTCGCCGGCTATCTGGCTCGCTACATGTCAGGCGAATTCTGCAATTCGGGGAGTCTTCTTCGGGGCCGTCTGATGCCCACAAGCCGCGAATCCGCCCGATTGCTTCTTTGCCCGATGCCGGTCGTTGCCGTCATGGCAAATGGTAGCCTTCGCGATTCACGCGAATTCGGTACAAGCTGGCACCGGCCGTGATGTAAAGTAGGTTGAGATCTTTGCCTCGACCGAATCCGACGTTAGTTGGAACTTCGGTGGGAATATATGCCAGCTCTTTTCCATCCGGGGAATACACACAGATCCCTGGGTGATTCTCGGCTCGCACCGCGACGTAAAGGTTGCCATCTTTATCGACAACCAAACCATCCGGTCCGTCGAACGGCGAATAGTCCACCAGCACTTTGCGGAACTTCGCTGTGCCATCATCGGCAAGGTCATACGCCAGCAGTGCCATCATGCCTTTCCGCAGCGAGATCATGACCTTGTTTGCTTCGGTTGAGCCTGGGTCCGCGAGACGTTCAATCGCGGTTCCTCCATTGTCGTTGCTAACGACATAGAGAGTCTTCTGGTCCGGGGAGACGCAGACTCCGTTGGCTTTTCCTGCGTCGGTGATAATGCGATGCAGCGAACCGTCCAGGTCGATGCGGTAGACTCCGACGACTGGCTGGTCAATGGCCTCATGGCCAAGATATCGCGGATCGCTGAAGTAGATACGACCCTTTTCATCGATCGTGATGTCGTTCGGAGAATTGAGCGGACGTCCTTCAAACAGACTGGCAATGATTTTCGCTTTGCCCGTCTTCAAATCGGTTCGAGTCACACGGCGACCACCATAGTCAGCACCTTCGGCGACGATCATGTTTCCTGCTGCATCGAACTTGATTCCGTTCGACATCCCGCTGGGAGATCGAAAGATCGACGTAGCCTTCGTGGCTGGATCAAACTTCCAGATGTAGCCTGCATCGATCGCTCCGTTCTTATCGCGCGAAACATTCGAAAACGTGATCTCACTGAAGTACACCATGCCGTCGGGTGCGACGCTGACGCCCTCCGTGAGCACTTTCGATTCGAAGAGTTTTTCCAGCTTTGCATCGGCCGGAACGATTGGTCCTTGTGCCAGGCTCGTGTGGTAACTGACGAGCACTCCGAAAAGTACGAAAAATAAACGGCATTGCGCAGAGACAGTGCAGGCGGACTTCATCTTGCAGATCCTTTGATTGGAAAAAGGTGGGCGGGGGCTATCGTGCAGCATTACACAATCGATTCCATTTTTCCACGAAAGCGGGGCGATCCAGTACCTCCGGGTTGACAATTCCTCGCGGTTTCCGGCCTGATGCAAGATCGATCATGCCCTGACAGGCGGCTCGGCCAATGTCCCGAAACAACTCTTCAGTCCATGCAATTGAATGTGGCGCAAGCAGGACGTTGTCGAACCCGGAAAACACCGACGGTTCGGTGAGCGGTTCAACCTGAAAACAGTCCAGGGCAGCTCCCGCGATTTGTCGCGACGTAAGTGCGCTGGCCAGCGCCGCTTCGTCAACGATGCCACCACGTGCTGTGTTGATCAGATATGCTGATGGTTTCATCAATCCCAGTTCGTGTGCCCCGATCAGGTTGCGAGTATGTTCATTCAATGGACAGTGGAGTGAAACAAAGTCCGACTGCTCAAGCAGTTCTTTCAGTGTCACAGAGCGAACACCGAGTTCATTGACGATGGCAGAATTCGCAAAGGGATCAAACACGAGTGGTTGTTTCATCCCAAAACCCGAAAGCAATCGCACCAATGACTGACCAATTCCACCAAATCCGATCACACCCAGCGTCCTATCCCGCAGTTCTGTTCCCATATACTGACTGCGCTCGTCCCAGCGAGCTTCACGCACGAGTCGATCCTTTATCCGCAAATGATGGGTCAGAGCCAGCATCCATCCGACGGTCGCTTCGGCCACCGGGCGATCGACAGCTCCCGTCGTGATGAAGAGCAACACATTTGCCTCAGTACAGGCTTTGACATCGACGCTGTCGAAGCCCACTCCAAAACGACCGATCGCCAGCAGATCATCACTGTGCGTAAGGCTGTGAGCCGTCACTCGCGGCGTCAGCACAATCACTCCGTTCATGCCGGCAAGTTGCTGCGGCTGAATCTCCGGTTTGTGATCGACAAACGGGCTGACCGCGATACGACCATCGTCTTCGAACAGGCTCAATCCGATATCGCGGTATTTTGTGGCGCCGCTCAAGTCATAGAAATCAGCGGTCAGGGCAACGCGGAAGTTCGAAGTCGCTTGTGTCATTAATCGGGGCCATGCCAGTGGAACTCTCGTTTCGCACAGTGTTGTATAAGAAGTCGAGTCCCGATGCCAATGTTGTCGGCCGCAGTTTTTCAGGCGTCCAATTTTTTTCCATGAGGATCGCTCGATTGATATGTGCCCTATAGTCGCCTTTCGCTCCGCGAAAGAACGTTGCTTTCGCGGAGCGAAAGGCGACTATTATTGCTCGAGCGATCCTTATCGCCAGGGATTTCCTTCGATCGTTGCGCAGCGTTCATCGACCATGATCCGCTCAGGTCGCGGGCCAGCATAGACCCATAGCATCTCCATCGTGGTATTTGATTCGTTGATGAAATAATGCACTCGCCCACGCGGCTGTAACGCGGTCGCACAGTCGTTCATGGCATACCTTCGCCCTTCCACAATGCACATCGCCGTTCCGGAGATGATGCAGATGGATTCATCAAAATCATGCACATGGGCTGGAAGTCTGCCGCCGGGGTGAAACAAACCATAACCGCCGCTCATATCGAGTCCCGGCATCAGATCGGCGTTGAAGCAGTCAATGAATTCTGTATTCGGCCCGGCAGCGCTTCGCGGGGCGGTTGCAAATCGGTTAATCCGTTCTGCGCCTGCAACGCCAGTCGAATCATCCGGCATGGATCGCTTCGAAAAGAATTTATCGACCAGAGTACGACCTGGAACATCGACAGCCATCGCAATATGCAGAACGGCGTTTTCCGTCGTCGATGTATTTCGAGCCGCATGTGCCTGACCAGCCCGGATCACCGCATTGTCCAACTTCTTCAGTGAGTAACTGCGGCCTTCCACATCAAGGGTGAAGGTGCCGCTCAGCAGCGTTATAGACTCGGTGAACGCATGCATGTGATATGGCAATATGGCACCTGGTGCGAACGTCACGATTCCGGTCGTCAGTGTTCTGGCGTGATTGTGGTTTCCGACCAGACAATCAAAAACAACTCCCGGTGAAATCTCCTTCTTCACGCCGTGACCGACAGCTGTCATCACTTCGGCACGATCCGGCCTCATAGTCTCGGGAGGTCGAGGCAGCGGTGGTTGCGGCGCTGTCGTTTTTGTTTTTGGATCTGGTACCAGCGACGCACGCAATGGTTGATCGCGGCCAACTGCGGCAAGCGACCCCTTCAGTGAGCGAAGGAGCATTCCGGTATCAGTCCCGACACAGATGGCGCGAAAACCCTGTGCCTGCCGTTCGTGGATATTGTCAATGCCGGTCGCGATCAGACCGCAATGCTTGCCTGCTGCGCGAATCGTGTCTTTCAGTCTCAAAATCTGTTCGGCAACGCCCGGTCCTTCCCATTGTCCGCGAAAACCAGCGGTTGAAGAAAAATCTGCAGGGCCAAACCAGAGAAGTTCCACGCCATCGACCTGACACATCATCGGTACTTGTCTTACCGCCTGGACAGACTCAATGATCGGCACCACAAGCACGTGCTCATTGGCTTCCTGAGCATGTTCCGCAATGCACTGTCCCCAGCCAGTGGCTCGTTCTGCACCAATGCCTCGCAGGCCTTCCGTTGGATATCGCGAATACGCGACTGCAAGCTTCAGTTGTTCGGCGGTTTCGATCCATGGGACGACAATTCCATCGGCACCGATATCCAACGCACGTTTGATCAATGCACCGTTGAGTTCTGCAATTCGCACCAACGCCACTGTCTCACTTCGCACAGTGGCGCGGATGTGCTCCGAGATTTCTTTCCAGTCCAGATGCCCGTGTTCCGCATCGATCACGACCCAATCGAGTCCCAATGCAACAGCTATCTCCGTGATACTGGGCGATTCCAGTGTCACCCAAAGCCCAAATACGGATTCATCGCGCGCCAGCTTCTGCCGGAGACTACGAATAGCAGACGTTTTCATGAAGACCCTGACGAACGAGTAGTAACAAAAAACTTCTGCGAGTTGTGAGACTGCACGGTATGTGAAGCCGAGCGAAACACACCATCAAAATGTTGTTTTGAAAAGCGGTTTAGTCAGCTTCTGAAGACGTGTCAAGCCGCCTTTTCCCCGCAGGCGCGGGAATTGTGCAACGCAGGCGGTTTCATGACCTTTGACCACACTTTTTGAGGATCACAAGGCTTGACCCAAGACTGTTCGGCACGGCGTTTGATGTGGTCGCGGCGAAATCCGGGAAAATATTGTGAGCGCTATTGCGCGCCTTCCTTGAAGTTGCCTGGCTTCACATATGGAAGAAGATGGCAACACACACTCAGCGACGGCATTCTTCGAATCGCCACAAACAGAATGGTATCGAGATTCAAACTTACTCAGCGATCATTGCCTGCATGCTGATTGCTTTGTGGACCGGCTGCAAGCCGACGAAGCGGACGTTCTGAAATGATCTGTTTCTACTTCTGCGGCCTTGTCAGCGAAGAGGAACTGATGGCTCACATCGACAAGCTGAAAAAACAGACGTCATGATTCGCGGGGTGCGTTCGTCATCTCGTCCGCCGCCGTTTACGCTGCGCGCACATTTCGTCGCACGCCACATGCACGCCCTCGAAATACTCGCGGCATTCAATCACGGAAATCTCCGCCACCCGCCGCGACACTCTCGGATCCGCTTCGCGCTTCGCGCTGCGATCGCCGTGCCGAACAGTATTGCGCCTGAACCTCTTGATCGTTCATCCCTGACAATCTATTCTTGAATCCTGACGCTGCGTGTCACGACGTCTGACACCTTGTCGACTTCAGCATTGGTCGCGCGGCTGATAAACAGCGCCATAAGTTCCCGACGGGACGTGACCCCCAGTTCCCGGTAGACAATACGAATGTGGGAGTGGATCGTGTGGTGGCTGACAAACAGCTCTGCGGCCATTTCCTTCTCGGCTTTCCCGGTCAGCAACCGACGTAGTACACGCGCCTGAGTCGGCGACAATTTTTGAATCGCTGACTCGTAGGTAGGTTGTTTGCCTTCGTTGGATAATCGAACTTTTGTTTCAACGGACTGAAACGTTGATGAACACTGCATCACATAGGATTTATTTTCAATCTTCAGGACAACGTCACCCAACTGGATCAGATCACCGAATACCAGGACGCCTCCGGCTTGCCGTTAAACTACGAAAGTTCTGCATTGGTGCTTATATGAAACCATGAATTTCGGCGAGCGGGGGAGTTCAGTCCCCTGATAAGACCGTCCTCATTCATTTCTAATTCTTAATTCCTAATACTTCATTCTTTTTATTCCCTTTTTTTCCTCTAATCATCAAAGAATCAACTTATGTCATTCAAATCCTGGCTGACCACACTTGCTTCTGAATCGTCACTGACATGGCGTAATCGCAGGCACAGCCATCGCATGGCCGGTCGCCGAGCGCCGCGACAGTTGGAGATACTCGAAGACCGGACTCTGCTGGCGGCGGCGTTTTCCGAGTTCGTGGATCCGAATCCGGCGGCGGGAAATCTATTCGGCCATAGCTTCGTCCCCTTGAGTACCGGGAACATAGTCATCACGTCGCCGCTCGACGATTTCGGCGGCACGGACGCTGGGGCTGTGTATCTCTTCAACGGTGCTACCGGTGTCCTCATCAGCACCTTACGCGGCTCCAAGGCGAATGACATCGTCAGAGGAGGCCTCAGCGGTGGCGGCGTGACGGCGCTGAGCAACGGCAACTACGTGGTGAGCAACTTCAGTTGTCGCAGCGGGGCGTTGGTCTGGGCGGGGGCGGTGACCTTCGGCAACGGCACCAGCGGCATTAGCGGCACGATCACTTCCGCCAACAGCGCCATCGGCCTGACGTCGTCCACCAGTCTGCAACCTATCGTCGTGGACAACGTCAACAACACGTTCTTCGCAAGGTTCCTCGCCGAAGGCGGCGGCAAGGTGCGCGTTGGCTCGCAGTTCGATAGTTTTGCCAATGATCCGCCGACTGTTCCGGTGGATAACGACCCTGCCGCCAATAGTGTGCCCGAAGTTTTTCGACAGCCACCTGAAGTGAACCAGGCAACGCGGCCTAAACCATTTTCAACCGCTAAGGATCGCTCGGTCACTCAGTGTTCTATCGTCGCCTTTCGCTTCGCGAAAGAAGCGCTCTTTCGCAGAGCGAAAGGCCACTGTTGTTTGTCGAACGATCCTTAGTCCGGTACTCTTCACACCAGCGCGTAAGTCACACCAGCGCGTAAGCCCGGAGGTAACTATCTGCGTGGGCAACCGCCACTTGTTTGCCGTCCGGCGACAAACTCATTCCACGGCCATCGCTCTTGAGTTGCAGACGGAAGAATTCCTCGGCCGTGTCGCTTCTCCAGAAATAGAGCCAGCCACCGCCACTTCCCCCAGAAAGACCAAGCCAGAAGCCGTCCGGATGCCAGGCCAGTCCCCATGTGGTTCCTATAGTTTTGTCTTTGGACTGCAGCACGAGATCTAATTTTCCATCAGCAGGATTCAGGAGCGCGACGGCAATTTCACCCACGCCCGCGAACGCATTCGAGACTTTTGTGATTCCTCCCAGAGCGAGCTGACCGCCATCGCCCCGCAGTGCAATGCTGCGGGCTCCTCCGATGTCTGCTCGGAAAGTCGTGTCATACCCATGAAGCTGCTCAACGGTGACCAGAGCACGGGGCATGTCCGAATCGAGTGCCCAGGCATTAACGACTCCCTTGAGATCGCACGAAAACAACCAGCGGGAATCATGGGAATAGATGAGGTTGTAGACGTGAGACAAGTGTCCAGAAAATTCCCGAATGAGCTTTCCGGAGGCCGGATCCCAGACCTTGACCAGTCGATCATTGCCGCAGGTTGCAACGAACTGTTCATCAGGGCTTACTGCGATCGCCCGAATCCAGCCTTGATGCGCTTCAGTAATTCGCAATGGTTCCGGCTTCTCCGCAGAAGCTGGCCAGAAAATCAGCCGACCGTCATATCCTCCGCTGTAGAGCGTCTCTCCATCGGGCGAAGATCCGAAGGCACGAATCCAGCTGTCGTGCGCGGACAGCGAGATCCACTGGCCACTTGCTGGATCGATGCGATGAACCAGGAAGTCTTCAGCGCCGCAGAAGATAAAGCGTGACCTGGGATCCCAGTGACACGCGGTCAGGGGCCGTTCGAGCTTATATTCCTGCAACAGCTTTGTCTGTTGAGGATCGACGGATGCGTTCGTAGTCATGTCAACAACTCCGCGATGGCTCCCCGTGAGGGATCAGCAACCGGAAATGTTCGACCGGCGATCTCGAACTCACCCATTGAATCTACGCCCACCGCCTGAAGAATCGTGTGAAAGATATGACCATGGTCAACCGCACGATCGGTCACCGCTGTTCCGTTGGCGTTCGTCTTACCGATCACTGCGCCCGGCTGGATGGATGATCCGCCCAGCACAACACTCCACGCAGTGCCCCAATGGTCACGTCCATACGTCTTATTGATTTTTGGAGTGCGTCCAAACTCGCTCATCACGCAGATGAGAGTGTCAGTCAATAATCCGCGATCGGCCAGATCGGCGACGAGTGTTGCGAACGGTTGGTCAAATTCGCCAAGTTGTTCAATGTGAAAGTCGAAGTTCTCATGATGCGTGTCATAGTCGGCATGGTTGACCTGAACGTAGGGAACTCCGTTCTCGAGAAGTCTCCTGGCAAGCAGGCAGTGCTTACCAAACTGGCTGGTGCCGTATCGCTCCTGGTCGCTTGCGGACTCACGGCTGATTTCAAACACATGCCGGTTTGCCAGTAATTCACGGGCCTGAACGTAGGAAAAATTATAGGCCTCGGTTTCTGCCGTGCGACGTCGCCGTAAGAATCGCTCGTTGGCCCGTTCGCGAATGGCATTTCGTCGCTCATCCGCATCGTCCGTTATTTCTTTCGGGCGATCGTCAAACTTGGGAGGATTGCCATCGTAGAGCGCCATGCTGGCGAAACGCGGTCCGAGGTACGCGGCTGAGTGAAATTCCGACTCCACATTTCTTCCGCCGGGAGAACTGCGAATCAAGACATGCCCCGGCAGCGAAAATGTCTCCGGCATCAGGGATCGAGCGGTCACGGCGCCAAGGTGTGGGAAATCAGCGCCCGGCATCCGACCGCGTCCGGTTGTCATCTCCACGACACCGCGGGCATGATCACCGTTGTTCGTATCAAGGCTGCGCACGATCGACAGGCGATGCATCTGCTTCGCCGTGTGCGGCAAAAGCTCGCAAATATGAATTCCGGGCACCGAAGTTGGAATTGCCCGAAACGGCCCGCCAGTATCGGTGTTCGGTTTGGGATCCCATGTTTCCAACTGGCTGACGCCGCCATGCAGAAAGATGTTGAGAACCCGTTTACGCTTCGCCTGAACCTGTTCAGCGATCGCCGTCCTTGATGTAATGATGTCCCCGAGGCCAGCGGCCAGGCCAGCAGAACCCAGCGCCGTTCGATTCAAAAACGCGCGACGGCTGAGTCCGTGTTCCATTGATCCACACGGGTAATGACGCTTCATAACAATCCCCGGTATTGGTGCTTAGGAGGGCTGGTACGCCGTCGATTTAGTCACAACTGTGAGCCGCATGGCGCTAGCCGCGGGTGTTTTCCTCTTGTATTTTACGCTCTCACCCGCAGCTAGCGCTTTGCGGCTCATTAAATCGACAGCCTGCTGGTGGGGCGGGAGGGACCGTCATGGTAGCCTCGAATGAGGCTCAGAACAACAGCCAAAGCAGCCGACGTACTTCAGGGGTGCAGTCTCGGATTTCGGTGGTAGCGAATTGAAGGTTGATTCTCGGGAGCGAGGCTCCTGCCGAGCCGATGAACTTAAAGGAGACATCGCGCGACAAGGGAGCCGTCGGCGTCCAGCCTGCCTGCACTACTTCGGTGACTCGGTACAGACCGGTGGCAAACCCATTCATATTGATGCTGTAGTCGCCGCCAGCATTTGCCAGAACCGACGGCTCCATCGCTCCACTCGGCAGACTGTTCAACACGCCGTTCTGGTCGATGTCTATGTAGACCTGCCATTCGCCAAGTGTATGATCCTGGGCAGTCTTCGTGCCGCTTGAGTCAACATCGTCGTAGATCGTGCCGGTGATCGCCGACAACAGGATGCGCGACTCCATCGCCTCACAGCCCACCTGTGAATCACGCGATTGATTTCGTCGAGACCGAATTCGTGAACTTGCACTGCGCGGCGCGCGGCGAATTTAAGAAAGAATTGAAAGCATGGTGATCTCACTCTTCACAGATGGTAACGCTGGAATTTGGGATGCAGATCAATCGTCTCTTCTGAGCACTTCAGGTCTGCCGAGACATTACTCAGTGATCGACGAAAGCATAAATCAACCTTGATCGCCTGTATGCCGGGGAGGGTTTGAATTTTTCTGCGGCGGCTGCCGGGGAAACCCCGGCAAGGCATCATGTAAAGCGCATCAATGGCGGCGCATCTATATTTCGCGCGGTCCGGAATGAGGCTGCAAGTGTCTTGCGACTGTCCCCTCTCCCCCGCAAACGATTTTCCAATTTTACAACCGTTCCCCGGGGGAGAGGGTTAGGGTGAGGGGGCAGGAAATTGGACCGTTTTCTGGCCTATCACGTTCAATCAAGGTCATCCCCCTCATCCGGCCTCCGGGCACCTCACGAATCGGACTTCAAGAGCCCGAATCGCAAAGCGAAACGCGTCAGATCGGCTCGTGTCTTGAGTGTCAGTTTGGCCATCAGTCGTGACCGATACGATTCGATCGTCTTGACGCTCAGGAACAGTCGATCGGCAATCGACTGATTCGTGTAACCTTGCGCAAGGAGCGTTAGAACTTCGTGTTCGCGGGCGCTTAGCATGTCCAGCGCTTCCCGATCATGTACATCTTCGCCACGATCTGATTCCGGGATCGTCGGACGGTCTCGCCCCGGCAGACTCATGAAAGGCCGCCCCGCAGCCACCGTTCGAATGGCTGTCAGCAGTTCTGTGTCTGCGGCGGACTTCACAAGATACCCAGCCGCTCCGGCACTGATTGCCATTTGAAACATCGACACATCATCGTGCATCGTCAGGACCAGGATTCGCGTCTCCGGAACATTTTTTACCAGATAAGTGATTTCGACCAGCGCGTCACCGCCGGGCATTGACAGGTCGAGCGTCAGGACATCAGGACACAATTCCAGGACCTTCACTCGTGTCGCGACAATGTCGCCGGCTTCGCCAACGACTTTCATGTCTGTCTGAGTATTGATCAGCAGTTTCAGTCCCGACCGCAGGACCGCATGATCATCAGCGATGAAGATTCGAATCTCAGACATGAGTTGCACTCTGAACGGCCAGTGGCAAATGAACGGAGACGATCGTACCAGTTCCTGGGCTGGCCACAATCTCCGCTCGGCCACCAGAGATTGTCGCACGCTCACGAATGCCAAGTAATCCATAGCCGCTGCTCTTCCCGCGAACAGCCGCCGGCGCGTCAAAACCTTTTCCGTTGTCTGAGACTTCCAGCTCCAATTCCCTGCCCCGCACGGTCACCGACACTCGAATCCAGGTTGAATCGGAATGTTGAATGGCGTTTGAAAGTGCCTCCTGAACGATCCGAAATGCCGTTGACTCAATGTCCGCTTCGAGGCGTGTTTCGTTGAGCCCCGACGCAGCAAATTCGACTGCCGGTATTGCTGTCTGGCGAACCTCCTCGACCAGTCGTTCGATCGCCGCCACCAGCCCCAATTGATCCAGAATGACTGGTCGAAGACCCCTGACAATTCGCCGCAACTCTGTATGCAAATCTGCCCCCATTTGCCGCAGCACATCCACCTGTTCCCGGACTTCAGGGCTCGTGGACGTCTCCTGCAAAGCTCCCAGGCCAAGCATCAGGCTTGTCAGTGATTGCCCGAGCCCATCATGCAGGTTTTGAGTAATCCGTCTGCGTTCTTCTTCCTGCGCCGACAAAGCCTGACGCAGAAAATGCATGCGACTATCGGCCAGCCTTTGGACCGGACGAACAGCCACGAGCCACAATACGGGCGCGACGAACAGCGTTAGCAGGCAGGCATCAACAACAGCTTGAAATGAGTCACCGCTTTTCGCAGGCAGAATCCAGGGAAGCAGCTTCATAATGAAATATTCGCTCGCAAACGTCGTCACAAGCGAAAGCCACAGCAGTCGATGTGGCCGAACGGGCGGAGGTGTCATTTTGAAGCGACTGGGCATAATCGATCTGCTGGCATCAAGGGGAATCAATGCAAGAGTGAAGCTGTTGAACTTCCACGTGGGCCGACGACATCATAGCAACAGGCGTTGGCGCCCCAACTGCTCAGAGACGCGTGCATTCACACAATTCCCAAGGCTCTCGCCAATGAAGGTGGTTCGCACCGCGTCGAGCTGCAATGTCTTCAAAGACACGACAGCCTCTGCTACCACAGCTCAATAATTCTTCGATTCGTCCAAAACTTTCGGAATTTTCGCGCCCGAATCGTTCCACAATGACTCCACGCTGGAGAGAGTGCGTTCATTCGTCGGGCTGATGCTTTGTCATACAGGAAGTCGCTGGTCGCCAAACTCAAAAGAGCTTAGCATCGAGCTGTCAATAAGTGTCTCGTCAAAATCAGCCGTTGATCGCTCGCTCACGGTTTTCACAGAACCGGACGCTAACGCGTTCCGGCTGAGAAGACATTAATAAACCGCTCGATGCGAAGTCGATCACATCATGGCCACACCTGCAAAATCCGCGGCTCGCCAGGAGATCGGATCGACAGTGATGTCGATGATCCATGGAGCGGCGCAGACTTCTCCGGACGGTCGACGGCAACTGTTCGAAAGGCTATTCCACCATTATGGACCGCCGCTTGAGCACTATTTAATGCAATATGGGCGGGTTCCGCCCGATCAGGCTGAAGATGTGGTACACGAGTTTCTGATTGCCAAACTCCTGATTCCGGCACCGCAGGACAATCTGGTGAGCCGTTTTCTGAAGAGCCAGGAGACTGCTCCCAATCGCCGGTTTCGTGATTATCTGCGCCGATCACTCCTGAATTTTCTGCGAGACCAGCAACGACAACCGGCGCTGAATGCCGTGAGCCTCGACCAGATCGAAGGCTTCATGCCTCCGGACAATGCCGCGAGGCCGCCGCATGACGAATTTGCCGGCGAATGGGCTGGCAACCTCCTGCGTCTGGCAATCAACGCGATGCGGAGAGAATGTGAGGACAAAGGTCAGCTGGATGTCTGGGACGTGTTTGACGCGCGAGTGTTGAACCCAGCCAGAACGGGAGTCCCTGCTGTCAGTTTCGAAGAGCTTTGCTCGGATGGGCGATTTGGAACTCCGCGCCAAGCCGGAAACCTGTTGCAGACGGCTGCCCGGAAGCTCAATCGCATCATGCGGCAAATGATCACGGATTACCTTCCCGTCCACGATGAGACTCAGGATGCTGCTGTCGAAGAAGAATTCCGGGAGGTGCAGGCGATCCTCAAAGATCGCGGAGGATTGCGGCTAGCCGACATCTTGTTGCGTTCGACGGCAGTTCACACGGCCATGGTGCTTCGAGTCCGGGGGAAAATTTCCGCTTCAAAGCCGTATCAACTGGCGATTCCAGGCCAATACGTGGTTGGAACCGAGCCGGGATTGCCTGTCGTTCTGGACTCCACTTCCGGGGCCGCGCTCCGGCATGCAATCATCGTCCTGACATCACTCACTTCCAGGATCATTGATCTCAACTCAGCCGAAGGAACGTTTGTCAATGAAAACAAAATTGAATTGGCTAAACTGCAGGACGGTGATCAGATCCGCTGCGGCAACGCGTCGCTGACTGTGCGGCTCCTGGGAAGTATTCCATCAGCCCCGGGTTATGCTCCAACTCTGATCACGTCATCAAGTGGTCCTTCCGATGACGAACCTGATATCCCGGCAATCCCGGGATACGCCTCACTGCAGGAAATCGGCCGAGGAGCGATGGGGATCGTGTATCGGGCCGTCCAGCTGGGAACGAATCGGAAGGTCGCCATCAAGTGCATTCATCCCGAACGGCGCCCCGACGATCATGTGAGGCAACTGTTTCTGCGTGAGGCAAATATCCTTTTGAAACTGCAGCATCGTCGAATTGTGCAGTGCCTGAGTTTTGGCTTTGCTGAGATGAATCCCTATCTGGTCCTCGAGTTTGTCGAAGCAGCAGAAATCGAGCAATTGGTCTGGGGACATACACCGGCACGTCGCGTTCGAATGGCAGTCAAAGTGATCCTGCAGGTTTTGGAGGCCTTGCAATTTGCTCACAAGGCCGGAGTCATTCACCGTGACATCAAGCCTTCCAACATTCTGGGGAGCCTGAGAAACGGAAAGCTGCATCTCAAGATCTCCGACTTTGGACTCGCCAAATTCTATGAGACATCGGGATACTCGGGAATTAGCGCCTCGGGCGATATCTGCGGATCCATTCCCTACATGTCGCCCGAACAACTGCTCGACAGCCGATCGGTGGGACCGGAGTGCGATGTTTACGCGGCGATTGTTTGTCTCTACCGATTGCTGACGGGCGAGTTTCCATATCCGAATGGAACGCCAGCCGAGGCTGTCCAGCATCGTCTGATGGGGAACGCTCGGCCAGCGAAGTTATACAATCCCGAAATTCCGGACGGACTGGCACGAGTGATCAAAGTTGGTTTGTCGCGCGTACCCGAAGAGCGGTTCAGCACAGCTCAGTCGCTTTTCGACGCTCTGGCAAGCCTGCAGTTGCTCACAGATGCCTAAGAAGGTAATCATACATCCGAGCAGTGACGTGACGATGGATTTTGCTGACACTCACGACCATTTTGAAGAGAGTGAAGAAGCTGTGAAGCCAGAGCTGACGCTGACATCACTGGGACGCTTTGAACTCAAAGCCGTACTGGGAGAGGGAGGTTTTGGTCGAGTTTACCTTGCCTATGATCCGCATCTGGATCAGCTGGTTGCTCTGAAAGTTTCTCTGCTGGACTCCGCAAAAAAGAAGCACCGTGATCGAATCCTGAAAGAAGCCCGAGCGGCATCGCTGCTTCGTCGTCACGATGCGATTGTTCCGGCGTATGAATGTGCTGAGGACAAGGGCTTTCTGTATATCGTGTTTGAATATATCGAAGGCATGTCGTTGTCGAGTCGTCTTCGTCAGGGCTCAGTGGATCGACGGCAGGCCGTGGAATGGATCCGAGTCATCGCGGGCGCCCTTCAGTTCGCACATGAGAACAATTTGATCCACCGGGATGTCAAGCCTCATAATATTTTGATCAGCGCTCAGGCACGGCCTTTTATTACAGACTTCGGGCTCGTCCGCTGGATATCAAACACAGATGACCTGACCGAGCCGGGAAACTTCACTGGGACAATCGCTTACATGGCACCGGAGTTGCTGGATGGTAACGCATCCGAGGGCGATACCGATGGAGAGCCCGTCGCGAGACAGGAGAATCATGACAGAGCCGTCGATCAGTACAGTCTGGGCGTTGTGCTTTTCGAGTGTCTGACCGGTCATCGCCCATTTGAGGGTCACGCAAGCGCCGTTGTCGGAATGAAGGTGTCGCAGCCGCCACCTCCGCCAAGTCGCCACGACCCGAGTATTCCGAAAGAACTGGATGCGATCTGCCTGAAGGCGATTCAGAAACATCCAAAGCATCGTTACCCGGACTGCGCGGCCTTTGCGGAGGCGCTCAAGGGCTGGCTGGAACAGCACTCAAAGGAGACTGCGCCTGACGACGAACCGCTACCGGTCCGACAGGTTCCCGCCGGAACCAGAACCCGGAAAAACTGGACGGCAATCTGGCAGGTTTCCGCTGTGTCCGTCCTTTTGCTGGCAGTCGCAGCCATCGTCTACGTCTGGCCGCCGCAGCCCGTGGCGGATCCAGTGCCTCCGGAGCAACTCGACCTGCCGACCGATGCAGCCTCCACTGCCGATTCGATCCGTGAAATGGTGCAAGAGCAGGCGAGGCAGAGGGACCTCAAATTGACCGAAGAAAACAGTCTTGGCATGCTCTTCAGCCTAATTCCCTCGGGGAAATTCGAGATGGGATGCTCGGGCAAAGAATATCAGGAACTTGAAAGACGTCCCGAGCCATATCCGAGAGTTTACGTAAAAGATATTGCGGAAAAAGCGATGCCGTCGCACATCGTCCAACTCACGAAGCCTGTCTATATGGCCCAGACGGAAGTGACTCAGGCGATGTTCAAAGAGTTCAAGGATTCTAGCGGAGAAGATGGGGCTCAACAGGCAGGAGAAGAAAAGTCTTACGTTACGAACGTCTCCTATCAAGAGGCACTGGAATTCTGCAAGTGGCTATCGGGACTTGAAAAGGAAAAGGCCGTTGGACGTCATTATCGACTACCGACAGACGCGGAATGGGAGTTCGCACGCCGTGCAGAAATCCAGGGCTCGAATGCACTCGGTGTGCAGAATATGCGAGATGGTGTCGGCGAATGGTGTTCGGACTGGTTTCGTGAATACAAACGGACGATCGCTGACGCGAAAACGAACCTGACAGATCCCACTGGCCCAGATAGCGGAACAGAACGAGTGATCCGTGGCAGCGATCAGTATGGCACACCATCGTATCGCGATTCAGCTTTGCCTGTAACCGAAACGGCCGCAATTCGCATTGTTCTTGAACTCGTGCCATGACGCTTCCGTACTCAAACAATCATAAAAAGATGGAACAAACACGTCACGGAACTCACAAAAACATTGGAAACGATGAATCGAAATTCGGAGCCAGTCAAGTTCTTTCAAGCTGGGAGTGCATAACGATTACCGTACTTTTATTTCAAAGATTATTGGGTCAGCGGCGCAGGATCGCCATGCTGAGGTCGTCTGGATTGGGGGAAGGTATGGAGTCCGCGGCTTTTCTCTCGTGATAAACTCCTGCCTCTACAGCAATTCGACTGGCGATGAATTCTCCGGAGATTTCTATGAAGACAAAAATCGAAAGCTTCCTCAAAAGCACCTCTCCAGGGCAACGCATGATTAGCGGCACGAGTGGTCTGCTGCTATTCCTCGTCCTGTTCGCGACTTACAAGTGGGGCTGTACTCCGACGCTTGATCCTGCCACGACTCCCACAACGGGTACTCTTTTACTCTCTGCCACAGCGCAGCCGATTGTCTACGACGCGATATCGCACCACAGCGTTTTTGCTGAAGATATGACAACCGGGGAGAAGACGTATATTCTTACGCCGGACACCCCGACCGAACTGCCCCCAGGCACGTACAGCCTCCAGACA
>JBDNHX010000022.1:0-1955 GCA_041688565.1 Planctomycetaceae bacterium
CCGCTGCCGTTGATGTTGACCAGGTAACGTCTCTTGCGCTCTTCCTCTGAATAGTCATCGCCGTCGTACCTGTGAATGCCGCAGTACGCCGCCTTTTGGTGCTTGTGACTGACGATGCTTTCGATCTTCCACGTGAACGGCGGATACGGGCCTCCCTGGCGATGGTAGTAACCCGTTTCTGTCAGATGCCACAGATGATCAATCACACACGCGCTGATGAACGCTTCGCCTTCGTCGTTGAACGCGATGCCCCACGGATTGCTCGTGCCTTCGCAGAACACCTGGAACTCACGCGTCTTTGGATGAATGCGAAACATCGCACAGGTGAAGTCCCATGGCTTCTGACCTTCTTTGAAGTTCGCATTTTTCGGACCGTAAACCACATGCGCAGGATTGAAGACGCCGTTGAGCCCATACAGCCAGCCATCGGGGCCCCAGGTCAGTGAATTCGGCAGTTCGTGAGTGTCATCGCGACCAAAGCCGGTGACGACGACTTCCGAAGTGTCCGCCTTGCCGTCTCCATCGGTATCCTGGACAAACAAAATGTCTGGCGAATTCACGACCCAGACGCCACCATGCCCAACGGCGATGCCACTTGGAATGTTCAGGCCTTCCATGAACACGGTGAACTTGTCCGCTTTGCCGTCCGCGTCCGTGTCTTCCAGAATCTTGATTCGATCGCGTCCTGGCCCAGCTTCTCGCCGAGGGTACTCGAATGATTCCGTGATCCAGAAGCGGCCACGTTCATCAATCGTCATCGCGACGGGGTTGACGATATCGGGTTCCGACGCCACCAGTTCGACGGTGAATCCTTCCGGCACCGTCATCTTTGCCATGGCTTCGGCCGGACTAAGCGCCGGTCCGGGCGGCTTGTCCTGAGCATGGGGAATTCGTTCTTCCTGAGCAGCGCAGGGAAGAGACCAGACAATCATCAGAATAGCCGCGTGGAAAAAACCAGATCGCATCATTCGTCACTCCTGTATTTGCGAACATCGCACGGACACCGCCGGTGAACAGGTATGGTTGTTTTGGCACTAAACCGAATCGCCAGTTTTGAAGTTACGAGTTTTCCACTATCCCAACCCGAAACGTAAGTGAGGGATTGTGCTTTTGCGTTTCGGGATGAATGTTCGAAAATCCCTCGCTGACGCGTCGGGTTATGATTTCCCCCTGACTTTTCGATCCATGAATCTCCCGCAACTGCGATGATCGCAACTTCAAAAATGCAACTTCGGGTTAGTGTGACTTTCGCGAAAAAAAATTAATCAACAGCCCGCTGACGCACTGCGGCGGGTGAAACATGGTGCTGTCCCGTTAGAGCCAGTCCTGAAATAAGATAGCGTCCGGGATCTGGTTGCGACTGGAAGCGCTGACTTCGCTCGAGTCAATTTCTACGACAGCCGCCAGACGCGTCGCAGAATCCACTCCGTCGCCAGCAGGGCGATCATCAGAAACAAGAGCCAGCCGCGGTCCCACAGTGTTCGCAGTTGTTCGTCGACAACGACCGGCTGACTCTGATCGGGCAGAAGTGCCGGCAGGGTCGCCAGTTCAGCCAGGCTCAGATACTTGCCCTGAGTCTCCCTGGTCAAATTGGTCAGCAGTTCGGCATTCTGAGTTGGGTTCTGGGACTCAAGATTTGGCAGGACAACATCAATCGTGGTTTGCAGAACGTCGGATGATTCCGGGACTGGCACGGAAATACGATAAGCGCCGGAACGTGGCGGACGGAAGCTGGTGACGTACTGACCGGCTCCTCGACCGTCCGGGTTGAGTCGATCCGGCACCGTGATTGTCTGGCCTTCATTGTCCACAATGGTCAGCGGAACCGATTCCGTCACCAGAGGCTGCAGTCTGGCATCATAAAGCTGAGCGCGAATAGTCACAGGCTGACCAGGAGCAACCTCCGTCCGATCCAGCAGCAACAGGCCTCGGGCAGACCCGCGGCTGCGGCGTCC
>JBDNHX010000188.1:0-35105 GCA_041688565.1 Planctomycetaceae bacterium
AGTGTCTGATCGTTGCCTTTCGCTCCGCGAAAGAACGCTACTTTCGCGGAGCGAAAGGCGACAATTATTGATCGAACGAGACTAAGAGTGTCAAATCTGCAAGACTCCGCAATCTGCCGAAACGCTGGGCCCAGGTTGCGGGCCGCGAAGTGATTGCTGTTTCCCATTGATTGCTTAAATCCCCGATGAATAAAGATCAAAAGTTTCAGCTCGTCAGTGAATTCGCGCCAGCCGGCGACCAGCCGAAGGCCATCGAAGCTCTGATCAAGGGCATCCACGACGACAAACGGACGCAGGTGCTGCTGGGCGTCACCGGTTCGGGCAAGACGTTCACAATGGCGAACGTGATTCAACATGTTCAGAGACCCACGCTGGTTCTGTCACACAACAAGACTCTGGCCGCTCAGCTGTATGGCGAGTTCCGCGAATTCTTCCCAAACAACGCGGTCACGTACTTCGTCAGCTACTACGACTACTATCAGCCGGAGGCCTACATTCCGCAGCGGGATATTTACATCGAAAAAGACTCATCGATCAATGAAGAGATCGACCGCCTGCGCCTGCTGGCCACCAGCGCACTGGTTAGCCGCAATGATGTGATCGTCGTGGCCAGTGTCAGCTGTATTTATGGGCTCGGATCGCCGAAGGATTATCTGAACATGATGATCCCGCTGCATGTGGGTCAGCAGATTGATCGTGACAACATGCTGATGAAGCTGATCGACATTCAGTACGATCGGAACGACTTCGATCCGGCACGTTCCAAATTCCGAGTCCGCGGTGATGTGATTGAAGTCTGGCCAGCTTACGAGGAGTTCGCCTATCGAATCGAATTATGGGGCGATGAGATCGAAAAGCTGACGATGATCGATCCTGTATCGGGCAAGGAATCTCAATCGCTGAAGGAGATCTATATTTATCCGGCGAAGCACTTTGTTCTTCCTCAAAGTCGAATCGATGCGGCTCTGGACGAGATTCGTGAAGAACTGGATATGACCCTTGAGACCTTTCGCAAGGAAGGCAAGCTGCTGGAAGCGCAACGTCTGGCGGCTCGCACGCGTCATGATCTGGAGCTAATGAAGGAAACCGGCTTTTGTCCGGGCATTGAAAATTACAGCCGTGCGCTGGCCGGACGAAAGCCGGGAGAAGCCCCGTACACGCTGTACGACTTTTTTCCTGAAGACTTCCTGATCTTTGTGGATGAATCTCATGCGACTCTGCCACAGATTCGAGCCATGTATGCGGGCGACAACGCTCGAAAGACCACTCTGGTCGATCATGGTTTTCGTCTGCCGATGGCGAAGGACAATCGTCCGCTGAAGTTCGACGAATGGAACAACAAACCTTCGTATCGCGTTCTGGTTTCGGCCACACCAGGGAACTGGGAGCTGGATCAGACCAGCGGCGAAGTGGTTGAACAGGTGATTCGTCCGACCGGGCTTGTGGACCCGGAAATCTTTGTCGTTCCGGCACGAGGTCAGGTGCAGCATCTGATTGAACAGATCCGCGAACGAGCCGCCTCGAACGAACGCGTGTTGATCACGGCGTTGACGAAACGTCTGGCCGAAGACCTGAGCAGTTACATGAAAGAAGAAGGCATCCGTTGCGAATGGCTGCATTCAGAACTGAACGCTCTCGAACGCGTCGAAGTTTTGCGTGAACTGCGCGAAGGAAAATTCGATGCCGTGATTGGTGTGAATTTGCTTCGCGAGGGGCTCGACCTTCCCGAAGTGTCTCTTGTCGCCATTCTGGATGCAGACAAGGAAGGCTTTCTGCGCAGCGAAACCAGCTTGATTCAGACGATCGGCCGATCCGCTCGAAACGTCAACGCCAAAGTTATTCTGTACGCGGACACTGTCACCCAAAGCATGCAGCGTGCGATTGACGAAACCAACCGCCGCCGCAAACTTCAGACGGCGTACAACGAGGAACATGGGATTACTCCGGAGACGATTCGGAAGGCGATTCGAAAAGGCATTGAAGAAGAAATCCAGGCTCGCCGAGTCGAACGGGAAATGGTCGGCGTGACGTCCGAGTCTCAGTTTGTGACTCAGGAATTTCTGCGTGAAATGGAAAGCGAAATGCTGGCAGCCGCCGAGCAGCTGGATTTCGAACGCGCCGCTCATTTGCGCGATCGAATTCACGAGTTGAAGAAAAAAATGGGCCAGCCAGTGCCTGATGACGAAGATTCTTCAGAGCCCGGCTTTGCATCGAAAGCCCAGAAGCCCAAAAAAGGTCGCCGACGAGGAAAGTGATAGACGCCAAAGTCAGCGGTTCGCGTTGACGCAGAACGGGGCGGGTTCGTTTTGGCTGATATCGAGCACAGCTCGATCAGCTATGGCGGCGGGACCGGACGGTCGTGGCGGCGGGTCCCCGGCTCACTGACAACTCGGCGGAAGAAGGCAAGAAAATGGAGTGCGTCGTCAACAGCTATTCCCAGCGCGACGCTGGCAGTCATCACGGACCCGCTGACCGGTGAAATAAATAAGGGCCAGCAATGTCGCCTGACAAAAGGCAGCGGTCAGAAACACGACGGCGCCGGAAACAAATGATCCCAGCGACCACCAGCAGATGAAGAAGATCAACAGTGACGACGGCCCTGCAAATGTTGTCAGCGACTTAAGACTGGCCTCATCGACTGTCAGCCCGTCGATCACAGGTCCGGCCATGTGAATATCATTTTCCGCAACATCACATTGGCTGACGATTGCCTTTCGAAGATTGTCGACCACCGCCGCACGCGAGACCAGTCCATTGCTGTTCAAGGTGACGACCAGACAGGTCAGTGTCCATCTTTGCCCACCAGTGTTCCCGTGAGACGCTGAATGGCTTCCGCCAGTGGCATTCCCGGGTGCGGCTGCTTTGCCGGAACCGGCGGCGAAGTTTCGTCCGTGGTTTCGTCCGTGGTTTCGTCCGAGGTTTCGTCCGAGGCGGAGGCCGATTCCGTCTCCCGCGGACCGACCATGTTCCGCAAGGCTTCACGGCCGGATGTGACACGGTAGAAAAGCGATATTCCATCTGAAGCTTGAAACGTCTTTGATTCTCTTAGGACTTTGACGAGCCCATCGAGACGTTGGTTGTTCCATGGAC
Organism: Planctomycetaceae bacterium; assembly: GCA_041688565.1. Classification (GTDB taxonomy): domain Bacteria; phylum Planctomycetota; class Planctomycetia; order Planctomycetales; family Planctomycetaceae; genus SXXK01. Next base: position 3,091 of record JBDNHX010000188.1, read on the forward strand.
AGTGATCACGAAATTCGGCTTTGAGGACATGGCGGGCTTGGGCCATGATAGGTGGGGCCATCCAAAGAACAGGATTGTTTACAGGACGCCTTTCATATGTTTCACCCAGCGATTGGGATTCTCCTGCTGTCATCACACTGTCGACCGAACTAGGGCTCGATCCAACCGGGATGAGTATCTCGCACGGTGCATTTCGTTTTTCAGCACCATCCGACGAATTATTCAAGAGGTGGCGAACTTTCGATCGGATGAGTCGAAACATTAATTTTTTTCCGGGGGCGCATTTTGTGGCGCCGCAATTGCTCTGGCTGGCACCACGCACATGCCGCCAAGCGTACTTAGCGATCTAAAAATCGCCGCTTAAAGCGATTCTCCGTTGAGATTTTGAGATCGTGAATTGTGTGATCGGCTTGCCTCGCCAATGTAAAGCTTTTACTGGCGACGACTGTCCACGACCTGGAGAAGACGAATGACCAATTCGGACGGGGTACGACGACGCGACTTCCTGAAAGGGGTCGGCGCGGCCGCGGCAGCCTCTGGCATCGTCGTGGCGGAAGACAAGGATCATGCGGCGGCGGCGGGTCAAAAGCCGACTTCTCGGTCCAAGGTGACTATAGCATTGACGTTGAACGGCAAAAAGAAGTCGTTTGATATCGACTCTCGCACGACGTTGGTCGATCTGCTTCGTGAAAACGAACAGATGACCGGGACCAAAAAGGGTTGCGACCAAGGTGCTTGTGGTGCGTGCACGGTACACATCAACGGGAAACGTGTGTTATCGTGTTTGACGCTCGCCGCAACGATCGATGGTGAGGAGGTCCTGACGATCGAAGGCATTTCGGATGGCGAGACTTTGCATCCGCTTCAGGATGCGTTTCTTCGCTGTGACGCCTATCAGTGCGGTTACTGTACACCCGGCCAAATCATGTCAGGCATCGCGTGTATCAAAGAAGGACACGCGGCAAAATCATCTGAAGAAGCACGCGAGTGGATGAGCGGAAACCTTTGCCGCTGCAGTGCTTATCCCAATATTCTCGTCGCCGTTCGCCAAACGGCTGGTGCGGAACCCATTAGCGATCCTGCGATTCGCACTTCCCCCGTGACGAAGGAGACGCTGTCATGATTCCTTTCAGCTACGAAGAACCACAATCGCTCGCGACAGCCTGCTCGAAAATCGACCACAGAGACGCAATGGCAATCGCTGGCGGTACGACATTGGTCGATTTAATGAAGCTGAATGTGTTGACGCCCAAGTCGGTCATTCATGTCCGAAAGGTTTTGTCGTCCTCCGTCGAAACACGCGATGACCAGCTAGTGATCGGGGCCGCATGCACGATGGCGAACTTGGCCGATCATCCGCTTGTCAACGGAAAGCTTCCGGTTGTTCGCCAATCGCTGATCCTTGCCGCCTCACCACAAATTCGAAACATGGCAACACTGGGCGGCAACTTGCTGCAACGCACCAGATCGGCGTATTACCGGCACACGGACATGCCAGTCGAGCATGAGAGCACGCAAAAAATAAATTCGGCCGATTCCGATGGTGACGTGTTTGGTGACGGTGTTGAGACTTCGCTGCTCGCAGTGCTTGGCAACAACGGCAAACTCGTCGGCATGTACCCAGGCGACTTTGCGGTGACCTTCGTTGCTTTCGGCGGGCAACTTGTGCTTGCAAGTCCCGATGGAGAACGCACGGTTGCTGCTCGAGACTTCTATCAGGCGCCTGAAGGCTCGTTCCAATACACGACGGCACTCAAGCCGAACGAAGTGATCAAAGAGCTGCGTCTTCCGATGACGGAAACTCTAAAGAACAGCTTGTACCTCAAGATCCGCGAACGCAGCAGCTACGCGTTTGCGTTGGCGAGTTGCTCAGTGGGATTGCACATGAACGGCGATCGTATCGCGGCGGCAAACGTCGGTTTAGGTGGTCTCGCGCCGATCCCGTGGCACAGTGCGGAAGCTGAGCAAGCACTTGTTGGCGAGATTGCGAGCGACGAAACATTCGCTCGCGCGGCCGACGCCGCACTGGCGGATGCGAATCCGCCAAGCGGTCTGGAATTCAAAGTTCCACTGGCCAAAAACACAATCGTTCGGGCTCTACAGATCGTTCGCGATCGGGGTCCGCTCAACGACGAACAACTTTGGGCCATGCAGCACGGAAGAGGATAATCAGATGAGCGGTTTTAAAGTAATTACGCTTAATGGGCCAGTTGGAAAGTCGATCGTTCGCAGGTCAGGGCACGAGAAGGTGACCGGAACGGCCACTTTCACTGCGGAATGGCCAGTCAACGGTTTACTGCATGCGGTCGCTGTGCCAAGCAATGTCGCGCGTGGCAAAGTCAAGTCGATCGATACCTCGGTTGCTGAGTCGATGCCCGGCGTGCGTCTCGTGCTGACGCAGAAGAACCTGCCGAAGTTCACGCGTGTAAAGACGATGAACGAGTCGAATCAATCGACAAACTATCCTTCACACTTGTTCCCTGCTGCCGAGGACGAAGCATTCTTTGCCGGGCAATACATGGCTGCCGTGGTGGCGGAGTCGTTCGAGGACGCGCGCGATGCTGCGCTGGCTGTGAAAATCGATTACGAAGTTGGCGAGCACGTCACAGATATTGACGCTGCGCCCGCCGACGAGCGACCGGACGATCTCTTTGGAAGCCCAGCGGTGCTCACCAGGGGCGATGCCGAGAAGCAATTCGAAGCAGCCGAAGTGAAAATCGATTCGGAGTATCCGACGTTCGGTAATCACCACAATCCGATCGAGCCTCACGCGACGATTGCGCAATGGTCGGAGAAAGATGGTAAGCCGTTCTTGACGGTTTACGATACGTCACAAGGGCTGGCGATAAGCCAGAAAACCTACGCACAACTGTTTGGACTCAGTCCAGAACAAGTTCGCGTAGTGTGCAAGTTCATCGGCGGCGCTTTTGGCAGCAAGGGCGCCATGTGGCCGCAAGCCGTGTTGGCGTGTTTCTGTGCGAAGGCGGTTGGCGCACCAGTCAAAATCGAAGTCACTCGAGGTCAAATGTATGGCGGCACCGGACATCGCACGCCGATGCGACAACGAGTCCAGATCGGTGCTACTTCCGATGGCAAGATCACATCGATCATTCACTCGGGTGTTGCATCCGTCGCGGTCAAGGATGTTTATGACGAAGCGTTCACGATGGCGACTCGGATGATGTACCAGGCTGAATCGCTGCGTTTGGATCAGCGACGCTGTCGCTTGAATTCGCAAGTCCCGACCTTCATGCGTGCGCCAGCCGAAACGCCGGGCATGTTTGCGCTCGAATCGGCAATCGATGAATTGGCCTACGAGCTGAAGATGGATCCGATTGAGCTGCGCAAGTTGAACGAACCTGAACAGGATTTGCTCGACAGTAAACCGTTCAGCGGACGACTCTTGCTCGATTGCCTGAAGCGCGGTGGCGATACTTTCGGTTGGCAAGCTGGGCATCAGCTCCCTCGGCAAAAGAAAGACGGAAACTGGTTGATCGGACAGGGCGTCGCCGCAGCCACTTACCCTGCATTCTTCTTTCCGACACAAGCTAAATTGACGTGGAACGCCGACGGACGAGTGCTGATTTCGTGTTGTTCCCAAGAGATGGGCACGGGAACCGCGACTGTGCAGAGCCAGTTGGTGGCTGACGTGTTGGGTATCCCCGTCAATCGCGTCTCGATGGATCTCGGCGATACGGACTTGCCACCGGGCGGTATCTCGGGCGGCAGTGCAACAACGGGCAGCGTTGGCGGCGCGCTTCTGGATAGTATCAAGGATTTGAAGTCGAAGCTGATCGAGCTGTTGCCAGAAGATTCGCCGATACGGAAAGCGGACGCGAACGAAATCACGATTCGCAGTGGGAAGTTGACGATGGCCGGCGACACGATCGACATCGAAGAACTTTTAACTGAGACACACAAGCGTTCTGTTTCTGGGAGCGGTAAGTTCACGCCGTCTAAAGATGGTGAGTATGCAGCACACTCCTTCGGAGCACAGTTCGTCGAAGTCGCAGTTGATGAAAAACTCGGACTGGTGCGACTGCGTCGTATGCTTGGTTGTTTCGCATGCGGCACAATCCTGAACGCTCGGACCGGACGCAGCCAGTTTATGGGCGGGATGATAATGGGTGTCGGTCACGCGATGCAGGAAGCGACGCACTGGGATCATCGTTATGGCCGCATTACGAACGATAATTTGGCGGAATACCACGTGCCGGTGAACGCGGATATTCCTGATATTGAAATCTTGTGGATCGATACGCCCGACTTCAACGCGTCACCGATTGGAGCGAAGGGTATTGGGGAAATCGGCATCACGGGTGTCGCCGCTGCGATTGCCAATGCTGTGTTCAACGCGACAGGTCGCCGAGTTCGTGAGTTGCCGCTCACGCCTGCGAGCGTGATGGCGACCGCATAGTTTCAACGTTTCCTCAACTCCGCGACTGGAGGTCCTTTTATGCAAGATTTACTCGAACAAGCGGTTGCGGCGCACGAAGCTGGTGAGGCCTGCGTTCTCTGCACAGTCGTTCGGTTGGACGGAAGCGGGTATGGGCGACCGGGTGCACGACTATTTTTGTCTGAGTCAGGTGAACGGCTTGGTTTTATTAGCGGCGGATGCCTGGAGAAAGACCTTTGCCGCAGAGTTTGGGATGCGACCGCCGCTGGACCAAAATTGATCGCGTTCGATACGGCAGGCAACTCAGTCGACGCTTCGCGATACAACACCGGATGCGAAGGGGTCGTGTACGTCTTTTGTCAACGAATCAATGATCGTGTGGCGGGGGTCATTCGTCGCATTCTCAATGCAACCACAAGCGGCCATGAAATTCGCTTGCTAACCGTTTATCGGAGCGACTCGGACTATGCCGAAGTCGGAGACACTCTCCTCATCGATATTGACGGAAACTTTCACCAAACCAACGCCAACACCGTTGGTGGAAGTCGCCAGAATTCCCAATCTAATCAAGCGTATTCTTCACCAGCCATCGCTGCATTCATTGACAAACTTCAATCCGCTGACCGCAACTGTTCCTTCGCGTTGCATGATTCCAACGGCGAGACAATCGAAGCCGCGATCGAAATCATTTTACCGCCCCGACGATTAGTGATCTTTGGTTCTGGTGATGATGTGATTCCAGTTTCGACGGCTTCCGTGGCACTCGATTGGCGAGTCACGGTTGTTGGACATCGCGTCGAGTTGACGCAACGGCAGCGATTTCCTGGCGCCGAGGTGCTGTGTGGATCGATGCACGAAATCGCCGAGGAGCTATTGGTTCACGGCACTCATTTCAGCGACAGCGCCGACGTTGTCATCATGACGCATGATTTCGATCGCGACGTGGAACTGATGGATGTGCTCCTCGACTCACCCGTGCGATCGATCGGGCTACTCGGGCCCAAGCGACGCTTAGGTCGATTGGTGACTCGATTGCACCAGCGAGGACGAAAGCTCAGCGACCGCGACATCGCTCGCATTCGCTCGCCATTGGGGCTCGACATCGGTGCGATCTCACCCGCTGAAATCGCCACGTCGATTGTCGCTGAGTTGATTGCGTTTTCGCGAGAACGCGAAGGTGGATTCCTTCACGAGCGACGACAGCCCATTCATCCATCAAGCGAACACGAGCGATTAAGCACCGAGCGGCAAATCAGTGTCGCCTTTCGCTCCGCGAAAGTAGCGTTTTCCCATTCTTTCGCGGAGCGAAAGGCGACAATAAAAAACAGCACGATGCCAAGTATCGAGCACGCAGTCGCTGGGGAACCAGGGGCTGTTAGTCTGTGAATGGCCAAGAAATTACGACTGCGATCTTGCTTGCCGCTGGCGGATCAACGCGGCTGGGTCGACCCAAACAACTCCTGCCCTGGCACGGCTCGACCTTACTCGGCTCAACGATCAAACGGCTGACCATGGCGGGCTGCGAGCGGTTGATCGTCGTGCTCGGCGCGTATGAATCGGAAATTTTCGAGCACTGCATTGCTCCGAAAAACGTTCAACTCGATATTGTCACCAATGTGGATTGGAGCAGGGGGCAAGCGACGAGCTTACGCGTAGGCATCGAATACGCGATTGCAGTGAACGACATTGGGTCAACGATTATTGCACTGTGTGATCAACCGTTGATTGACTCAGGTCACTATCGAGAACTGCTGGCGAAAGTCAGTCGGTTCGGATACTTCGCAGCCGCGACGGAATATCCCGAAGGCTTAGGAGTTCCGGCCTGTGTCAGCTCGTCGGCATTGCAGAGTCTTTCGATTTCGGCCGGCGATGCTGGAGCTAAAAAGTGGCTGCGTGAGCAACCGCCACACACCGTCGGCCGTGTGACATGCCCGGCTGCGGCATTAGACATTGATACGGAACTCGACTACCGAGAAAGATTGAATCATGGCGAAGTTGTTTGAAGAATATCAATTCAAAGATGTGAAGCTGCGCTCATGAACAAGCCGACTTAATCGAGCTTGCCAGGGAATTAAACAGTATCAACAACCTTCCACAAAAGAACATGACCATGACTGCATCAAAATCCGTAAGCAAAGACCCTATCTGCGGAATGACCGTGGACCACACCACCGCGATCCACGGTGAGCGAAACTGAAAGACGTTCGCTTACATGGTGTTGGTCATGGGCGCGACGATGGCCGTCGTCATGCTCGGCTTCATGCAGAAGATGTATGACAATCGGAAAGCGAACATTGGCATCTTCGTGGGCAGCGCAGTTGTTTTCGCCGCGTCGCTTTGGCTCATGCGCATTCAGGCGACGGTCGAGGACGTTTCCTGGATGAAGGCGACGATCCCGCACCATTTGATTGCGATCTCAAAGCAAAACCGTCGAGCACAGCTCAACGATAAAAGAGCGAAGTATGAGATTGTCAGACTGCCCACCAGCAGAGCCATCAAAGCACCCATGATGGCCAGCAGAAAAGCCCAGTCACCGACGGTTCTGCGGGGTTCTATTGCCGGTGATCTATGCTGAAGTAAAAGCTGCATATTGCGATGGTTCGATTTCCAATAGACGTCAAACGCATCACCAACGATAGGAATTGAACCGATCAGCCAGTCCACAAATATGTTGAATCCCATCCTGGCCATCGTGGAACGTGACACGCCGCGCCGATGCGCTTCCTTCAGGAAGTACAGGGAAATTGCTGACGTCGTCAGATCGCCGATGCCCGGAAAAAGCCCGATAATCGAATCTATCCCGAACCGCAGCTTTGTCCCGGGAATCGCAAAGGCATTGTCCATCAACCTCACCAACAAGCCCAGACGGGCAAGATCCTTCGCAGATTCTGAATCCGCCCGAAGATCGCTCGCCCGTCCTTCAATGATTTCGCCCGCGATTAAATTTTGTTCCGATGGGTGATGAGATGTCACGGCGGATATTTTCGGTGAGGAGCAGGCAGACACGTTTCGACGACCACATCCAGACGGGACACGATCACCACTCGTCAAAACAGATTGGCAGATTCTCCGGCCGCTGAACACCTTTTTCCCAACATTCCGCCGCGCTCCCAGATATTCAACACCCCGAATTGCCCACTCCTCTGGGGGACGTTCGTGGAAATTTCATCCGGAAGTGTTTGTCCCCAACTCCCCGGCGGGGAGAGAGCCAAAGTGAGGGGTAACGCCGTTAAGAATTTTTGTAGCCGGATTCGTGAGAATTCGGGCATTCGTCATGAAACGATTCCGAAGTCTCACGACTTCGACTACCAAACCCCGCCTGTTTTCTCGACGAAAAATTCTTAACGGCGTTGGGTGAGGGGCCTTGCATTCGGTGTCAGTCGTTTTTGTAGTCCGAATGGCATTTGCTACAGGTGGTTGCGATCTTTGTGAGGGCGGATTCGTAGGCGGCAAAATCGTTCGCGGCTGCGGCTTCTTTGATTGTCTGGGCCGCGGTGACAACGTCGCTCGCGTAGCCGGTGAACTTGGCGTCGTCGCCGTAGCCATAGCCCGGCATGCTGACGATCTTTGCCATTACGGCCATCATGGACGCCTCGTGGGCTATCATGTCTTTCTTTGAACCCATCGCGCTTTCCGTGCCAGCTTCCGTTTTCAATCTCTTCTCCGCATCTTCCATCCGCATCATCAGCAGACGCATCTCGGCCACTTCCGCGAAGGAATCGGAGTCGGGTGGTTCTTCCAGACCAGCAGGCTTTGAACGATTCAAAATATCAGCAATCGTTTCGTACAATTCCTGAACTCGCTTCTGATCCTTGGCACCTCGCTGCAGCGGCGCAGAATTAATCTTCTTGGCAAGATCACGAACGTATTTCGCGTCGTCCTTCCATGACACCGGTTCCGAATGCTCCATCGCAACGCTGGCGAGTGCTCCAAGAGCGGCCGCTTTGGGAGGAATCATCAGCATCGACGAATTGAAGGTCCCCACGGACTGGACGTTTTCGTTCATGAAGTTGCGGACCGACTTGACCTCTTCTTCCAGAGTCGCCATCGTGATCAACGACGTCCAGGAATTGTCATCCGCGGCGGCAGTCGGTGCTTCCGACGGAGTCGCCGTTTTCTCTGGCGTCGAAGCGGGTGCCGCGTCCGTCATTGCCGGATCCGCTGAACTGTCATCACCGGTCGCCGGCGTCATTGTTCCAACTGCACCCGGGTTCGCGGTGCCAGTGTTCGCGGCCACGACAGCGTTGGTTCCGCCCCCGATGGGCGTTTGATTGCTGGCGACTTCGTAAGGGCTGTCAAAAAAGGCATCCATTGGAACATTGCCGAACCACTTTTGCCCATTCTCATCAACCCAGACTTCGTCGCGACGATGCTTAGTCTGACTTCCGGAGGCTGAGGATTTACTCGTGGTGCTGGCCTGAGCCGCCCCTTCGACGCTCGCGGGTTCCGCCGTCGCCTGAGCAGATTCAGGGACGACAGGGGCAGGCGCAGAAGAACTGCCGCCGCACCCGGACAGACACAGACAAAGGGTGACCGACAACGCGATTCGGCTGTCAGAATGCACGGAAGACGGAACTGCTCTCAGCGATATCATGGATACGTCCAGCGAAACAGAAAGGCCCTGCCAATGATGGCTCTGGAGTTAAGTATAGTTCGAACGAGCCGCGCTGTCAGCAGAAAAGCGGTTCAACGATAAATGAAGTGCGCGGCATGGAATCCAGGGAATGATTGGTTGAAGACGAACCGAGTCAAGATCGGCACGTCAACAACATTGGAAGCGTCGATCGAAAAGAGATCTGAACCGCGAATGGACGCGAATGAACGCGAATAATGTCAAAAACAGATGAAAAAACCAGTTGTTCTCTTGCCCTGACTTTATATCGCGGAACGGTTGAAGAGTCATTCGAAACGACCACACACTGTATCACAGAAGCCATTCGCGTGAATTCGCGTCCAATCGCGGTCTAAGCACCAGTCCGCCTTCACGAACTTTTTTGTCGTGGAACAAGAAAAGCGTGCCCAGGTCCGAGCGCTGCGGGCAAAGCGAGATTTACGCCGTTGTGTGTCTTGGTCAGGTCTCGATCTCAATCAGCGTATTTTGTTCAGGTCCGATCAGTTCGACGCACGCCATTGGCTTGGAATTGGGCAACAATGACGAGCCGATCGAAGTTCAGGTCCGAGAAAAGCTGCCCGCTGTTTTCAAACCGGAAAATCGGATGCCTTAATATTCTGAAGAGTCGATTCTGGTAGTGGTGATGATCCCAGGGGATCGCAATACTGTGGCATTGACAGTAAGAGCTCTATGGCGATCACTTCGTAGCGAAACGCGCCAAGCGTTTCGGCGGTGTCCCTGAAAAAGCGGCATTCCGAAAGCCTCGGCGGCTTCCGCTACGGCCTGTCCGTTGCTTCTTTCACAGGTAAAATCAGCAATCACAGGCCACATCAGCAAACAAATCCAAAACAGACAGACCCCAGGTTATGACGAAAATCGCGGACGAAGAAAGTTCCGGCGCGGATCGAGTTCTGGAAGTGCGTTACGAATTCACGCCGGTGCTGGCCGATATTCTGAGCCACCTGAAGGCGTCGCTGATGGTCACGACCTATCAGGCCGGAAAATTACTCGTGCTGGGCGTACATGACGGACAGCTGAAGATCAGCTTTTCGAATTACCAGCAACCGATGGGGCTGGCTGTCGCAGGTGATCAGATTGCCATCGGGACCAGCAAGCAGATGAATTTTCTGGTTGGCAATCGAGACGTTGCGAAAACCGTAGAGCCGGCTGGAACATGGGACATCTGCTACGTCCCGCGAACATCGACATGGACCGGCAGCATTCATGGCCATGATCTGGCATGGGGAAACGACGGGCTTTGGGTCGTCAATACGCTGTTCTCGTGTCTCTGCACGTTGCATGAAGAGTACAGCTTTGTGCCGCGCTGGAAACCGCGTTTCATCAGTCAGCTGATCGATCAGGATCGATGCCATCTCAATGGACTGGCGATGGATCAGGGACGACCACGATCTGTCACGGCGATGGCGGAATCGGACACGGCAGGTGGATGGCGACCCACGAAGGCCAGCAGTGGCGTCATCATTGATGTGGATTCCGGGGAAACCGTCGCACGAGGCTTCGCGATGCCTCATTCGCCGCGCTGGTATCACGGCAAGCTGTGGGTGTTGGATTCCGGCCGCGGTGCTCTGTGCACGGTTGATCCCGCGACGGGACATTTTGAAACCGTGGAAATTTTTCCAGGCTACACGCGAGGACTGAGCTTTCTCGGTCAGTTCGCGTTTGTCGGACTGTCAAGAATTCGTGAAACGTCAGTCTTTGGCGGAGTTCCAATTGCCGAGCGGCGTGATGAACTGAAGTGTGGCGTCGGTGTTGTGGATCTTATGACTGGCCGAACGGTGGCCGTCTTTCAGTTCCTGTCGGGCGTGACTGAAATCTTCGCCGTGGAGCTTGCGCCCGGTGCGGCTTGCGCTTATGTGGCCGGAGCAAGCTCCGATGGCAAAGAACATGACGTCTGGATTGTGCCACAGCCGGGCACTCTGCCTGCCGTGAACTTGCACAGGCCGTGGTTCAGCACACCGCCGGAGTCAATGAACTCCCTGGATTCGACAAAGGCAACGGCTATGACTTCTGTGTCGCCGCGAACGCCAGCGGCCGAGCGTCAGGTCAGCCTTGAAGACTGGCTCGCGGCCAATCCGCAGGATGCAGGCGGATGGATCACGCTGGGCAATTTGCGACAAGAACAAAGCCGTCAGCCGGAGGCACTGGTCTGCTATGAACGGGCTGTGGCTGCGGACCCATCGATGTCGGCGGCAAGGCAGAATCTTGGGTATCTGCTGTTCAATCAGGGCTATCCCGAACGGGCTCGGCAGGTTTACCTTGACCTTCTGAACATCGATCCTTCTCCAATGAATCGGCTATTGTCCACATCGGTGCTGCCGGTCGTTTATCAATCGACGGAGGAACTGCAGCGGTGGCGACACGATCAGGAATCCGCTCTGCAGGACATGGTCCGCATGGGCGATTCTGTCGATGCGGCCCTGCAGCTGGTTCCCACGGCTTTCTTCTGGGCGTATCAGGGACAAAACGACTGCACTGTGATGAAGCTTCGCGGCCAGATCATTCGCGGCCAAATCGACGGATCAGCTATGCCGGCGCGTCAGCTCGGAATCCGTCGAAACGAGCCGCTGCGAGTCGGAGTTTTATCGGCCTACTTTCGAAACCATACGATTGGTCGGCTGAATCTTGGTCGGATCGAAAAGCTGGACCGAGAAAAGTTTCATGTGACGGTGTGTTCGGCCAGCAGTGGCAAAGACGAGTTTTCGATGCGATTCGAAGCAGCAGCCGATCGATTCGTTCAGGTGCCGCGTGACGTTGCGGCGGCGATCGACACGATTCAAAAACTGGAGCTTGATGTTCTCCTGTTTGCCGACGTTGGCATGGATGCGCTGTGTTCGACGCTGGCATTTTCGCGAATGGCGCCGGTCCAATGCGTCACGTGGGGACATCCGGAAACGACCGGCAGTCCGGTGATGGATTATTTTCTTTCCAGCGAACGCCTGGATGAGCCAACTTCGCAGGCTCATTATACAGAACAACTGATTCGAATGCCGTTGACAGGGACCTATTATGAGCAACCGGAAGTGCCGACCGCGGCGTCGACGATTCGTTCCCGGTTGGGGCTGCCGGAAGGACGGCCGCTATATGCGTGTCCGCAGTCGCTGTTCAAGTTTCATCCGGACGACGATCTTGTCCTGGCAGGCATTCTGGATGCCGATCCCGAGGGTTTTCTGGTGGTGATTGAAGGGCGAGTTCCCGAGTGGACGGAGCGGCTGAAGTCACGCTGGCAGAAGACGCTGGCGCGGGTGCTGGATCGCATTATCTTTCTTCCGGCGATGGCCCATGAAGATTATCTCAGCCTGCTGCATACGTCTGAGGTGGTGCTGGATCCGCTGCATTTTGGCGGTGGCAACAGCAGTTACGAAGCCCTGGCCATGGGGACTCCTGTGGTGACGTTGCCAAGTCCCTTTTTGCGAGGTCGAATCACAGCGGCGCTGTATCACAAGATGAATCTGCTGGATTATGTTGTGACTTCAACCGACGAATACATTGCTCTGGCGGTGCGGCTGGGCACTGATCGAGACTTCCGTCAGGCCATGCAGCATAAAATCGTGGACCGGGCTGGCGTGCTCTTCAATGATTTAAATGAAGTGCGGTGTCTGGAAAACGCCTTACTGCAGATCGGGCAGTCGCAGTAGCGGCGAGTGGCGAGCTCAGTCGCTGAGACCCGGGCGGCGGCGGGATTGTTTTTTGTCGGAGCGGACATGCTTGTCGCTCAGTCGGCGTTGACGAGCACCCCTGGACGGCTTTGATGCCTTGCGTTTCACGGGCGGAGTTGCGATGGAAAGAATCAGTTCGGTCAACTTCTGTCGGCAGTCTTCAACATTGCGCGTCTGATCTCGATAACGCTGGCTGGTGATCTGAAACACGCCTTCTTTGGTAATCCGGCGACCGTATCTCGCGAGAAATCGTTCTTTGACATCCGCAGGCAACGACTCTGTGTTGGTGATGTCCCAGGTCATGATCGCTTTCGAGCTGACCTTGTTCACATTCTGTCCGCCCGGTCCGCCACTGCGCGCGTATGCCAGCTGGAACTCTGTGTCGGGGATTTGGATTCGATCGTTCACTTGAAGCATGACGGCTCAGACCCTGAAATCATCACGAAGGTTCACGTTCTGATGCGAAGAACATTCGGTCCCTGCAACCCTCCGCTGCAGTGTAAGCGGATTTCCAGGAGACTGCTGGTGATTTCTGAAAATCGGCGAAGGAGGGTGCAGTAAACAACAATGTGCCTCGCATCTCCGAGGCGAGATGTTCGCCTTCCGTCTGGCACAGACGGTCCACAATAACACAATAGCCGGATCTCTCGCGGGGTGACGGTTGAGTCTCAAGCGAACACTGTTCAAAATGCTGCGATCATTCCAACCGTGTTTTATGTTGCTCAGGAGACTTCCGGTGCCTCAACCATCACGTGTGCTGCTTGCCGCTTTTTCTCTGGCCCTGATTGTCCCGGGCTGCAGTGAACGAAAGCAGGCCGGGCCGCCAGCGACCGCGGCCGATGAAGTCGCTTCACCGGCCGCTGCAGATTCTGCTGCGACTGAGTCCCCTTCTTCAAGTGGAACCGAGTCGGCTCAGTAGTCGAATCCTTGATCGTGCGACAATCGTTTAAAATTAACGCACGGTCGCTTCGAAGGTGATCGTTCCGTTCTCGTGGCCTTTCAAAGGCTTGTCGAGCTTGAACGTAAGGATCGAGCTGCCTTCGCCGTTGGGCTCAACAGTGACCTCGCCCGGATTTTTCTCATCAATGCTGGCGGAGCCAGTGACGTAGTCCAGTCGCGGAGTCAGATTGTCCACGATCGTCACATCGTAAACATCGAAGTCGCCGATGTTCTCAAATCGAATGGTGAACGTGATCGTGTCACCTGACTGAGCCAGTTCGCGGTCGGCCAGTTTTACGATATGAATGTTGCCACGCGTCTCGCGTTCGTCCTTGACGCCAATCGTTTGCTGGACTTTAAACCGTGCCGTGATTTCCGAGGCGTTGGTTGTGACAGCGCTGATGACCGGGAATTGATCGCGAGTCCAGATGCCGGCATTCTGCATCTGCTGAGCCAGCACGAAACCTTCCTTCCGATTGAGCGATCCGGGGCTTGAGTAGGCTCGCCCTTCGTGACCTTCATCGACCTTACGATTCTGACCGGCGTTCTCGGTCCGACGTGCTTGCATTGGCGGCGTCGCCGCATTCATGCCATCGACACGATTGCGGGTTTCAAGGCCGTAGAGAATAGTGTCATGCACATTTTCCTGAGCCGCGTTGCCGGTCTTCAGGTTGCTGACGGCAATACTGTCTTTGGCTCCGGCCGCTTTATCCACCTTGATGTCGGCCACAATCCCGGTCACCGTTTTGACTGATCCAAATCGAGGTGCGTACACGGCGACTCGATTAGACGCTGTCGTGCGGAGTTCGCCCGTATGATCCGCGAAGGCCGCGACGGTGTCTTCCGTATCCAGCCCGCTGCGGTCGGTATGCATCGCGGCGGAAAGATCACGATCGCCGCCATCGAACACGTATTCATCCGCGTACATGTCAGCAAACGGCGACGCGGCAATGGTTTCCATACGATACAAAGGCCGTCCGTCAGGATTGCATTCCAAACGTGGCTCCGCGGGCAGAAACTGCGGCCCGGCTGGAGCGAATTGTGAATTTTCCATGCCAGGCTGGAAGCTCGTCAGCTGGAACTCGCTTTCCTTCTTCAGAGATTCAGCCTGACGTGATTCAGCCTGTAGAGATTCCTCAAAGGAAAGATTGTTCGGCGGCGACTGAACTGCCACCGCAGCATCGTTGACGCTGCAAGCGCCCATGCGAACGATGCCATCGCTGGACGAATGGGCGTTCGTCGACGCGGTTGTATCTTCATCAGGATATTGAGCACGTGCGGGCAGCGGCTGATGGCCGGCCTGCTGTTCGAGCATCTGCGGAGTTGTTTCGGAATAGACGTGGTCGGGTTCCTGTCGCAGGCTGGAAGACAGGCTGCATCCCGGGGCCATCCAGAGACCGAGCCCCGTGAGACTCGAGGCCAGCAGTCGACGGGATTTGTTTCGGGTTGAGCTCATTCGAATCGTCCTAAAGGTCCAGGCATCAACCATGCAGCGAATGACCGCGTTTAGTCGTTCGAACAGCGTGGCTTCTGCAACTCCTCGTCTTCCACATCTGGGTATTCAACTTAATACCGCCGGGATCGATTTATTTGCGTGCAACCGGCCGTTGAGATGAAGCTCGATCGCTGGCGAGCCCGTCCAAATTTTTCTTTCGGTCCGACAGCTTCACAACGCCTGTGTTCACCGCCACTGTTTCGCCCAGATCAAAGGCACCGCCTGAGCCGAAGAAGCTCACGGGCATGTCCAGACCGGACGGCGTTCTGCCGCCAATGCGAACGATGACCATCGGTCGTCCGAGGTTTCCGGCTTCCTGCAGAGCGTTGTCTGTTGGGCTGACAGTCAGCGGGGTCTGACGACGCAGTGGGTCTACCAAAGCCGCTCGGCGAGGATTTTCGAGATAGATAATTCTGGTCACCATTTGCCCGTCGATGGCCTGTTGTATATCGGCCGCCGACAGGACTACAGGAATCGGATAGTTGGCAGCCGTTCCAACGGGCGGATGCAGACGGTCGATGATTTCAATCGACGGATACAGTTCCACTCCTGGAAACTCGGGCATTTCACTGACACGCAGGCGGTAAATATGCCCGGCGTTGACAGAAAACTGAGCCGGCGCCGTAATCGTTGCCAGAGGATCAGGTGAGGCCGAATAGATAGACACTGTCCCGGCCGTTGGCAATTCGACTCGCACAGGCTGCATCCAGAACGGATCGTACTGACGCACACGAGCCAGCGTCGCAGCGGTAAAACCGGGCGGCAGCTTTTCGTTCAGGGGCTCATGATATTCGCCGACCTGAGCCATCGCTGCAGCCGGAGCTGTCAGGACAGCCAGCGTGAACATGGCGGCTTTGAGCAATGATTCGCGAGCGGGAATCATGGTTGGACTTTCCAAGGTCTGGCAACGTGGAGTGATGCAGAATCCAACAGGCTGATTTGATTGATCACGAAGCAAGGGCGACTGAAGCTGTCGCTTCGAATCGCCCCTGCGGCAGAATCATGATCCGGCAGATCAGTAACCTTCTGGCGGGCCGAAAGCTCCCTGACCCTGAGGCGTTGAAACTTCACCCGGTGCGAAGACGGGATGAGTTTCCTTGTACTGAATGTGCTTGACCGGTGCTGGTACGCTGTAGCCTGGGCTGTGTTCCACGTCGATCAGCATGTGGTCGACAGGGTCAGGCATACGATTGTTGCTGAGGTTGCGAATCGTGTGTGACTTCAGACCTGCTGGTCCGCCCAGGGGAAGGTGCGGAGGACCTGGAAGTCCGATCGGCGTCGCTGTCATTGGCATGCCCCAGACTGGTGTCGGTCCCACTCCGGAGATTGGTACCGGCTGGCCAGGATAACCGCCACCGGCAGCAATCATCGCACCAGGAACTCCCTGAACGTTGGCCGGAATAAATCCGATTGGCGATGGTGGAAGGTACTGGCCAGCTTCGCCGTCCATGGTGGAGAACGAAACCGGTCGGATCGATCCGTCAGCCTGGACGGTCGCTTCTTCGAAGTTCATTTCCTTGTTGCCGACTCGCAGAACCACCATGATGGTTCCCATACGTTCGGCTTGTTCGATCGGATCAACACCCGGGTCGAGCGTTGTTGAAACCAGAGTCTCAACACCGGCGATTGCACGGGCCTGGAATCGTGGATCCGGCAGATAGATGACTTTCGTCACCATGTTGTTGCTGCGGATGTGTTCCAGGTCTTCGTCTGTGATTTCTACCGGGACTGTATTATGAGTCAGGTAGGCAAACGTGTTTGGATGACCGGTTCGAACTTCCAGCGTCGGGTAAAGACTCTGACCTTCCCAGCCTTCGCCAGGGATGCCCGAGTAAACCAGTTGGTAAATAGCTCCCTGTGGGAAGTCAGCTCGACCGGGCACAAATCGCTGATTACGAGCGATCACGTTGCCTGACATCCAGCCTACTGCCATCCCGTCCTGGCCAATGAATTTGACTTGAGTCGACATCGGAGGTGGTCCCATCATGGGGCCTCCCATTCCCATTCCCATTCCGCCTGGCTGAGCCAGAACTCCCATGACGCCGGGACCAGGCCCGTCGACCATAGGGCCCGGATGAGCCATCATGGCTGCTGGCGGCGCGACATATTCGTTTGATCTTACGACACTCTGGCCGTCTACTCCGGCACAGCCCATGCAGACGACCACAAGTGCGCCCAGGGCCAGAAAGTATAATCTCATTGCTACCCCTTCCTTGAGATGCTGAGTTGAACCAACAGCAACTCGCGTGTTCGATCCAACAGCAACCCGCAGATGACCGTACCTTCAACTGCAAAACTGACTGTGCCTGACCGTTTGCACTTTGCCGTCGACCCCGATGAGGGGCCGTCGGTACACTGCTCTAAGCAGCCTCGAACCGATCGAGACTACTTCGAATCGCCGGTAAAACCGTGGGTTCGATTGACGCGGGCCCTGTTGGTTCCGCACCATGCGAACTTCGACGGTTGATTAAACCTGCGATCCGTCGGTCTTTCTCTTCTGTTTTTCGGGTCTGCAGAACTCGAATCTTTGGCAAATCCATCAAAATCAGAACATGAATCACAAACCTCAAACATTACCAGGGCTTCCAACGCTGGCAGCTCTGGCAGCCGTCTGTCTCAGTGCAGCCGGTCTGACCCTAAACGTTTCCGCCGCTTTCGCTACAGGACCACGGCCAGTTGCCAGTTCTGCCGCAGATGAGTCCAAACCGGCGACTGATTCTCCCGCGCCGGCTGACCAGGAACCGAATCCGGCAGCCCCTGCCGAATCTGCCGGCCTGCCAGCCGCTGACGAGATTCTTACCCAGCTTCGCGCAAGGCTTGAGGGTCTGGATTCGCTCAAGTGCGAATTGCAGCAAACGTCAATGATAGCCGGGATGAAGTTGACAGCCGTCGGCAAGTATGTGGAAGCGTCCGGCAATCGCGTCAGTCTGCAGTATGTCATTTATCCGATGTCCCCGGAGACGGTCGACGATGCAAAGCAGCTGGCTCTGGACGCCGCTCCGCAGACGTTTGACGAATCCAGGAACCGCGGCGTCCTGATTCAGGTCAGCGACGGGACAGTTCTTTTGACGTCATGGAAGAACGGCGACACTCAGCGAGTGACTCGTCGCAACATCCGTGACATCCTTACGGCGGCCGAAGCCACAAAGACGTACGATCCGAAGAACGCCGCGATGGATCTGGGTGTTGGCGGACTCCGGGGCCTGATTTCCCGTTTGCAGGCGTCGATGGAATTCGCGCCCGTGAAGTCGCTGACCGTCGGCGAACGTCAGGTGTTCGAAGTCACCGGGCGGTGGAATGAACGAATTAAGAAGGACGTCTTCAAAGTGCCCGAGGGAACTCTGGTGGATCCTCGGCCACAGGTGCCTGAGTACGTGCGAGTCTACGTCGACGCGGAAACGATGCTGCCGCGCAGAATTCAGTTTTTAAAACGCAGTATGAATCCCGCAGAGAAGATGGTCCGCCCTTTGATTACGCTGGATCTGCGCAACGTGGTGCTGAACGAGGCCGTCGACGATCAGACGTTTAAGTTCACCGCACCGGAGAATATTCCTGAAGAAGATCAAACCGAACAGGTGATCCAGCTGATCCAGCAGAGCGTGAATCCCGCGGCCCAGCCAGATCAGGCACCCGGATCCGCAGGGTCACCAGCGGCCGCAGAACCCGCTGTGCCATAACCTATGAATTCATGGGTGGGCCCAGCGAAGCGCCGGCCGACCAACATGAAAGTGAAAGCCGCAAAATGGTCGGCCGGCGCTCACGGATGTGACTCATGAAACCAGCCACGGTTCAATTTGAATCTTCATGGCGGTCACTGTTTACCGGTGGTCTCGGATCACTGTGTCTGCATGTGGCGGTTCTCATTCTTGTCAGTCTGACATTGCGAGGCTGTCAGAAAGTGGGGCCAGGCACGCCGGGCGGTGAGCCGTTTCGTGATGTTGGCCTGGTTGTACTGGACGGCGTCGATGGCGGCTCGGCCGAGGTTGGCAAGGCGCCGGGAGCGGGGGACGACACGCAGACGCAACAATCCCACGATCAGACATCCCGCTCCGTCAGCCCAAACGATGTGGCGGACGGTCAGGCCGCTACCAGCGAACGTCTGCCGTCCGAAGCGCCGGATGTTTCTGATCTGCTCAACATGTCGGAAACTGAATCCCGTGAAAGTGGTGACACATCCTCCAGTCTGCCGCCACTCATTGGACCAGGCACGCCTATTGGCGGCGTTCGACGACCGGCACAGGGCGGAGGGAGTGGCCTGATCGAACCGACAGAAGCCGGTGGAGCAGCGAAGCTTGGCGGGATCGGCGGGCCTGGCGACACGACGTTCATGAACATCGCCGGCGTGGGTAAAACGTTCGTCTATGTGATCGACACCAGCAGCAGCATGCACGGCAGTCGCCTGAAGCTGGCTCAAAGTCATCTGAAGAAAAGCATCCGAATGCTGCAGCCCAACCAGCAGTTTGCCGTCGTCTTTTATAACGACGAATACCGTGACCGGCTGAAGCTCGGCCGGCAGGCGGATCGCGAACTTTATTTTGCCACCGAGTTGAACAAACAACTTGCGTCTCAGGAAATCGATCGCCGCACAGCCGATAGGGGAACCGATCACCGACCGGCTCTTCTGGAAGCTCTGAGCCTAAAGCCAGAGGTGATCTATTTCCTGACCGACGGCGATGAACCGGAACTCTCTGCGGCGGACCTGAAGGAGATCGCCCGACACAGCGGCCGGACGACGATCCATGTTATCAAGTTCGGAGACGGCACGCTCATTTCACGCGAAACCAGTTGGCTCGAAAAGCTCGCCGCCCAGTCTGACGGCGAATTCCGTTCTCTCAAAGTGCTGAACTGACCCGGCTGGCCAGCCACGATCGCCCAACGGCGGTCGGTTTGACATAGTAGTCGTCACTCTCCGAGTGACGAAGGCCACAATACCCGGCCCCCGGCATTCATCACTCGGAGAGTGATGGCTACTATAATCGCAAATCGACTGCTATTGCACCGTCGCCCCTCATGTATTTGCAGGTGCGAATAACGACGATGAGTCCCGCGGACGATCAACGGACTTACTGCGCCGGTTGGTCTTTGCCTTCGCTGGCGTAACGGACACGCGCGGGGCCGTCGCCGTTGGGGGCGTCGAAGGCCACTTGAGTTGGCAGCCGATTCATGTGCATCCCGTGAGGAATCCGTTTGGCGGTAGCAACATCTTTTTGCAAAGACCCTTCCTGCCACACATTAACACCGAACGCGTACCAGTTGCTGTCATCAGCCTGAGCCATTGACACGCCTCCGTTGCCGAGCACTGATTTGGATTTTGCGTCGTACAGGACCATGCCCAGCTTGGAATAGCCGTACTGGCTCTTTCGCTGGGTCAGGCGGACTTCCGGCAGCGTCAGCATACCCGGCAAAGTAATTTCGGGAATACCGAGATACGCATCGGAAGTGTCTGTGCCAACACCGCCGCTGCGAAGTTCCATGATAACGTCAGCCGCGTCGGCTGTCGGGGCAATGATCCCGCCGGCCTTCAGAACTCGATGTCGAACTGATCCCAGCACATACGTCTTATCCACGCATTCGAGATACTTCTCTTCGATAAACACGTTCTGCCCGCTCAGCGGCATGAAATCCACTTTATCCAGGGACTGGTCAATCGCGTTCGACAACAGCATCTGTTCCTTGGCAGTTCGCGCGGTGTTGGAAGTGGACGTTGACGTGCAGCCGGTCAGAACAATTGCGAGCAGTGTCAATTTGGTCAGATAAAGCGATGGAGAATGCATAGTCAGTTCCGCCGGTGGTCGTGTGGAATCAATGTTGGAGCCTCTAAGTCTAAGAACCCCATGGGAATCGCTTCAATCCGGAATTGCCAGCGAAAGCGATTGTGCACGGTTGATTCCATTCCTGGCTGACCGTCTCGCAAAAATAGCGATTACGCATCGGCATAAAATGCCGTCTGTGGCCTCGGATGGCGGATGCTGCTCGACGGCAACAGATTTGTTAATGGGAAGGTTTGCTATTGAGCAGTTCGACCAGTCCGCGTCCTGAGAGCGAAATCGTCAGGCTTAAGTTTAATCAGAGACTGATCCGGCCGGCGGTCATCAGCCTGCTGACAAGTCCCAGCACCGCCAAACCATCCCGAACATGTTCGGTGCTGTGAAGCGACGAAGAACGACTGGCATCGGTCAGCCAGAATCGACCTGAAGCCGTGTCGGTGTGAGCGGTGACCTGCGAGGCCTGGGAATGAATGGCGACGTTGATCATCGCCGCCAGTCGCTCCGCAGAGATCGCGTCTCCATTGAAATTTTGCAGCGAGAAGAACCGATCGTCCTCGTGAATCGTCAAGGTGAGCCGGCATGAAGGAATGTTTGTGGAATCGTGGATGGATCGGCAAATGAGTTCCAGCTGCGTTTGTTCAGCCAGCCAGGCTACGCGTTGCTGGACCAGCACATCTTCCGAACGAACATGGACTCGCATCGGATGCTTTTCCGGATACCAGCGTCTGAGCCACTGACGATACGTGGGCTCAAAATCCAGCAGCCGCTGCTCACCCGAATGTCGGCCCAGTCGCGCGAGCCAGCGACTGCGATTTTCAAGAGGAGGCAGCAACAGTCGCAAATGCGACGTAGCGGCCGTTGTGGTTTCGGCGGTGGTTTTCGGGGAAGTCCGGTTTTCGGATCGCATCCGATTAAGCATCTCGGTCAATCGATCCTCGGGCTGCCGCACCTGATGCGCATTCGGCACTGGCCCGCTTTGGGCAGTCAGGCTGACATGCTGCAGACGGACTCCAAAGTCTTTCCAGACGACCGGAACTGGATCGCCGGCTGCATCCGACACATCAAGCCCCGTCCAGGAAGCTGGACTGCCGGAGCCTGTGACAAAGATGGCTCCGCTGCACCCCGGCTGGCTGCGAGCGGCTTCCTGAATCGACGCCGCGGTGCATCGGCCCAGATCAATCAAAGGCAGCCCGAACTCCCGGACTGCCGCGGTAACTCCCACAAAAATGGCGGGGGACGAGCTGCGTCCATCGTAGCCAACCACGACCGGCTGCAGTTCCGCAAAGCTCGCTTTTACCTCAATCGCCGAACGGTCGGCGGATGAAGAACGACTGCGATTTGCAGTCTCACGGCGGCGAGCTTCTTCGGCTTCGGCCTGATCGGTTGCTTTCGAATTCTCGTAGAGACAAACGCAAAACAGCCGAGCCAGTTCGGAGGCGGTTTTGCGATCCAGCTCATTGATATACTGACCGCGAACACCGAACTCCGTCCGCTGAATGCCAATCGCGCGGTGATCACGAATCCGATCGGTGACTTCGATCGTTTTTTGCGCGAGACCTTCGGTATCGTGTCGCCATTCACACTGATCGCAGGTTGGCCAGGCTGCGTTTAGTCTTGCAAGGTGCAGAGCGCGTGAAACCGGCTGCGTGCCTCCGGGGCAAAGAAACGGAGAGACGTTGGGCCGTTCGGCAGCGGCGGAGGCCATACCGTGCAGTTCACTCCGAGGACGCTCTGAAGACACTAAGAAATCCTTTTCTCTGACAACCAAATCTGCGGCGCAGCGGCCAGCGACGCGCTCGCTGTCGCGTGTTCAGGCACCTCTACTCATCCGCTTCTTCGGTATTGTAGGAAAGCAGGCTTGTGATCATCAGCGGCTTCAAACGGGCTCGGGCTTTTAGGAAGGCCAGTTCAATCACAAACGCTGCGCCAACGATTTCGGCGTCCTGTCGCTGAGCCAGCTTCAGGCACGCTTCGACCGTACCGCCTGTGGCCAGCAGGTCATCTACAAGCAGGACTCGATCGTTGCTGCACACGGCATCGCAGTGGATTTCGAGCGAATCAGAACCGTACTCAAGATCATAGCTGAACTTGTGCGTGTCAAATGGCAGCTTGCCTGGCTTTCGCACCGGCACAAATCCGGCACCAAGTTCCATTGCCAATGGGACACCAAACACAAAACCCCGAGCCTCTGCGGCAAGGACAGTGGTGATTCCGGCCTTGCGATAGGGCTCAGCCAGCCTGCGAGTCACCTCTTTCATCGCCGCGGCCGATTTAAGCATCGGCGTGATATCGCGAAACATGATGCCCGGTTTGGGGAAGTCGGGAATCGATCGAACATAATCTTTCAGGTTCATGAAATCTTCCCGGACATTGACGACAGAAGCAAACACCGACACGTCGAAAATTTTAGACCACCAGTCCCACGATCCGACAATCTGCAGAGAGCGGATTCAGAAATTTACGTGAAACGGCAGGTGCCAGGAATTGGCACAGAAAAAGATCCCTGAGGCTAAGCAAATCGGCAAGGAGAGTGGAACTGATCTGGTGGAGGCGGTCTCCTACTCTGTAGCTTGGGCATTCCTGCCCGTCGAATTTTGTTTTTGTGAGCGGAAAGGTAAAGGGGAAGCTCGGGCAGGAATGCCCAAGCTACTGAGCTACAGGGCGATTTTCCACATACTATTGATCAACTCACACCCTCAAATTCACAAACTGGCCTGCCTTTTTCAAAACCCCAGTTAACAATTCACAAACCGTAAGGTACAGTAAAAAAAAATCAGGATTTTCCTGGCCAGGAATTCATGACCACTGTCACCAAAGACAAGATTTGCGAAGCGGCAGTTGAAATTGCCCGTCGAGACGGATTGCTGGCCATGATCCTGCAAAACGCTGCTCGGGAAGCAGGTATCACCAAGGGCGGCGTGATGTATCGTTTTCCCAGCAAGGATGAACTCATCCGTGGTGCGCTGGAGTATTTTAGCCAGCAATGCGAGTTGATGCTGACGCGGCGAGTTGTGGACGATCCGGAGCCTCGCATGCGATGAGCAGTCCTTCCACGAAACGAAAACCAGCCATTCGCTGGCAATATGCGTTGTTGATCGTAGCCTTGCTGAGCATTTCCGGAGTCTGGATTTACAACAACCACATCCAGACCAAAGCTGAAGAAGCCCGTGTGTCGGCTGCAAATGCGGATCCACCGAAGCGAACTCAGGTTCATGCTCTCGGACGACTCGAACCGGCTGGCACCATTTTGCAACTGGCTCCTAAATCCGGCAACGAGAATACGATTGTCGATCAGTTGCTGGTGAAAGAAGGCGATGATGTCGCAGCCGGAGCCACTCTGGCAATCCTCGACAATCAGGCTCGTCGTCTCGCCGCACTGGCAGAAGCAAACGCGCGACTCGAGGCTGCAGAAGCTCGCCTTCTGCAGACAAAAGCGGGTGCCAAATCAGGCGATATCGAGGCTCAACAAGCGGCGGTGCTGTTGGCGGAATCGCAATCGAAGGTGGTGGCAAAAGACCTGAAACGGGCTCTGGAACTGCAGGAGAAAAAAGCGATTTCGAACGAACTGATCGACCAGCGGCAGTGGGAATTCGATCGCCTGCAACTCGAACTTCGTCGTGCCAACGGAATGCTCGAAAGTCTCCGCGAAGTTCGTGCTGTGGATGTCGCGGTTGCCGAAAAAGAAATTTCCGTCGCCAAAGCCGCCGTCGTCCGCGCTCAGGCCGATGCTGATACTTCGGTGCTGAAAGCTCCTTTTGCCGCTCGTGTTCTGCAGATTCACACGCATCCTGGCGAAAAGATCAGTGATCGCGGCATCCTGGAGCTCGGTGATGTTGTGCGAATGCAGGCTGTTGCGGAAGTCTTCGAAGCCGACGTTGCGATCCTGAACACTGGTATGGACGCGGAAGTTCGGATCGATTCTTCGGACACATTGATCACAGGGCGAGTCACCGACATTGGCAACATTGTGTCCCGCAAAGTTGTGCTGACGAATGACCCAGTAAGTGATACCGATGCTCGGGTGATCGAAGTCCGAATCGATCTTGATCCCGAACAGGTGGCTTCCGTGGCCCGCCTGTCGAACGCTCGCGTGGAAGTCACGATCTTTCTTGAATCCGTCGAAATGCAATCTCGCGCACAATCTGAATCCACAGTCAGAACTGTCAGCGAGCAGCGGACTCGGTAGCACGGATTGATACTGTAGACCCGTCGCTCCGCCGACGGGCATACTCCTTTGCAATGATTTTTCACTGGTCTGTCGAACCACTAACCAACGAACAACCTGACATCCCATGTCGTCCGCTTTTTTTGTGGCCTGGTGCCAGCTTTCTTATCACAGAGTCAAACTTGCCGTCGCTGCGGCAGGTGTTGTCGTGGCTGTGATGCTGATGCTGGTTCAATTGGGGATTCGCCAGGGAGCACTCGACAACAGCGTCGCGGTGGCGCGCCGAGTGACGGCCGATCTTGTTGTCGTCAGCCCGCGTACGAAAACGATCTTCGCTTCCGCGCAGTTTCCACGAAGGCTATTGTATCGACTGGGTTCCAATCCGGAAGTGGTTGCGATCTCCGAGATGTATATGGGCCAGGGACGGCTTCGCAATCCGTGGAACAAGCTGGAATTCCCGGTCAGCCTGTATGGTCTCGATCCCGGCGCGAAGATGATGAGGCTGCCGGGTGTTGAACGCTTTGAAGAGGAACTTCATGACATGGACCGATTGCTGTTCGACGGGCTGAGTCGAAGCAACTACGGTCCAGTGAAAAAGTACTTGTCGGACCATGATTCGATTGATGTCGAAGTTAATCTTCGCAAGGTACGACTGATCGATTCCATTGACGTCGGGATCTCCATTAATACCGACGGCAACCTGTTTACTACCCCGGCGAATTTTCGAAGACTCGTTCCCGATCGCAAACCGGGGTCTGTCGATCTCGGACTGATTCGCCTGAAGCCCGACTCCGATCCGATCAAGGTTCGAGACTCACTCAGGCAATACGTCGGCACCGAAGCGAAAATTGTCACTCGCGATGAACTGGTGGCTGCCGAGATCGTTTTCATCCGTGAAAACGCGCCGATCGACTTTATCTTTGGGATGGGCGCAGCCATTGGATTCTTTATCGGGTTCGTGGTCGTCTATCAAATTCTTTACACCGAAGTCACCAACCATCTTCCTCAGTATGCCACGCTGAAAGCAATGGGCTTTAATGATCGCTATTTGCTGATGGTTGTTTTGAACCAGTCAGTGATTCTGGCTTTGCTCGGGTATTTTCCAGGCTTCGTGCTTGCTCTGGGGCTGTATCGAATTGCTACGAGAGCGATTCAGATGCAGTTTTCAATGACAGCCGAACGTGCCATTTCCGTTTTCCTTCTGACCGTCATCATGTGCGGTTTATCGGCCATGATCGCCATTCGCAAAGTCCGAACTGCTGACCCGGCAGACGTCTTCTGATGCCAGACCCCATCAACACAACAAACAGTATTGCCGCGCCTCCTGCGATTTCCGCAAAGCACGTGAACTTTGCGTTTGGTGAAGGCGATCTTCAGAAACAGATTCTGTTCGACGTGACGATGGAAGTTGCGGCAGGAGAAATCGTGCTGCTGACCGGCCCGAGCGGCAGTGGAAAAACGACTCTGCTGACTCTCATCGGCGCGCTGCGTAAGGTGCGTGATGGCGAGCTAACGGTTTTGAATCGTCCGCTGCACACGGCAAGTCTGGAAGAACTTGTTGAAGTTCGCCGCGAGATCGGTTTCATTTTTCAGCAGCACAACCTTTTACCCTTCATGACGGCTCGACAGAATGTGCAGTTGATGTTTCATCTGCATCCTGAAGTCACTGCCGAGGAAGCCGCACGTCTGACGGAGGAATTGCTCACAAACGTGGGGCTCGGGGATCGTCTGGACTATCATCCGGCCCGTCTTTCCGGGGGACAAAAACAGCGAGTTGCCATTGCAAGAGCCCTCGCGGCCAGTCCCAAACTGATCCTGGCTGATGAACCCACGGCCGCATTGGACAGCCAGTCGGGCAGAGATGTTGTGAACCTGCTTCAGGAGCTTGCTCGAAATCGTGGCTGTCCGATTCTGATGGTGACTCACGACCCGCGCATTCTTGACGTCGCCGATCGCATCATCAACATGGAAGACGGCCGAGTTCACTCGGCCAATGTCACTTCGGATGTGATCGGCAGCATTGGCCAGGATTTCAGAGTTCCTCGAGCCTAAAGTGCCGCCGCCCCGGACGGTGTTATCGCGGCAAGAATCTCTCGTCGTTCGGAGCACAGGGAATATGTGAGCCCGCCGCCTGACACAAATCGCGATCTTCGGACCTGCTGCGATTCCTGGAGTGGGTTCCGACTTTGTCCGCCGATCTTCGCAGCTCCTCATTCATCATTCAATTACGCGGTCAGTCAACGCCGGATTCAGTAGGCCAACCGCCCTGATTGGCGAACGGAAACAGCTCTTCATTTGTGGAGCCCGCGGGTGGTTTAACGTACCGATCAAACCACTCGACCATTTCCCAGAGGGTATGTTCGACCGATTCACGAGCCACATAGCCGTGGGATTCGTGGGGCAGGGTTACATAACGCACGGTGCCGCCGTTGCCGCGGATTGCGTGGTAGAGACGCTCGCTCTGCAGCGGAAAGGTGCCAGGGTTGTTGTCGTCTTCGCCGTGAATCAGCAAAATGGGACTCTTGATTTTATCGGCCGCCGCAAAAGGCGACATCGACATAT
This sequence comes from Planctomycetaceae bacterium, assembly GCA_041688565.1. Lineage (GTDB taxonomy): Bacteria > Planctomycetota > Planctomycetia > Planctomycetales > Planctomycetaceae > SXXK01. Next base: position 30,705 of record JBDNHX010000188.1, read on the forward strand.
AAATCTGAGGCGCCTCCCAGAACGTGCGGCGTTCGTTTTGAAATCCAAAGGGCGTCAGAGTCCGATTGTAGGCGCCGCTGCGAGCGACTCCCGTTCGAAACAGACTGGAGTGAGCCAGCAGATTGGCCGTCATAAACGCGCCGTAGCTGTGGCCGCCAACGCCGACTCGGTTTCGATCAGTGACTCCCATTTCCACAGCTTTATCAATCGCCGCCTGGGCACTCGAAACTACCTGTTCCATGAACGTGTCGTTCGCAACTTCGGGAGCACCCACGACCGGCATGGTGGCTTCATCCAGAATCGCGTAGCCCTGTGTCAGCAGAAACAGGTGAGAAATTCCACTGAGCGTCGTAAATCTGTTGGTCGAACCAGCCACCTGTCCGGCCGTGGCCGGATCATTGAACTCCCGCGGATACGCCCACAAAATCGTCGGCAGCGGAGTTCCCTTTTGATGTCCGGGCGGAAGATACAGTGTGAACGACAACGGCACGCCATCGCTCCGTTGGTAAGTCACCAGTTCCTTATGAATGTCGCGCAGCTGCGGCATTGGATCTGAAAATGCGGTGAGCGGCTTTCGTTCTCCATCTGCCGTACGAAGAAAGAAATTTGGAGCCAGGCGAGGCGTTTCATACTGTGTGATGAATGTTGAGCCGTCGTCCGCCAGCATTGCGACGACAGATTCGTAGCTCGCATCATCACACACAAACAAGCAAGTTTTTTCTCTGGTCGTCAGATCGAATCGATCCAGGAAAGGCCGATCGCCTTTCGGTGTCGCCCCGGTACTTTCCAGGAACAGTGAATTCTGATGCTGCCACATGACTCGCCGTCCGTTTGGCAGCGGTCGTGTCATCGGACTGCCCGGATCAGCGTAACGATCATTGACCGATCGCTCCCAGACCAGCACAGGCGGAGTCAACGGCTGCTCGGTGTTGATCTGAAATGTGCGAGTCCATCGGCGATCGCGATCATAGTCACGAACAAACGCCAGGCCGTCACGCTCACCCCACATCAAACCAGTAAACCGCTGCTCGGTCTTGACGATTTCGACGGAACCAGGCACTGCAGACACAGCACCAGGTGATGGTGCTGCGGAAGTCTCGGCAGCGTCCGTTGACTTCGCGTCAGAGTTTTTTACTGCCGCATTGAAACTATTGGGCAGCACATATTTCAAAACGCGGTCACGAAAGGCGACCTTCTTCCGAGGATCTCCGTCGTCCAGGGCTTCGACCCAGACGAGAGTTGACGGCTGCGTTGGCTGCCATCCCACCGAACGAGGCCCGGTCGGCACGCCTTCAATTGGAATCCGATCTTCAAGCGGCACGCTGGCGATAAGCTGTTCCAACTGCCCGGCCGCAGACCAGACTTCCGTCTTTTTGGGGAACCGATTCAATGGCAGCAGATACGAAAATGGCCGCTCGAGCCGCACCACAAGAAAATGCCGGCCGTCAGGCGATACGTCCACATTCGCAAAGATCGAAGGCTGACCGACTGGGCCAGCCGTTAATGACGTTCGATCCACAAGCATCAGCTGCGAACGGCAATAGTAGTCAAAAAGATCTTCATCGTGCGCGTTCTGCAGCAGGTCCTGATAGGTTCGCACCGGGCCAGAATTTCCAGAGCTCTCTTCAATCGTTGGACCTTTGGGAGCTCGTGGTTTCTGCGGAGCGGCTCCACGATCAGCGGCAACGGACTGAACCAGCAAGCCGCTGCTGTCGGGCAGCCACTGCACGGGAACTCCATAGGTCCCATTGATGGCAAGCCCTTCGCATTGATGGGCCGCGGCATCCTGCACGGCCGCCAGCCACAGTTCAATTCGGTCCGACGTGGTGACCGTGAATGCCAGATGCTGGCCGTTCGGCGACCAGCCCTGAAAGCCGATGTTCGCGCCTTTCGGGACGTCGATCCGACGCTTTTCGCCAGTGGCAATGGACTGCAGGATCAGGCCCGTACTGCGCGGGGCCAGATGCGGTCCGTTAGTGAAGGCGTTAATTCGAAGACCGGCCAGTCGCAGCATCGGAGCCGCCAGATCTTCAATCGGCGGGTAACTCGATCGCTCAATCAGCAACAGGAATTCGCGTGTGGGACTGAGGGAGACCGAAGGCGTCGGAGCCACGTCCAGAATTTCGGTAATCGCTTTGGGGGGACGCTGATATCCGGTGTCCGTCACGTTGGATGGTGCCTGCAATTGTGGAGACGCTGTTTCATCACCGGATGCTGCCAGCGAAGAAATCAGGCACCCGAAGAAAAATAGACTGATGATCGCCAGAAGGTTCATGCGGAGCCCGATCGTTGGAGGACAGGTCAGGCCGCAATCCGATCAGACCGCTGATCAGGCGGCAGAGCAATTCAGAACGCTGGCGACGACTCAACCGTTGTTGCCGATCAAATACAGGTGGCTGTCTGTCCGCAGCAGGATTCGGCCATCAATGAAAACGGGGGTCGCCACGGTGTGTTCTTCGGCAACGGTGTTCTTTGCCAGCAGTTTGAATTCTGAACCCATTGCGTCGAGCACAAACACGGTGCCGTCCTGGCGAGCGATGTAGAGTTTGCCGTCAGCGATTACGGGCGACGATCGGAACGTGTTGCGGTTCTTTTCCAGTTGACCGGTCCAGATTGTCTTGCCGGTGGTCAGTTCCAGGCAGTCAATTGTTCCGCGAGCCTCGCCAGTATCCCGGCAGATGAAGACTCGGCCACCGGAAATCGCGGGAGTCGGCACGTCACCCGATGTTCCTGTGTTGGCCCAGAGAACATGGCTGGCAGTCACGTCGCCCTGACCGCCCATGCGGATCGCCGTCAGAGATTCTCCGCGAGCATACGGAGCGATGACAATTCCATCAGCGACTGCTGCGGATGCGATGGACCGAAAATATTTGTGACCGGTAGGATTCAGGCCGCCCAGTCTCCAGATCTCTTTGCCGGTCACCGCGTCGTGCGTTGTGACATGGTCAGCGCCGAGGACAACAATGAGTTCCTGGCCAGCGTCTTCAATGACCACAGGCGTCGCATAGCTCTGAGCCGCCTCTTCAGGAGCGCCGAGGTCTCGATCGTGCTTCCAGATAATCTCACCCGTCGCTTTTGCAAAGGCGGCGACGTAGGAAGGTCCGGAATGCATGCAGGCAATCACCACCGCGTCTTTGGTCAGGACTGGCGAAGTACCAAGATCCCACCACAGCGTGTCTTCGCCGAACTTTTCCTGCAGGTTGTGATGCCACTTCTGCTCCCCTTCCACGGTGAAACAGCCAAAGTCACCGCTCTTGAAATACACGAAGACAAACGCACCGTCTGTCGTTGCAGAAGGATTGGCGCCGGTGCCGTCTTTGCCAGGCTTGCCATCCACAGCCGATCCAAGCTCACGAGTCCACTGGGATTTACCGTCCATGCCAACACATTGTACGACATTTTTACCGCCGCTTGTGCCTGTCACAAAAATGCGATTGCCTGCGACGGCTGGTGTGGAGGCACCTCTTCCATCGAGCGAGAATTTCCAGACGACATTCTTGTCGGCCGACCATTCGGTCGGATATCCACTACCGTCTGCCTGGCCATTTCCATGCGGTCCACGCCATCCTGGCCAGTCTCCAGACATTGCAACGGAAGACATCAGCAGCAGAGCCAACACGGTCATCAGTTTCATGGCGGGATTCCGGGAACAGGCAAAGATCGGCGGGGAAAAATCAGATGAAAAAACGTACGGCAATCCTTTGAGCAAAGACGAGCCTCAGGATCGCCTGCACCTAACTGCAATACACTGCGTTCAGCAGAACGAAGGACAGGGTCAAAAACAGCGTTTCGAGAATACAGTTTTCAAAGACTCAGAAAGGTCCACAACATGTCCTTCTCCCCCGCGGGGAGAAGGTGGCCGTTAGGCCGGATGAGGGCGCTCGGCTTGCAACCGCAAAATACTCAGCAAAGAAAAACAGAAACACAAACCCCTCACCTTGGCCCTCTCCCCCAAAGTGGAGAGGGGACAATCGCAATTGTCCTTCTCCCCCGCGGGGGAGAAGGTGGCCGTTAGGCCGGATGAGGGGGCTCGGCTTGCAACCGCAAAATACTCAGCAAAGAAAAACAGAAACACAAACCCCCTCACCTTGGCCCTCTCCCCCGAAGTGGAGAGGGGACAATCGCAATTGTCCTTCTCCCCCGCGGGGGAGAAGGTGGCCGTTAGGCCGGATGAGGGGGCTCAGCCTGCAACCGCAAAATACTCAGCAAAGAAAAACAGAAACACAAACCCCCTCACCCTGGCCCTCTCCCCCAAAGTGGAGAGGGGACAATCGCAATTGTCCTTCTCCCCCGCGGGGAGAAGGTGGCCGTTAGGCCGGATGAGGGCGCTCGGCTTGCAACCGCAAAATACTCAGCAAAGAAAAACAGAAACACAAACCCCTCACCTTGGCCCTCTCCCCC
>JBDNHX010000189.1:0-8928 GCA_041688565.1 Planctomycetaceae bacterium
AATTGGTATGGCGATCGGAACGATTCAGCCGTCTTTACCGTTCTTTCGTTCGACCGAGCAAGCTCCAGGCGCATCAGCGACGAGCCAAACGGGATTGACAGTCTCAATTGGACGGGAGTCTGGAAAGTGACGTCGACTACAAGAAAAAAAAATAACCCAAGCGGAGATTCACTCACGTCAGGGAAGTTGCCGTTAAGCAATTCGACAACACCGCGAAAAATCTCATCAGTCTGGTATGTGACCATGGCTTTTCCGGTTCCTTCGGAGGCCTTTGCCGCCGTGGAGATCTGCGAACTTCAGCGGCGCGGAATCGATCTTTCCGTGAAGACCATTCGCAACATACGTTCGGACTACCAGCAGGTGGCCGATCAACAGGGTGTGCGGCGCATTCCAGTCGAACACGCAAACTGGAGAACTCTACTGCGAGGCTTCGTTCAGGCGGCGATCAGGCCGTCACTGGCGCTACGCCTTTGGTGGCGATTGCTGACGACACTCGCACATCGCCCTGTCGTGTTCCTGGCCTGTATCTTTTGGTCACTACGTTGCTTTGAACTATTGGCAATTGTCGGTCGCGAAAAGCCTGATGTCGTTCATTTGTACTGGGGGCATGTTCCAGCCATGCTTGGCTGGTTGGTACTTGAAGCATATCCAGCTCAAAAAGTTACTATTGGGCTGAGCGCCTACGACCTGGAGATGGCCCTCCCCCTCAGCTTTGTCGTTGCCCAACGGTGCGCCGGAGTAAGAAGCTGGGCAGACTCGAATCTGCCTGCGATTCAATCTCAAAAAATAGCGGCCGGTCGTGTTCAGATGATTTACCAAGGAATTGCAACAGAAATTTTCCGTAATCTAACTCATGTCGCGACTAAAGTTCAGCGTATTGTATTTGCTGGTCGCTTAATTCCAGAGAAGGGCCCTGGATTTGCAATCGAACTAGTTCGGCAACTCAAAGCAAGGTTTCCAGATATCGAATTAGTCATCCTTGGCGACGGTCCGCTGAGTGGCACGTTGCGAGAAATCAGCAAGCAATTTGGACTGGAATCCAACGTGCAGTTTCACGGGCATGTTACTCAAGCCGAGATGGCAACGGAATTGGCAGCCGCGATGCTGTTCGTTTTGCCGACCGTTCATTCCGCCGAACGACTGCCAAATGTGATCAAAGAAGCGGCCGCAGCCGGATGTTGCTGTCTGACTACGCCCACGCCAGGTATTGAAGTCCTGATTCGCGATGGTGAAACAGGACGAATCCTTCCTGCAAACGACCTGAAGGCCTGGGTCGATGCCGTAACGCAGCTTCTGGAACATCCGGAACAAGCCCGAAAAATGGCGGAGGCCTCTGCGCAGTGCGTCCGCGAACACTTTGACATTCGACACACCACCGACCGGCTGGTTTCCTGGTGGGAAAGCATTGCGTTCTCGACTTCGATCCCGGAGGTATCGCGATGAGCCGCCATGTGTGTATCGTCAGCAATACGCTGGCCGATGGTGGCGCAGAACGCTGGGCCAGCAATCTCTGTTCGTACTTGGCAGCCCAACATGAGCATCGAGTGTCGTTGGTACTGTTTCGTCATGAGAAAACGTATGACTGTCCCAAATCAGTCTCGATACGATTACTGAATCATCAGTATTTTCTGCATACGTTTCGCACGATTCGTCAACTGCGAAAGATCCTGAGGGAAGACACAGTGGACGTGGTGATCTCCAACGGCGCGTTTACGGGCCAGTTCGTCGGGCAAGCCGTACGCGGCACGCATGCATCCTGGATTGCACGCATTTCGGGCAATATCGCTGAAGGACAGAATGGCTTCTTGCAACGTTTGGGCTGGCGCTGGCTGGATAGAAATATTGCGACCGCCAGTTGTATTGTTGCCAACAGCACGTCTCTGGCAGACGAAGTACAGAATCGCTGGCCAAAGCTTTCCGATCGAGTTACTTGTATTCCTAACGGGGTTGATGTTGAACGATTAATTGCCGAGTCAAACGACGCTTCGGAAGATCTTGCTGAATCTGCGGGTTGGCGAAAGATTGTTCTGGGAGCTGGGCGACTCCAATCGGTGAAGCGTCCGGACTTGTTCGTGCGTATGGTGGTAGCGCTCACTCAAGACCATGATGTTGCAGCTTTCTGGTGCGGGAATGGTCCATTGCGGGGTGAAATCGAACGACAGGTCACTGAGCATCTGCTCGGAGATCGGCTGAAGTTTCTCGGATTTCGTAAAGATCTCCCTGCTTTAATGAAATCCGCAGCCTGCTTTGTACTGACCAGCGACCATGAAGGTTCGCCAAACGTGCTCGCGGAAGCGATGGCGATTGGTATTCCGATTGTCAGCACCGACTGCCCGCATGGGCCGCGGGAATTACTCGGCGATGATCGAGGTTGGTTAGTTCCCGTTGGTGACGTTGGTGGACTTACCCGAGCGGTGATACAGATTCTTTCCGAACCAGAAGAAGCGAAGCGCCGTGCGGCGTTGGCTCAAGCGTGGGCGCGAGAACACCTCAGCCTCGATGTGATCGGACAACGCTGGAACGAATGGATTGAACAAACATCCAGCCGAAACATGATACCGAATGTTCAGTCGACAAGGAGCTTCTCCTGATGTGTGGCTTCGTAGGAGGAACTCTCCAATCCGATCGCTACGGCCAGGCGGCCAATCGACTGCAGCACCGCGGTCCGGACGCGCTGGGAATATGGTCCGATGATCGCGTCACGCTCGGATTCCGACGATTGGCAGTGATCGATATTGATCCGAGATCTAACCAGCCCATGGTTAGCCCGGATGGTACGGTGGCAATGGTGTTCAATGGAGAGATTTACGGATTTCGCGACCTGAAATCCACGCTTGAACATCATGGATATCAGTTCAAAACCGAATCCGATACGGAGGTACTGCTGTATGCCTATCTTCAGTGGGGTGCCCACTTCGTCGACCGCATTGATGGCATGTTTGCCATCGCGATTTACGATCAGCGTTCGCAACAGATTACCTTGTGGCGTGACCGCGTCGGTATCAAACCGTTGTACTATTTTTGGGATCAAAAGCATTTTGTGTTTGCCTCTGAAATCAAGGCGATTCAGGAACTGCTGGAGAATCAGCTTCAACCCAATCTTGAAGCGTATTACGATTTTCTGACTTATCACGCGATCCCTGCACCCAAGACTGGTTTCAAGAATGTCTTCCAGTTGCGTCCCGCGCACAGCATTCAATTCGATTTGACCAATCAGCGGCTTTCAGTTCCGAGTCGCTACTGGGAACTGAACGTCGAACCCGATCATCGTATGACATTCGAAGACGCCCAGGAACAACTTCGGGAACTGCTCAGCCGCTCCGTGCGTGATCAACTGATCGCCGATGTTCCGGTCGGATGTTTTTTGTCGGGCGGAGTCGATTCCAGTATCCTGGCCTACGAAGGCGCACGTGCGACCTCAAAGTTAAAGACATTTTCGATGGGTTTTGAAGGTGAGCCCAGCGAGTTGCCCTATGCTCGGGAGGTGGCCAATCACTTGGGAACCGAGCATTATGAAAGCGAGTTGCCTGCGACTGCGATCGATTTTAATAAGCTTAAAGAGTGGTTCGACGAGCCGTTCGGCGACACCTCCGCGTTTCCAACGCATGCCGTCGCAGCCGCCGCCCGCCAGCATGTTACCGTTGCGTTGGCGGGTGACGGTGGCGATGAATTGTTTGGCGGATATCGGAGGTATCTGCAAGTATCTGAGCGTGCGTGTCGCTCAACCCGCCTTTTTGACTGGTGGGAACTTAAGAAACAGCGTTTCCCCCATGGTCAGTTGCCACGTAAGGCAATGAACTTTCTGGCGTTACATTTGGCACCAACACTCACGCTCTATCTCAAGCTGATGTCCGGCCTGACGCGGAGTGAGAAGCGGCCTTACGCGCAGGTCTTTGGAATTCCTGATGACTACGATGATCTGTGGGCCTGGCGTGAATACTGGCTGCCGGAACTTCCTGTTCGGACAAGAATGCAGTACCTCGATTTCCACCGATACCTTTCCGACGACTTACTGACGAAGGTCGATCGAACTTCCATGGCAGTCTCCCTGGAAGTCCGGGTTCCCTTCTTGGCAAAGGATGTCATTGCACACGCCTTCCGAATTCCGGAGACGATTCGTTATCAAGGCGGGAAGAAGGGGGTACTTAGATCAGCTTACAGCCGCATGCTGCCAACGGACTCTCTGAACCGAGCAAAGAAAGGTTTTGGAGTTCCTGCCAGCTTTCAGTCCATTGCGTCATCTTATCGACCAGCACTGATTCTCTTGGAACAGTGTGGCGTTGAGTATCCTCGCGATTTCATTCCTGCGTCCTTAGTCACAGCAAGGACGACTGCATGAAAATCGCCTATATCTCGGGAAGCTATTTACCATCACGTCAAGCGAACAGTATCCACGTCATGCGGATGACATCTGCCATGGCCGAACTTGGGCATGAAGTGGTTCTGTATGGATACGCAGGCGGTAATGAAATTTCAGTCGATGAGATACCGGCCTTTTACGGAGTGGATTCCAGAGTGAGCTTTCAGCGGATTCCGCCCAGACGCAGTCGGATCGGACGCGAGCTACAGTATGCCTATCAAATCCGTCCTCTCGTGGCGTCCCAAAAGCCCGATCTGATTTATGGCCGCCATTTATTGGGCCTGCTTAGCTGTGTCGGATTGGGGCCGACGATCTACGAAACTCACGCGGCACGCAGCGGTGTGAATGGTTATCTTGAGGCATGGCTTCTGCGTCACAAAAACTTGAGAGCGATCGTTGCGATCACCCATGCGCTGGCGAAAGACGTACAGGCTCGCCATCAGTTGAATGTACCATTAGTCATCGAACCAGATGCCGTAACGCCAGTTGACTACGAGCGGATAACCCCTGCCAGGCTTGTAGGAAATGGACGCTTAAAAATTGGATATTGCGGGCATCTGTATCCAGGTCGTGGAGTCGAACTATTGATCGAGGTCGCTCGGCAACGCTCGGAGCTTGACTTCCATTTTGTCGGGGGCGAACCGGTCGATATCGACCGATTGCGTGCATCGGCAGCCGATATGACGAACACCACATTCCATGGATTCGTTCCACCTCAGGACGTATCCCGATACTTGGCCGCATTTGACGTGCTGGTTGCACCGTATCAGAGGCGAGTTCAAGTCCATGGTGGTGCGGATACGTCTCGCTGGATGTCTCCCATGAAACTCTTTGAGTACATGAACGCGGCCAAGCCGATTGTCATTTCCGACCTTCCGGCAATAGCAGAGGTTGTATCAAACGAACAGCATGCACTGCTTATCAATCCGGATGACACGACTGCCTGGTGTGAAGCTTTGGATCGTCTCCTTGATCCAACATTGCGTCATCAACTCGGCGAAAATGCGCGTCGCCTGGTTCGGCAGCAATATACATGGAGTTTGCGTGCCGAACGTATTCTAAATCGATTCACCGCCGGTGGAGGTGCATCGCCGTGAGTTCCGTCTCAACCGCCAGCACTTCAAAGACCTTGGTCTGGTATAAACGCCATCCGGTCGTTTTTGCATCAGGAATCCTGAGCGTTGCCACTCTGATCGACGGACTGGCCATGCTGGGGCAGGTTGCGCTCACCGCTAGACTCCTCAGCAAAGAGGAATTCGGACTGCTCGGCATGGCCTTGGGCTGGACCTTTGTGGCGGCCGCGTTTCTTGACTTTCGAGTTTGGGAAGTGATGACCATCATGATTCCCAAATGGCAGGCGAAGAAAAAACTGCGACGAGCCAGCGCGTTGGTGGCTGGTTGTTTCCTGCTCGAGTTACTTGGTGGACTAATCACGTCAGGCATTCTGATCACATCCGCGTGGTTGGCCGCTGCGTATTATGCTAAGACCCCGGATGCGGTCTTGTTGTTCTTGATACTTGCGGTGCAGCCGTTACTGATGTCCGCTGATGAACCAGCGCGAACGGTACTGAAACTGGCAGGCCAGTTTAGAACGCTGGCCATCTGGCGCGGGTTGTCGGGACTCGGACAACTGGCGTTAGTCAGTGCTGCCGTGCTGTCAATTGGCTCCCCGGAAGCGGTGGCTGGGGCGATTGTTGTGTCGTGGATCGCGCGACTGGTCGTGCTGGCGTTGCTTCTGCGCGGGGCGTTGTGCCGACTGAAGCTAAAGCCGATCGCATCGGGGATTCGTCGCTTGATATTGCCCACGTTATTGTCACAGCGTTCTCTGCTCACCACGACGATGTTCTCCTCGATTGCGGGGCGGCTCAACAATCGGCTAGATGTGGTGATTCTGGGATTCCTTTCGTCGCCCGAGGTCGTCGCGCCGTATGATCTGGCCCGACGATTGACGTCTCAGGCGGGCCTGATTTTGGGACCGATTGAACAGGTTGTGTTCCCGCGAATATCGAAGATGATTGCGACCGAAGATGCTCAACGTGATCAGTTCCTCAAGAAGCTTACCATGGGCCTGGCCGCGTTTCTCATCCCGGGAATTTTTTTGGCGATACTAGCCTGTCCTTACATCATTCCTCCGGTATTTGGTAACAACTTCAATTCCGCCGTGTTGCCGGCTCAGATCCTGTTGCTTGCGTATCTACCGACACCCCTGTTGTGGATGCGCCCTCTGCTGGCGGCGAGGATGGAAAATCGCTTTCTGCTTATTATCGGCTACGCGTCTGTATCGGTGCAATTGATGGTTGGGCTCGCCCTAATACCATCGCACGGATATGTGGCATCTGCCCTATCCGTTGTCGCCGCACAAGCATTTTGGTGGTGTGCGTTAGTATTTCGAACAAAGATCCAGAACGCAACTCCTCGCTGACTGGCACTCCTGTGAACTCATTTTGACCAATCACAATCGTTACAAACAACAGGCGGTATCGTCTTGATAAAGCTATTGATTTCCGCATTTCTTTCCCGTCCTGGACACGGAAGAACCCATGCACGGCATGCCATTCTCGAAGGGCTTGCGAGGAGATGGGGTTTCCGAATCTACAATGGGTATCTCGACTGGTGTGTCAACGAGGGCACGTACCTGAAGCCGTTTCTGGAGTTTGATTCAGATCAATGGCGGATCCACGAACGTCGTTTTGTGATGTCCAGTATTGCTGCCGCCACCGCAAGCCTGCAGGGTGACAGTGCGGAATGCGGTGTATTTGAGGGTGCCACCAGTTTCCAGATTTGCCGGACTCGGCAGCACCGGAAGGACTTCACTCATCACTGTTTTGATTCCTTCGAAGGCCTGTCTCAGCCTACGACCGCAGACATTGTTTCTGATGAACGTGCCTATGTATGGAAGAAAAACGATTTAACCTCTCCGCTTGAAAAGACGAGGAAGAATCTCCAGCGCTTCGAATCCTTTGTTAAGTACTACCCCGGCTGGATTCCTGATCGATTTCCCGAAGTTGAAGACCGCCGTTTTTCTTTGGTGCATGTCGATGTCGATCTGTTCGAACCCACTGCTGCCAGTCTGGAGTTTTTTTATCCGCGCCTCGTTCCGGGTGGAATGATTGTCTGTGATGACTATGGCTCAACCTGGTGCCCTGGTGCAAAGAAAGCTTGTGACGATTTTTGTGCTAAGACTCCGCAACAGACGGTGATTCACCTAACCACTGGTCAGGGAATCATCATGAAGCAGTCGAACGATGCATGACGCTACAACCCAACGCTCGAAACTCATCGGTTTCTGACTGCTGTGCAATAGATGGGAGACCCGATCGGATCCCAAATATGCTCGATGGCAAATCCTTCGCTCTCGATGACACGCCGAAACGTGCGGCTTGACATCGGTTTGTCGTACTTCGGCGTCAGCGCATCAAAGGTGATCAGCTTCTCAAGCTCGATGAACCGACGACTGTCCCCAGTTCCGTTGACACGGTAAAAGGGAACAAACCCGTAAGCCAAAACATTGATCCCAGGAATACGATAAAGCAGGTTGTTTGCGTGATGCAATGCTGGTCCGAAAACCTGAACATAGCGGTAGACCCACGACTGAGGAATTCGTTTGGTAAGCCAGCGGTATTTGTATCGCCATTCCCATAAATAAACGAAGGATGCCTTATACGAATGCGCGAACAGGACGCCGCCGGGTTTGACTTTCTTGCAGATCGACCTCAATGCACTCACCGGATCAGGAGTATGCTGCAGCACACGATGGCAAAAGACGAAGTCGAACGATTCGTCTGCGTACGGAATTGTGAAAATGGAACTCTGAGAAATTGTGAGACGCGGATCCTGAAGATACTTTGCCGCTCGGTCTACCGCTCTGCTCAGGTCGAAGGAATGAACTTCCTTGAAGGGAAATTGCAGCAGGACTTCGGTGTCGTCCCCGCCGCCCATGCCGCATTCCAGAATGGTCTTGTCAGCCGTGTCGTACAATTCGAACTTTGTCCGCTTGCGAAGGATGTCATTGATGGGTAGTTGCGATCCTCGTTTCTCGCTGAGTTCGTTTTCCCATTGATTCCATTGAAAGCCAAAATTCTCGGCATAGTCATCCTGGGTCGAGACAAAACGGGGTATTCCTCCGACGACCGTTGCGACGGGCTGACTGGATCCTGGATTCAGCCAGCGATTGCCCTCGAGAATAAGTTGTTGTCCGTCACTTGGGTCAATGAAGGGACATGACAGTGGTGTGGCGATGTTCGAGCTCATGTCGTTTGTTGTCCGGTCGTTTTCTCGGTTGGAATCTGCAGGCAGTGCAATCTGCTGTGATTTGCAATTAAGCAAGCCTGCTAAGTGCGAAACTCAGGTTCCGGTTGGGTTCGTGAGTCAGAAAGGCGAATCGCCAATGGTGTTCGACGCAGAAGGCGTTGACGGCTTCGATCACGCCGTAGCGGTGGTAACTTGGCCAGGAGCCAAGCGTGTAATCGTGGCCACAGATGTAGCCATTTCGCTTGACCTTTTGGGCTGCAAGAAGCAGTTCGTCGCGTGTGGTGGAATAACTGTGGTCGGTGTCAATGTAGATCCAG
>JBDNHX010000190.1:0-4037 GCA_041688565.1 Planctomycetaceae bacterium
ATTTGCCCCAGCAGATCTCCGACCAACGCCAGTGGCAACGCTCCGCCAGCCAGATTGACCAGCGATTCTTCGCAATGCTCAGCGGTTTTCTCCAGCTCACCTTTTTGCCGTTGCCGCTGCTCGCGTTGTTCCCAATGCTTGCCGCCGACTTTTGCAAAATCCGCTTCCGCCTTGAACGACCGACTGGTGGCCCGTTCCAGTTGAGGCACAACGCCTGCCAGATCCTGTTTCAATCGCTCGACGACTTCTTTCTTTTCCCGCCAGGTCTCTTCAAGTCCTGCAAGCGCCTGCAGTTCGTCAGACTTGCGAACTCGCTTTGCAATGCGGCCTTCCAACACCGTCGTGTCCGCAACCAGGCGTTCGGCAAGATCCAGACCGAGCAAGGCCTTGATCGCTTCACCGAGCGCCACGCTGCTGGTTTCGTCCTCCGCCAGAAAGCGAATCTTCTCCGCGTCAAAGAACCACCGGCTTTGTCTTGCCCCGCGACGCTGACGGCGCGAGATTAAATTCGTGCTCGCCCCGATAGATGCAAAAGTTGTTCAGTTTCAGTTCATTCAGAATCACGTGTTGTTACCTGTTCGCTGTAGGTCCTTTCTGCCGGAAAGGACTTCGCGACTTGTCGCGACCTGCGACCAGTCACTATGCCACATCAAAATCACTTCGCCGTAGCACACGGCCCCCACAACCACGCGCGCCCGGGGTTCGAGCTCCGCTCGAAAGTCCTCCTCGGCAAGGAGGACCATAAGTGTGCGCTGGCCTTGCATCTCGCCCCGAGACTCTCCGTCATTGAATGCCTATGCTGCAGATGTAAGGTCCATCGTCGATTTCTCGGGGAAAATGATTGGACGGGCAACTCTAGTCGACAGGTCGATCGATAAAGCACTTGAGGGCAGTGATGATCGAATCGCTGCAAGTAAGTTTCGCCCACCTGTAACTGTAACTGCGGGTGGATTTCGGTCCGATGAACACTGGAACTTTTGTGGTTTGCTGCTCGGTAAGCCAACTGTTGCTTCGCGATCTCGAAGCCAGCCGGTGCTTATGACCGATCCAGTGCTGTTGTCCGACTGGGCCACAGAACAGGCGCAGATCGTTCACAAACGCTCACCTGAACCAAATGTTCAATTTAACTACGCTCGTTTAATTCGCGCCTTGGGCGGCGATCCCGGACCATTGTTATGCTTTAGATTCCGCGATGTTCGAATCAGTGCGGATACACTGTCGTCAATGACCGATCTGCCTTCTCAGATTGAACTCAAACAGGATGGCTGGGGACTTTTCAACGGGCCAAACTGGAATCTCAGCGACTGCCAGCTGGGAGTTTCCTGCGACAAAATGTTTCCTAGGATCGATGTTCGGCTGGAAGTCGACACTATGAAGCGAAGCCAGCATCCATTTTGGGAGCACTACTGGCAGACGCTCTGGGCATTGGCGATCGAGGCTATTGCAAAGGCTTGGGGTGTCCCGCTGGATGACGTGCTCACCAATTCCGATTTGTCATACGAATCATTGATAATCGTTAAGGGGCCGGGGAATACCCGAACTGTTCGTCTGACGAGCGATATTATTCGGCGCCCAAAATGACGAATCGTCATAAACGTTTGGCTAGAACTGTCATTCATTCGCACCGAGCGTTAACTGTGCCGACCGATTTAATGGTTGGGCTTCCTGCGGCCCAGCTACCTCAACGTGTTCGAGAATAATCTCGTCCAGGCCCGTGGAACACTTCCTTTCGATGCCAGTCTCGATTTTCATTCAGCGGCAGGTAGTCGCGGCATTGTGGGACTTGAGCGGCCGACCATGAAACGACGTGAGCCATTCACTCAGCCCTGTCGAACCTTTGGCTTTTTGAGAGACGCAGAGCTGATGGTCGTCATTGATGGTGAAGGCGCCGCGGTCGAAGAGTTTGTGGTGCATGCTGCAGAGGGCGAGACCGTTGGTTTCAACGTCCGGGCCGCCTGCTTGATGCCATTTGATGTGGGCCGCCTTCAGAGCAACTTGAACTGACCCAAGTCGCAAATCGTAGCCGCAGACCGCACAGCGATATTGGTAAGCCAATGGCTGGAACGGATATTTCGTGTGGCACGATTTGCGTTCCGGACCATACTCAATCAATGGCTGGATCGAAGCTGTGCGTGGCATCCGGATGGAATCGCACTTTCTTGGCATAGTCGGAATGGATCCGGCGAAACAGCTCGGATTTCCCATCGCCACTGGAGCCGCACACAAAAACTACACGCGGTGTCTTGAGGCTCCTGTCAATTTCCGCACGCAGAGCTTTCTCGACAGGCGTCTGAACATAAAGGTATTCCTTTAGCGTATTCAGTTCCTCGCCGGGGCTTTCCAATGTCGTGACGGCGGTGGCGGAGCCCTTCGACAGCGTTTCAATCAGTTCTTCGAAGTTCATGTCCGCCGTTCGTGGTGAATCCTGCACTGACTGGAGAAACTGCGTTTTTAGCGACCCTAACGATCGATGGCTCCGGCCAGCTTAGTCGCGGGGGTCAGCACTCTCAAACGACGGCTTTCAGAATTCTCCGACATTGATGTTAGATTCATCAATGCGCCGTCACTCCGGTAAAATCGCAGTGGCTGAGTTTGACTACCGGTTAATCGCTACGACCGGTAACATTCCGCGTTGATATCGACCTGCCTGACTGGCGCATTTTCCTTGGATTTACGAGCACTACAGAAGCATTTCATTGACCGGGTATCAGCGAGCGGCCGAGTTTCTCGCAAAGGCTGTGGAGCAGGCTCCGGGACACGTCTATGCATTGGTGGGACTTGGCGTGGCCGAGATCGCGGCCGGGAATCTGTTGATTGCGGAGGAATGGCTGAAAAAGGCGATTCAGCTTGACCCTGCGAATCGATGGGCGTTGAGAAATTTGGCTGGCACGCTGATGAAGCAGCGACAGTTCGACGAGTCGCTGGCGGTCGTGCAGAAATGTCTGGCGGTTGCTCCCGACGATATCGCCATGATGATTGCTTATGGGGATTGCCTTGCCGAGTTGGGTCGAGGAGCCGAATCAGAAATTCATTATCGCATGGCCATCAAAGGCGGCGGTGATGAGCATCTTGTTGACGTGGCCAAGACTCGTCTGTCCGACCGATCCGAGAAGGCATTTCGCGAAACAGGTGATGTTCGTCCGGAGGTGGTGGACTACATCAGAGACGCGATGAAACGCTTCAAGTCGATGGATGTCAGTCAGATCCAGAACTTCGCCCTTGAACTAGCTCTGATCGGCAACCAAGGTCTAAATATCAACGACTCGACGAAGAAGCATCTGCTCAAAACGTGGCCCGCGGACTACTCCGGCCTGCAGGTGATCTCCATCATGTACGCAGCATTCCAGCAGTTTGCCCCCGACACCGATCTTGGCATAGATCTGAGCAGAGAGTATCGAATTGCTACTCAGCCCGGGCAGTGACGGGTAGACTTTCCGGCCATGTTTAGCGGCTTCTCATGATCGCTGTTCGTCGAGGCATCTCATGATCCAGATCAGCAAACCAGATTTTCCGATCGGCAAACTCCTGGCGACTCCGGCGGCCCTTGAGGCGCTGCAGGAAGCGAACGTCGATATCATTGACCTCGTCGAACGCCATACCGCCAAAGACTGGGGCGATCTGTCGGACGAAGACAAGCGGCTGAACGATGAAGCACTGCATGATGGTTCGCGAATTCTGTCAGCGTACATCCTGCCGACGGACGTGAAGATCTGGATCATTACTGAAGCGGTCGATGACAACGGCCAGCGAGCAGTCACGACGGCATTACTGCCGGAAGAGTATTGAGTGATTGCCACAAACGAGGATTGCAGTGATGTTTCAATCCGGCGACAAAGTGCGTGTGAGACATGGAGTTATGGACACGGATTACCCGGATATGCCACTTGGTGGCTGGACGGGAATCATCGCGGAAATCCATGCCGACGGCATGTACACCGTGCGTTGGAGCCGAGAGACGCTCGAATCAATCCATCCTGTTTTCAAAAAGCGATGTGAGAAGGATGGCCTGGTGCTCGATCAGTACATTCTTGGTGCGG
>JBDNHX010000023.1:0-37236 GCA_041688565.1 Planctomycetaceae bacterium
CGGCTCCACCTTTTTCTTTGGGCAAGACGAGCCATTCGTGGCTAGCGACCAGGAAGCCGCCGGTTCCGCAAGCGGGATCTCCAATGGTGAATTCCTTGTGGACTCGCGGATCAGGTTTCATGACTCGCACGATGGACTGGATCAGCACTCGTGGCGTAAAGATTCCGCCGGTGCCTTTCTTTCCCTCGGCCGCCGATTTTTCCAACAGGCCTTCATAGCACGCGGCCTTGATGTCAACGCCCAGCGACGTCCATTCGGTTTCATCGATGAGGTTGATGAGCCGCTTAAGATTGACGGGCTTGTTGAACCGTGACTGAGCTTCCGCGTAAATGTCGCCGATGATGCCCGGCTGTTTTGCCAGCTTGCGAAGAATATCGATGTACGAATCAGTCAGATCGCTGCCCGCTTTGTCCCTCAGATCCGGCCAGCCGCAGCCCCTGGGAATGTCAACGCCTTTCTCATCGACCATCTTCAGGAAGAGCAGAAACGTGATCTGTTCAATGTAGTCGCCATAATCAATGCCATCATGGCGAAGCGTGTGGCAGAAGCCCCACAGTTTGGATACGACGTCAGACATGATCAGGAGTTTTCCTCAAGCAGCTTTACGAACTGCGTAATTGACCAGGTTGTTGATTTTTGTTTGTTGCGGGCTTTGAATGTGACACTGGCTGCAGAAATCTTCAACTCGCCGAGTTTTTCTCCATCTGCTTTGAAGAGAAATTTGATTCGCTCGCCTTTAGTCTGCAGGTCAATGCTGCCGCGTTCGATCGTCATTCTTGTTTCATGATTTGCCATCGCAATACCTCTCTAATTGGACAGCGCCAGTTTGTGCAAAATCGTTGCATTTTCCGATGTTTCCTGCCAATAAACGTCTGCGATTCAGCCACGACAGTGGCGCTAGCGCGTAGCCGTGGGCTTCAGCCCACGGCTACGTGCTGATGCCCCTGCCGGGGCAGAATTTCGCTTCGTTTTTCGCCAAAGTGGCGCTGTCCAACTAAGCAGCCAATGCTTCATTGAAGTGATGTAACATTTCTTCCAGTTTTCCTTCGAATGCTTTGTTTGCCCGCCCCCATCCGCCGGCTCCCTCAAGAGCCGGAATCACATCGAAGTCGTCAGCATCGATCGAAAGATTCTCAGCCAGGTGTGCCTGGATGCGATCCAGCCACTGCTGCTGTTCTGGGGTAAATGTCTTTCCGGATGAGATGGCCGTGATAGCCTTTGCAGCACGTTCCTGAGCCGTCAGCAATGGGCTTTGCTCTTCTGCCGCATGCTTCACCATCGAGATGATATCGACGAGTGCCTTTTGATATCGAGCTACGTGCGCCTTCTGCAGTGCTTCCAGGGTGAATCGCTCCGGTGCGGTCATCAGCTTCTCTCGCAGCTCTTTCAATGCCACTGTACTCCAGTCTGCGGGGCGGTTTAAAAGAATCTGGACCGCTTCAATCTGAGCTGGATTCTCACGGACAAACCGCGAGAACATTTCCAGATAATCCTCAGGCTTGTGTTCTCGGCCGAGACCATCACGGATGAGATGTTCCGACGATACCTCATCCACGTTGTCAGTTGCTCGCAAGAATGTTCGCTGGGAGCGGGGATAGTTTTCCAGTAGATCCTGAAAGTCGCGGTCTCGCAGCAGTTGCATCGCGGTCGTGAAGTCGGATTTCAGACGTCCATTGAGTTGCGTCGCGTACTTTCCGACATCACCTTCCGGGATCTGGAAGGCGGCAAACATGTCACGTGCTTCCGGTGCCATCTGGCGGTCGATGCGATTAAGTCGCTTAACCAGACAGCGGATGTTGTAATCGCGATCCTTTTTGGCCCAGATGGCTTCAATGATTTCGGCGATGGTCCGAGTTGGCGAGCTGGGCGGCTCGGCGGTCATGTTCGTGGCGTTCTTGAAGTAATCGACCAGCGTCCCGTTGAAACAGTCGAATACTGTGAAGTGCGATTTGTCGGGGTACTTGTCGCCTTTGCGTGTGCCTCTGCCCAACATTTGTTCGAACAGGATGCGGGATTTGACAGGTCGCAGGAAAACGATGTACTCGAGGTCGGGAATATCGACGCCCGTGGAAAGCAGGTCCACCGTGATCGCAATGCCAGGCTTCGGACGGTTTCGAAACTCGCGAATCTTCTGCAATGGCCGGTCGACTTTTCCTGTGATCTTTTGCACGAAGCCTTCGCCACGGCCAAAGATCTCACGAGCCAGTTCGGAAAGTTCGTCGGCATGCGATGCATGTGGCAGGTCGTTCGCCGCAAAGATCAGCGTTTTGGGGAATCGACCATGTTCCTTCTCATGAGCATCCGCATACTTCTTGATTTCCAGCAGAATCTTGCGGTTGGAATCCGGGGAGGTCACAAGTCGTTCAAGCTCCGATGGAGGGAATTCGCGATGATCTTCCAAGGCATCCAGTTCGCGAGCGCCTGACTGAAGATCGACGTGTTCAATCGTTTCGCCTTCCTTCAGAAAGACTCCGTTGATGCGCACGTTCGATTTAATCTTGACCAGTTCCCAGTCGACCAAATGGCCTTCCCGAACTGCCTGATCGTAGGTGTAACGGAAAACGACGTCCTTGAAGTAGGCTTTGGTGTGTGATGCTGGTGTCGCTGTGAGACCCAATCTGATGGAGTCATAGTAGTCAAGCACGGCTCGCCAGGTCGATTGTTCGGCCGATGTGTACCCTCGATGACATTCGTCGGCGAACAGGAGATCGAATGCGTGAATCGGAATGTTGAGTCGTTCAGCATCCTCGTCGATATCATCCCCATCCTCTGTGAAGACAGCTTGCCGCCCAAGGATCTCAATCGCCATTCGCTGGATGGTGCAAACGTAGACAAACGTGTGTTTTGGCTGCGGATTCAGCAAGTAGTCACGCGGCATGACCTTCGGGTCAAATGGCTCATCTTCGCCGAAGTCTTCTTTCTGAAACTTGTTGCTGTAGACCTCGAAGATCTGGTCGAACTTCTTGTTCGGCTCAGGCTCAAACACGGAGAACGCACGAACGGCCTGAGCTGCCAAGGCTCGGCGGTCTACGAGAAACAGAATTCGCCTCGCGGTCTTCGATTTCAACAGGCGGTAGCATTGATTCACGGCGGTGAATGTCTTGCCTGTGCCTGTGGCCATCGCAACCAACATTTGTCGCTTGCCATTGCTGATCGCTTCTTCAATGGCTGTATTGGCTTCCTTTTGGTAGTCCCGTAGTTTTGAGTGCGTGGGAGGGTTTTCCAGGAACCAATTTCGTGCAGAAAGATCGCGACCAAAAAACTCCTTTAGAGCAGTCGGCGTGTGAAATTTTGCAATTGGTCGGGAAATGTGGAGAGAATCCCGCACATCATGGAAGCGGATCAGCTCGCCGTTTGTGGCGTACAAAAACGGGACGCGGAATCCGGCGTAGTTCAACGGGCTTTCCGACACGCCCTGAGAGTATCGCTGGGCCTGTACCAAGACCCCAGAAGGGTTCAGTGTCAGCTTCTTTGCTTCGACGATGCCTAGTAGATTTCCTTCCACAATCAGTGCATAGTCAGCAGGGCCGTTGGCTGTTGGGTATTCCTCGACGGCATGCTTCTTCAACGAGCGAATGTCAAGGTGTGGCGACTACGGAATGATGTCCCATCCGGCTTGCCTTAGGCAGCCGTCGATTCGATTGCGTCTTGTCTGGGCTTCTGATTCCACTCGATTTTCTTGCACGAAATTTCACTTGGAATGATAGTCCGAGAGCATACAGAACCCGGGAGCCGGCCGAAAGGAACACACTTCTCCATTACGGGATAAATTCACCGACCTCTTTGGGAGGATTGTCAAGTTTGGCGGAATTCACGTTCCGCTGCGCAGAAACACTGTTTCGTTTCGTTGATCCCGCATGTGGACTACGCCCGAAAATGCGAACCCCTTCGACATGGTCTCAGCGATCGCATGCGAGGATGTGCATCTATGACAGATGTCTTGATTGGTTTGCTATGTGCGGTTGTTTTGAAGTCCCCAGCATCTTCAACCGAGCATCTCACTGTACCGCGTCATCAAACAACTTCGCAGTCTTCGGCCTTGCGAATGCGAATTCTTCGCCCAGAAGACTCAGTCCACTGTTCAGCGGTGAGGCTCATGAGGTGATAGGTCTTTTCGAGTTGGGCGACGCGAGTTGGAATCCGTAGCCAAGTTCCAGCAGGAATGCCTGCAGCCGAGTGATCAGGCGGTCTTCCAGTTCTCTTTCTTTGACGGCCTTCGTCAGGCCAAGAAAGTCCAGGCTGTAGGTGCTTTTGAGCATCTCGTCTGCCTGCTCGGCCATGTGTTCTGGCAGTGCGATGGCAAAGTTATGCGTCTTCTTCTCCTTGACCGCTCGATCGTACGCTGCCGCCTTGATTTGATTCAGCAGCACGTTTCGCGACCAGCCGAATTGGGCCGTCGCCTGTAGATACCAAAGCCGAGCAGCGGGCTCCTTGACCTTCTTCATGATCTCAATATGGTGCCCCCATGGAACCGGTGCGAGATATTCAGCGACGAACGCTTCGTCGTTCGAAGTGAGTTTTGAGGTGATCGATGGAAGCCGTGTTTCTGGAACAACCTGTTCCAGAGACTTCGATCGGGTGACTTTGCCGCGACTTTCTGGAACAGCTTTTTCCAGAAAGTCAGGGACGGAGTATTCGGAATAGAGTTGTCGCATTCTCCAGGCACTGTCGGGCGAGAAACCACGGATATCCGGGAAAGCCCGTCGCAGATCTGCTGCGACAAGTTCCACAACGGAATCGCCCCATCCGCACGATTGTTGCTTTTCCACAATGCCTCGACCGATGTCCCAATAAAGCAAAATCGCTTCATGCGTTACGGCTTGTGCGGCAGAAACCCGAGCGGACACGACTCGCTGCTTCAAATCTTCGATGAACCGTTGATAGTCGTCAGGATCGGGCAAGTTCGTATCGACAGATCTGCGGATGGCTACGCTCGGCACAGAATTCGGTACCTTTGCATTCTTCCCCGGCAACTTTCCGGATGCTGATCTTTTCTTCATTGAGCCAGCCCCTCAAGCAGCTTTTCGGCTTCTTTTTCAAGCCTCCAGAATTCCTTCAGCAGATCTTTCGCGGGCGTCGGCGGCTGATAGCGATAGAAGTACTTATTGGGCAGGATCTCGTAGCCGATCTCGCCAGCCTGATCGTCCTCGAACAACTGGGATTCATTTGGATCTCGGCGGACTGCCGCTGGGTCAAGTTTGGCAAAGACCCATTGCGGCATACGCTGTCACCCTTCTGAAGTCGAAACGGCGGATAATGGTCCTCTTGCTAATTCCTGGTGCGGCAGGATAAGAGCGTTGCATGGGTGATGCAACACGCCGCCCAGCGTACGGAAAAATTGAATCAGAATCTGGTTACCGGCGATCGCAAGACGGCTCGAATCGCTATTTTCGATCCTCGGACTGCTTTTCCATCGAAACGTTATGGGACTTGCGGAGAAGCTGCGAAATCGACAGCGGACGGTGACTTATCAACACTTTGGCCTGATGCTGCGCATCGAACTTTGCCGGCAGGAGTCCCGGGCCGCCATCTTCCAAGTGTTCACCAAAGATCTGCGAGTCGTGCAACGCAATCCAGCGGCGGACGCTGGCTGCGTGCCTCTGGAATTCGTTGGTCAACTGATCCGCTGTGTGGCGCGTGTCGATGAACAGCGGGTCGCACCGATCAATGTGGATCGAGAGCGAATCCCCCTGCACAAACGAGAAGTCTGTGGCTCCCTGCTTTGACTTCTGGATCTCAGCTACCGGGTCGTGATTGAGGTCGTACGAGACCATCCGCTTCGGCTGACCGGCCAGCAGTGCCACGGTCGAAACGCCGTGCCGCATTCCAAACTCGATCACCACATCTTACTCGCTGGCAAGTACCCGGAGCTTTCCGCAACGTTCATTGATATCCGATGGCATGCTTCGGGTCATCTGAAACATTTCGTCCAGCGTCATGCCGTCGTACGCCTTGGCGGGTCAGTTGCGAAAGGAATAAATGTCAAAGCGTGAACGTCCAGCGATAACAAATTTTTCTCCCAAAATTTCTCGCAGTGGCGTGATGGCTAACCCCGCTGCGAAACTCGGCGGATGGGTGGGGGGCTGGGAAAAATTCTGGCCGTCGCGATCGTGGGCCTGCGATGACTCGTGCAAAAGTGAGTCACGGCCCTCTGGATCAGACACTCGGTTCATTGGCACTCTTCCGCCAGAAACGCCTTCCACGCAGCGTCAAACTTTCGACACTCCCGCAAAACATCATACGGGAACTTAGTCATCAGATCCTGGATGACACCTTTGATGTCCAACGTCAACTGCTGCTCAATCCGGTCGAGGATAGCAAACTGCTTCCGCTTGTCGTCCTCCATACGCTGATTTGTGATCGTGCCGGCCTGTTTGGCCTTGGCATCTTCGCGCTTGGCACAAATGTCGAGGAACTTGTCTGGATGCCTGCGGGCATACAGGTACCAGGACCACCCAGACGTGCTTGGTGCCATCAACGGAGTCACCGTCGACAAGGCCATTTTCCGATACGCGAAGTCGATGTCACGATCGGCATCAGTCGGCTGGCCATTCGTCAGCAGAGCCAGTTGCTTCAACTCTTCCGCAAACTCGGCATCCTGGTTGTGCTCGTCTAACTGCGATTCTGAATCTGCGGCGTCCGCCTCGCTCCAGCGATCCAACGCCACGGCCGATTGCCGCGCCGGCGTCTGTCCGTCCAGTGGAGGGTACTTCTCCAACATCGCCTCCCATGACTCGTCACGAGCCTGTTGACGATTGCGATCAGCCGCCCGAAGTCGCTTCCGTTCCGCTTCGCGAGACTCGCTGGCGGCATTCCATCGCCCTTCCGCTCGGAGACGCTGGTACTCTTTCAATTCGTGTTCTTGAATGACTCTCTCCTGAAAAATGGTTTGGTAACGCACGAGCAAGTGCAGGTTCACCGACCGCACACCGGGCCAGTCGCCTGATCGGCCATCAACCGCCGCACTGCGTCCGCCTTCTCGGCATCCGACAATGGCAGCAAAGCAATCATCAACAACGCCTTGGCAAAGCCCCCTTCGCTCGACTCCACCGCAGCAGCAGCAGCAGCAGCGGGAGCGGGAGCAGGAGCGGGAGCAGGAGCAGGAGCGGTATGAGCCACCGCTTTAGACCGGCTTCGGCGGGCCTTTTTCGTTTCGCTGGTACAACAGGTGGTGCAACGAGAATCCCCCGTCGCCGTAAGTCCTGACAGGCTTGGACTTGGAACTAGAATCCCGCAGATTGTGGTTCTGGAGGCCGCCGGTTCAAATCCGGTTAGCCACCCTTTCAACAAACAGGCCAGCCTTTAAAGGCTGGCCTGTTTTCATTGATGAGCGCTGGAATTGGCGAAACGTTGATTAGCCTTCCGCCGCCTCTCGCATCGGCGGGGCCGATGGTTCGCCCGATTCGTCTTCGCCACGCAGCTCTGGTACCAGTGCCTCCACAATCGGGCCAGCGATCGCCATTAGCTTCGGGCCTTTCCGATTAGCGTCAATCACCTTGTGCATGTGTTCGGCCGACATCGTTTCCATTTCAATCAGGTCGGCCGTGAGCTTCTCGAGCGTTTCCCGCTGCGATGTCAGCGTGTCCAAAGCCGTCCGATAGGCTTCATCAACCAGCCGCTTGACCTCAATGTCAATTTCCCGCAGCGTGGCTTCCGAATGGATGGATTCCGATACAATCCCACCTGACCCTGCCAGAAACGGTGATCGTTGCGCTTCACTGTAATACATCCGCCCGAGTCGGGGGCTCATCCCAAACTCCGTCACCATGCGACGGGCGAGGTCGGTCGCACGCTGCAAGTCATTTTGAGCCCCGGTGGATGTTTCGTTATAGATCAATTGTTCGGCAGCGATCCCGCCCAGAAGAACGGCGATCCGGCTTTGCAGTTCTGACTGCGTCAGCAATTCGCGGTCATCCTCCGGAAGCTGCAGCATGTACCCCAACGCACCCATTCCTCGTGGAATGATTGAGATCTTGTGAACGGGATCCGTGTGCGGCAAACTTGCGGCGACAAGTGCATGGCCCGATTCGTGACAGGCGACTCGCCGCTTCACGTCCTCGACAATAATCCGCGAGGTCTTTTCAAGGCCCGCGATGACTCGCTCAATTCCCGCCTCGAACGATTTCATCGTAACGCGTTTGTCTTCCCGTCGAGCCGACAGCAGAGCCGCTTCGTTCACGAGATTGGCAAGGTCGGCGCCGACAAATCCGGGCGTGAGTTTGGCCAGACGCTTCAAATCCACATCATCCGACATCTTGATCCGTTTGGAGTGAACATTCAGAATCGCTTCGCGGCCCTTGATATCGGGGCGATCCACCAGAACATGTCTGTCGAACCGGCCAGGACGCATCAGGGCCGGGTCCAGCGTTTCCGGACGATTCGTCGCACCCATGACGATGACGCTCTGGTCAGTGCCGAACCCATCCATCTCCACGAGCAGTGCATTCAGCGTCTGCTCGCGTTCATCATGCCCGCCAGGAGCGCCGCTGCCGCGAACTTTGCCCAGCGCATCGAGTTCGTCGATGAAGATGATCGCCGGTGCTCGCTGCAGAGCCTGCTGAAACATGTCACGCACTCGAGCAGCACCCACACCCACATACATTTCGACGAAGTCAGATCCTGACAGCCCGAAAAACGGAACGCCCGCTTCGCCAGCCACTGCCTTGGCCAGCATTGTCTTTCCTGTTCCCGGAGGACCAACCAGCAGAACGCCTCGAGGAATTCGTCCTCCCAGAGCCTGATACTTCTGAGGTGTCTTCAGAAATTCAACAACTTCCTTCAGTTCTTCGACCGCTTCCTCAATGCCGGCCACATCGTTGAACGTGACGTTCACATCTTCCTGCGCATACAAGCGACCTCGACTGCGCCCGAATGACATCGCCGAACCGGCTCCACCCACGCGTCGCAGCACAAAGATGAAGCCACCGATAAACAATGCGGTGACAAACAGCATCGGAATCATGGCGGTCCATTCAGAAGGTGGTTCGGTCGATCCGAAACGAATCTTGTTACTGGTCAGCAATTCCTGAAGCTTCGTCCGTCCATCTTCCGTAATCCACGTCAGTGGTGTGTAGAAGCGTTTGACGGTTGTGGCTTTTTCCGTTCGCAGATCTTCTGCCGCCTTGTCCTGCCAGTAAATGGCTGAGGAGGCAATCGACAGCTCGAACATATTGTCCTTGTTTAGCGTCCCGGATTCGACCTGCTCCAGAAATTCGCTGTAGTCAATCTTCTCGCCGCTTCGCCCGCGGCCGGCCACGGAGAGAAACACAGCGGCCAGAATTCCAATGACCAGAAGGTACCAGAAGCCGTTATTGGCCTGCCCCTGGCCTTTGTCTTTACGAACGCCTCGCGCCGGTTTTCCGGGACCAGACGAATTTTTGTCTGGCGTTGGATCCTTTGGACCTGACATAGTGCCATCGCTAACTGGTAGAAATAATGCTCATGCAGAGCTGTTGTTTTCGAAATGACTGCTGTCAATCTTCAACTTTAGACCTCTGGTTATCCCTGGTCAACCAGAGGGTGCCATTCAGGAATGCGAGCGGGCGGCCGGAAGTTGCAAAAATCGCCCTTTTCGACCGGAACATCACCGACCTGAACGCTGGAATCGGAAAATCAGGAGCCGGCTGACAGACGTCTTTGATCCCGATGAACATGCCGTTTCATTGCTTGACAGTCTGATTATTCAGGGTAAAGATCGATGAACGTTGGGAATTTTGGCGCCAGATTCTGTAGACTTGCCGACCACAGACGGTCGTGCAGACAAAATTACAGCGAATTCTGGACTTTGCAGGAAACGATCGCTCTTACCCATTCTTCGCGGAACGCCCCCAAGGCATAGAAGAGGCCACTTATGTCAAAGTCCGATCGACGGTTAGATATCGAAGAGATCAGCGGTGTGACGGTTGCGCGTTTGCTGGAAAAAAAGATTCTCGACGAAGCCAACATTGAAGCCCTCGGGCTCGAATTGTTCGCCCTCATCGACAAGGACGGACGCAAAAAGATTGTGCTCGATTTCACTCAGGTGGAATATCTGTCCAGTGCTGCTCTGGGCAAGCTGATCACGATGCATAAAAAAGTGACCACGGCCAAAGGCAAGCTCGTCCTGTGCAGCATTCAAAAGGACATCCTGGACGTCTTCAAAATCACACAGCTCAATAAAGTTCTGACGCTTTGCACAGATCTTGACGACGCTTTATCAAAGTTCTGATCGGGTCCCCACATCAGCGGAGGTTGTTCCGCGAGCGGCCTGGGCGTTTTCCCTGTCACTTTCTTCCTTCGATTTTCCGATGTTGCCATGAATGATCCGGTGCAGTTGGAAATGAAGATACCCAGCAACACGGCCGATGGGCTGGCGCTGCAGGAGCAACTGGTCTCCCTGATGGAAGACTTCGGTTACAGCATGCGCGATATTTTTGCGATGCGGCTGTCGCTTGAAGAGGGAATTACCAACGCAATTCGGCACGGGAATAAACTGAGTCCTGAAAAACAGGTGATAATCACTTGTGAGATTGACGAATCCCGGATGCGCGTTGTTGTGCTGGATGAAGGCGACGGCTTCGAACCTGATACTGTTCCTGATCCAACGCTGGAAGAATTTATCGAACGACCGTGTGGCCGTGGCCTGATGCTCATGCGAGCCTACCTGAATGTCTGCGAATACTCACTCGGCGGTCGCTGCCTGACGATGGAACGCGAACGCAACAGCCCGCTGCCGATAATCGAAGACTGAACGGCTCGTTCCGAATCCTGAAAATCCTGAATGGCTGATAATGCCGTCGGCTCCTTTTCAGCCCGCGCGGCTCTCAGCAGTTTCTGGCCCATACCGGGTGGAAACCGGGCGATTCATTTCGAGACGGTGACTGGAAGCTGATCGAATTCTATGAATCTGACGAGGCCAAACTTTATAACCTTGCGACCGACCCCGGCGAGCATCAGAACCTGGCGGATCAGGAGCCCGCATAATTTGCTGAACTGCGAGCAAAACTGAACGAATGGCAAAAATCCATGAACGCAGCGATGCCTCAGCCAAACCCCCGTAGCGCAACGCCGTTAAGGATTTTTGTAGCCGGATTCGTGAGAATTCGGACATTTGCCATGAAACGCTTCCGAAGTCTCACGACTTCGGCTACTAAAAACGGCTCTTTTCCTCAACGGAAAATCCTTAACGGCGTTGCCCGTTGCAGGGCATCAGATTACTCCGGAGCACCGCTTTCCAGGAACCGGGCCAACTTGTGGAAGTCGCTGTTGTGTTTGATGAATCGCACAACGGTGACCAGCGTTTTAGGGTCAACCAGCTTTTCGAAGGGAACGAAATGCAGGTCGAGCTGTCCGGACACGGAGACCATGGCCCCGTTCAGATTCTCTTCGCACAGAGCGCGGTAGGCACCAACGCCCAGTTGGGCGCCCAGCATGACGTCGAAGGCGTGAGGTCGAGCACAGCGGCATTCATAGCCCAACTGCAATCCTGTAACTTTTCGCTTCAGACCGGTTTGCTTTGTAAACTCCGCCATGATGCGTTTGGCGAACATCTTGCCAAGGTCCACGTTCGCCACGGAGATATGCCCGTGGTCATCGCGAGGCACGTCTTTCAGAACTTCGTCTGACAGAAATTCCGCGAGTCCTTCCGCAAGCACAACGACACCGTATTCCTTGCCTTCCTTTTCCTGACGATATCGCATCATGCGGACGATCTTGCCGACAACCTTGTCGATGTCCATCACCTTGCGTTTGGGCGTGGAATCGGCCGTCAGGAATTCCTCGGTCATGTCTTCGACGCTGAGCACCATGTTGGCTTCGCCGGAGATTGCAGCTCCATAAGCCAGCCACCCTGCACTGCGTCCCATGCTTTCGACAACGAAGTAGGCACGAGCGGCTTCGGCGTCGGCGTGCAGATTGCGGATTTCCGTGCCGAGAGTTTCGACGGCCGTGAAGTAGCCAAACGTAAAGTCGATACCCATGTAGTCGTTGTCAATGGTCTTCGGCACATGGACAATCGGCATCCGCTTCTGACCTTCAGGAAGCCGATCCTGATACATCTTGAGCTTGTTCGCCGTCTTCAAAGTATCGTCGCCACCGATCGATACGAGTGCATCTACTCCAATGGATCGCAGAGCTTCGTAGACTCGCTTAAGCGGCGCAGCCTTTTCGACATCGTCCAGATGTTCCGGAGCAGTAATCTGCTTGCCCGGATTGGCTCGTGCGGTCCCGATGATGATGCCTTCCTTGCTGCGAGTGCGGCGAAGAGACACTTCGGTCAGATTTTTGTAATGCAGGCCTTCCACGAGCGGAGTGGCTGGCGAATATTCCATCAGATTCGAATAGCCGTATTTGATCCCGACGACTTCGATCCCATTGCGAATGCAGGAAATCGCACAGGTGGAGATAACGGCGTTAGCGCCCGGGGCTGGTCCGCCGGCGAATAGAAGAGCGACTCGCTTGATTCCATGTGACATGAGTTTGATCCTTCAATATTTGTAGTGCGAAATTTGAAATCTGAGATTTGAAATGCGAAGCCAGGATGTGACCACGCTGACCACGCAGGCAGATCCGTGAGCGCGCCTGCAGACTGCACAACTCAACCGCGAGTCGTTTAAAACTCAGAACGTGCGTTCCACGAACGTCGTGTCGATGTTGAAGTCCACAAAGTCCGCGTGGCTGAACATCTTCTTCGCCAGCGGCAGCGTGGTTGCAATGCCTTCGATCACGAATTCTCTCAGGCAGCGTCGCATGCACTGAATGGCTTCTTCGCGAGTCGGCTTGTGCACGATCAGTTTGCCGATCATGGAGTCATAATACGGGCTGACGGTATAGCCTTCGTAGACATGGGAGTCGAAGCGAACTCCAGGCCCGCCCGGCAGACGCAGCTTTGTGATTTTGCCGGGACTTGGACGGAAACTGTTGTCAGGGTCTTCCGCGTTGACTCGCAGTTCAATCGCGCATCCGGTGTGCTTGATGTCGTCCTGTGTGAAGGGCAGCTTTTCACCGGCCGCCACCAGAATCTGCTGTTTGATCAGATCGATTCCGGTGACCAGTTCTGTGACGGGGTGTTCCACCTGAATACGAGCATTCACTTCGATGAAATAGAAATTGAAACTCTTGTCGACAATGAATTCCACGGTGCCTGCGTTGGTGTACCCAGCTTCACGAACAAGGCTCACAGCACAATCGGACATCTTCTTTCGCACGTCGGCTGGAAGCTTGGGTGCCGGGCTTTCTTCGATCAGCTTCTGGTGACGTCGCTGCATGGAGCAGTCACGTTCCCAAAGATGGACAACGTTGCCATGGTTGTCGGCCAGGATCTGAACTTCCACGTGGCGAGGCCGTTCCACGTATTTTTCCAGGTAGACGCCAGCGTTCTTAAATGCCTTTTCTGCTTCGGCACTCGCGGCCTGCAGACCGGCCCGCAGAGAAATCTCGTTCCCGGCGACGCGCATTCCTTTGCCGCCGCCACCGGCGGTCGCTTTGATCAGAACCGGATAGCCAATTCGATCGGCGACTTTCACAGCGTCTTCAACGTTGGACACCAGCCCGTCGCTGCCGGGAACGCAGGGAACTCCGGCACGCAGAGCGATCTCCTTGGCACTGACCTTGTCTCCCAGTGCCTGCATGGCAGCCACCGGAGGACCGATGAACTCAATGTTGCAGCTGCGACAAACTTCGGCGAAGTGTGAGTTTTCGGCGAGAAATCCGTAACCCGGATGCACGGCCTGGACGTTGCCGATTTCTGCAGCGCTGATAATGCGATTGATCTGAAGATAGCTTTCACCGGCCTGCGCTGGCCCGATACACCACGCCTCGTCCGCCATCTCAAGGTAGTGCGCACCGCGGTCTGCTTCGCTGTAAACGGCAACCGTTTCGATGCCCATCTCACGACAGGCGCGGAGGATTCGAAGGGCGATCTCGCCTCGGTTTGCAACCAGAATTCTTTGAAACATGGAATACTCAATTCAAAAACAATGGGCGCCGACATGAAATCAGCACTGGTGATTCAGGACGGATCTCCAGACCCATCCTGTTCATCGTCAGAATGGAACACCACAAGCGAATAGGATGGTTCTCAACAGAAAGGCCAACGCCCAGACATAAACGCAGGACGACAGGGCTTCCACGCATCAGATTACGCCGGTTCGATTCGAAACAGGGGCTGATTGAAGCCGACAGCGTCGCCGTTCTCGACGAGGATTTCCACAATTCGGCCAGCCTTCTCAGCCTGAATCTGATTGAAGACCTTCATCGCTTCAATAATGCAGATTACCGTGTCTGGCTTAACGACTGTGCCGACGGAGGCGAACGGTGGATCTTCCGGGCTGGCGGCTGAATAGTACGTGCCAACAGTCGGAGCATTGATTGTAATACCCACTGGAGCAGCGGCTGGTGCAGCTGCCGGAGCGGCGGCGGCGGGCGCAGCAACCGGTGCTGCCTGCATCATAGGTGCGGGCGGATATTGAGGATTAAACGTTGGCTGAGCGTACCGCGGGCCTCGGCGGATCTTCCAGGATTCCTCATCGTTCTGAAGGTTGACTTCAGACACGTCAAATTTTTCCATCAGCTGCAGCAGCTTGCGGAACTTATCCAGGTCAAAGGACTCGCCCTTTTCTTCGTTTTCCACGGGTCTCGCCATTTCAAAAATGCCTCCAGACGCTGACTTCGTTTCAGCGCCTCGCCAAATACAAACAACGTGCAACGCAAGAAGCCCGGCTTTTCCAGAAAGCCTGACTTCTCTCACCGGCGAAGACGTTTCAAAGAACGTACAGGATCGTGAACTGCCTCAATTTATGCAAGGAAAGGAACGATCGCCTCTTCGAATTCGCGAGGAACGTTCGACAAAACCTCGTTTCCCCCCGGCGTCACCAGAATGTCGTCCTCAATCCGCACGCCGAACTTTCCAGGCAGATAGATGCCTGGTTCGACGGTCACGACCATTCCGGCCTCAAATTCCTGCGTGGAAAGGGGGCTCATGCGGACCGATTCGTGGATTTCCAGCCCAAATCCATGGCCGAGACCATGCCCGAAGTACTTGCCAAACCCCGCATCCGCGATCATTCCCCGTGCAATCTTATCCAAGTCGGCACATTTCACCCCGGGCCGAATGGCTTGAATCGACGCCTGCTGGGCGGCCAGCACAATTCTGTACACTTGTTCCATTTGGCGGGTTGGCTTGCCGGTGAAGAAGACCCGTGTCAGATCGCTGCGATAATGCGATTTTGTCTGTGCGCCCCAGTCGATCAGAAGCAGCGGACTTTCGGAAACCCGGCGCAGGCCCGCATGCGCATGGGGCAGAGCGGCAGTCGGGCCGACTCCAACGATCGGCTCAAAGGCAGGGCCACTGGAACCGAAGTCGCGCATCGCGGCTTCCAGAAGATAGCGGATTTCCATTTCTGTCTGGTCAGGCCGCAGTGAGCTGCGAATCACGGCGATGCCTCGTTCAGCGATGTAAATGGCTTCACGAATCTGTTCCAGTTCCCACTTATCCTTCACTTCACGCAGTCGTTCCACAAGCCCGCTGGTGGGAATGAGTTCCGCGGCAGTCACCTTTCCTTGAAGAGCAGCGTGCTGGGCGATGGTGACGTAGTCGGCTTCAATACCCACACGTCTGGCTTTGGAACAAGCCATGATTTTTGCTGCCAGATCATTGATCGTGCTGGCAGCGTCACGAATTTCAACATCCAGCCTGGGACACTCGTTCTGCAGTTGAGTCTCATACCGAGTGTCGCTCAGGATGACGGCGTTCGCGGCGTTCAAAAACAGCCATGAAGAATCCCCGGTGAACCCCGTCAGATAGCGAACGTTCGCCGGTCCCGTGACCAGCAGGCTTTCAACAGCCGGATCTTTTTGATCCCGCAGTTTCTTCAGCAGTTTGTTGCGGCGCTGTTCGTAGTTGGGGCTGTTCATCGGTTCGAGAATCCTGGTTGCGACCGTCTGAGGACATTGTGTTTACCTATGAAAAGGATAGCTGCTAAGAGGATAGCAGTTCAGCAGTCGTCAACAACTGCACTGGCGTCTTTGCAATCTGTTGGCCATCAGGCGAAGATTATGGATCGCGTGGGCTGAGGCGGAAGGCGCTGTGTCTAAGCGCACGCTCGTTTGATTGTCGCGTCCTTTTTGTTTCATCATCCCTGTGTTTTACGGAAGCCATTTGCTATGTCTCGAAGGCTGCACGGTGTTCTGCCAATCGTCCACACGCCATTTACGGACAATGATCGCATTGATCATGAAACACTGAAGCGGGAAATCGACTGGGCCTACAGCATGGGCGCTGACGGTCTCGGGACAGGCATGGTTTCCGAAATCCTGCGACTGACGTTTGATGAACGTCTCGAGCTGACTCATTTGATCGCCGAATACAGTGCCGATCGAGGAGTCGTGTTTGCCGCTGTCGGAGCCGAAAGTGGAAAGCAGGCTCTGGCTTATTCGGTCGCCGCAGAAAAGGCCGGATGTGATGCTGTGATGGCTGTGCCTCCGCAGACGACACGCCTTTCCGCCGCGGGAATGGTGGACTACTTCAGTCAAATTGCTGACGGAATTTCATTGCCGGTCATTGTGCAGGACGCCTCCGGTTATGTGGGCCAGCCGATTCCGATCACGGCCTGCGTTTCGCTGCTGGAGCGATACGGAAACGAGAAAATCGTCTTCAAACCCGAAGCTTCACCCATCGGCCCGAATCTTTCTGCGCTGCGCGATGCAACGGCCGGGCAGGCGAAGATCTTTGAGGGCTCCGGCGGTATATTGCTGATCGACAGCTACCGGCGAGGTATCTCGGGGACAATGCCCGGCATGGATCTTCTGGACGGAATCGTCAAGCTGTGGCAAGCGCTGCAGAGTGCGGACGATGCAACCGCCTATCGCGTCTACTTTCCGATCTGCGGCATCGTTGCTCTGCAGCTTCAGGCAGGTCTGGATGGATTCCTGGCCGTTGAAAAATATCTGTTGCACAAGCGAGGTCTCTTTCCTTCCGTTCGCCGTCGACAACCCAACTCGTGGGATATGGATCCCGAAACAGCTCTGGAAGTCGATCGACTGTTTGCACTTCTGATGCAGGCCGTTGCGGAGTAAACAGCGTGCTCCCATGCGGTCGTAAAAGACCGTGGGCAATGTGACTGCGGCCGACACTCTTGCGCGATTTAAAATCTAAAATCTAAAATGCCCGCGAGGCCTTTCTGGTTCGAAAGCAGGCAGAGCACTTGCGCAGCCTGCTAATACCGTAGTGGTGTCCAAAAGCGGTTGTGTTGAATTGGGGAAGATCTCATACTGTGACCAGTTCTGAATGATTTTGGCCCTCAGTGGAATTCAGCCATGTCAGAGAAATCGCAAAATGAGCCCCAGAAGCCAGTTGGTAACCGCGTCCAGCAGTTGGGAGATTTCGAGCTGAAGAGGAAGCTGGGCAAGGGCGGGATGGGTGAGGTGTTTCTGGCTCACCAGATCAGTCTGGATCGGCTGGTGGCGCTGAAGACGCTTTCCAAAGAACTGGCGAAGAAAGAAGACTTCGTCAAACGCTTTCTTCGCGAAGCACGGTCGATGGCAAAGCTCGACCATCCGAATGTTGTCAAGGTGTATGCGGTCGACTCGTTCAAAGGCATCCACTTCGCGGCCATTGAATTCATTGACGGTCAAAGTATCCAGAATTGGCTCGATAAGACAGGAGTGTTTTCTGTCGGCGACGCAGTCCATGTTGCAATTGTCTGCGCGCGTGCGCTTCAGCATGCGCACGAGCAGAACATGGTGCATCGCGACGTGAAGCCCGACAACATTCTTGTGACCAAAAAAGGTGTGGTGAAGGTCGCCGACTTTGGTCTCGCCAAGGTGATGGATGAAGATGTCTCCATGACTCAAAGCGGAACGGGTCTCGGCACACCTATTTATATGGCACCCGAACAGGCAAGAAACGCCAAGCATGTCGATCAGCGTTGTGATATTTATGCGTTGGGAGCGACTCTTTACCACCTGCTGACAGGAAAGATACCATTCACGGGCAACACAGCGCTGGAGCTGATCATTGCCAAGGAAAAGGGAACGTATCCGAATGCTCGTCGTGTTCGTGCTGACATCCCCGAGCGTCTGGATCTGGTCATCGACAAGATGATGGCAAAGGATCCGGCTCACAGGTACAAGTCCTGCGATGAAGTCGCGAAGGACTTGCTGGCGTTGGGCGTTCACAATGAAGCATTGAGTTTTATCGATGGGGCCGACGCCCTTCAGACAGTCTCCCGATCAGCGGCACCAACAGTGATTACCAGCGGAACTCCTGCGGTCGCGCAGAAAACTGTCGCCACTGCGGCTTCGCGAGGCCGTGGCGCCACTGCGGAAACGTCGCGAGTGTGGTATGTGCAGTATGAAGATGCGAAAAGAAAAACGGTTGTTGAAAAACAATCAACGGACCGAGTCCTTAAAATGATTGCTTCGGGAGTGATCACTGCGAAGGCTCGTGGAAAAGCGAATGCGGAAGGCGCCTATCTGCCACTTGCTCAGTACCCTGAATTCACCAAAGCAATTGAAAACCAGCTGGCTCAAAAAGCCGCTAACGTTCGCAAGGAGGATATGGGAAATCTTTATGCAAAAGTCGCTCATGCAGAAAAGAACCGCCACTTCTGGCGGTCTCTGAAAAACTTCGGCCGCGGAATCGTCGGCTGGACGTCGTTGATGCTCTGGCTGGCCGGAATTGGCGTTGTCGTCTTGCTGGTTGTGCAGTTTGGAAGTGCGAAGATTCGAGAGATCGGTGGATCGTTGGGTCTGGTTGAAGAACAGAAAGCTGGTGACGCGAAAACGTCACCGCAGGGCACTCAGCCTTTGCCAGGTGCTGGTGCTGCAGCCAACAAATAGGAGCCGCTGAGCGATGCAAATTGACATCATTCGTGTGCTTCCCGCATCATCTTGCTGGCAGAGATTCGATAGCGTGATGGACGGAATGAGGAGCAACTCGGCGATAAACACTGACGAATTGCTGCGGGCAGTTACGGAGGTCAGTGACGCGGCGGGCATTGGCACTAAACTTGCCGCATGATGCCTGCGGTCCCTGCTCCGTATCGTTTCTGAGCCAATCTGCCATGTTCATTTCCTGCTTCAATCGCTTGAAAGTCGTCATTTTAACGGGGCTGCTTTGCTGCCGGCCGGAGAGCGCGGCGCTGGCGGGGATGCCTCCGACGGCCGTCACGGTCCACATGCTGAATGGAAAGTTGACGAAAGGACTGGTGGATGCGGAAACAAACGACGTCCATCTTGTCATTCGGCGCGAATCGCCAAATGTCCTACTGCGAACCCGAGTGCCGTGGATGTCGGTCTCAGTCGTCACCGTGGGCGAGTCGGTACTCTCGGCTGAGCAAATGAAATCACAGATTTCGCAGATGTCATCAATCGGCCCAAAATCAGCGGCTCAAGGCATCTCATTCATAACGAGTTCTGATCAATCCAGGACTCCTGGACCATTGGCAGCGGGTTCATCACGCGGCGAAATTGTCCCGGTCACGGCCTCGGGTCTGTCCGGCAATGGTAATCCCGCACGGTCGGTGAAGTCGCTGCACTTGATCACTCAGCTGGCGAACTGGGACAGCGATGCAGAAATCGATGGCTTGCTCGTGGAGGTTCGTCCGCTGGATCAGTTTGGCCAACTGATTCCGGTAGAAGGTCAGTTAAACCTGAAACTGCTGGGGATCTCTCGCACTTTAGGAGGCCATGCTCAGCCGGGCCTGTCGCCGGTGCAGTTCGCCGCAAATGAGGGCGTGACCCTGCTACGGCCCTTCAGTCCAACTCGCGATTTTCATCAAATGTTCAGAGGAACGCGGACTGTGCCCGGCGAAGTTCGAGACTGAGCACCTCGGTCGCGTCAGTCGCGCCAGGACTTGTTGAGAACGGTTGGCTGGAATTCGCAGGAGAGAAACGTACACTCCCATTCGCAGCTAATTCCAACTCGGTTGCCGTGGATACCTGCGAGCCTTTCCTGTTGTTGAAGAATCCTGTGATGGAAAATCAACGCGAATTCTATCGAGTGCGATATCGCGAACGAGACTGCCCAATTATTAGGGTCGCAGGGCACTCTTTGTCGGTGCTGGATCTATCAGAGGGCGGAGCGTATATATCCAGCTGCGACCTTTTCAAGGAAGGAGCGGACCCCATTGCCGTGGAGATCGTATTTTCCGACACACAAACAGTGGAGACAAGCGCCAGGTTCTTGCGGCAGGACGATGAACACGTGGCAATCCGATTCTCGCCTTTTATCCCAATGTCGATCATCTTCGCCGAACAGCGCCGGCTTCTGCGGCTGTATCCTCCAGCGGAGTGAAGTTCCGGCATGAGTTAGTTTACAGAGCGTTTCCAGGTGCCGGGGACGACTTTCATGCTGATTGTTCCTGCATCAAAACCCGGCGGCGGGTCGTTTAGATACATGCTGCCATAATTCAAAGTCAGCGACGTCGCATTGATGAAGATGTCGTCTGCGGCCATCACCACGCCGGTGACGCAGGAAGTCGCGGAGAACTTCAAATCGTGTGTCGAGTAGACGATGCCGGTAATTCTTGAAGGATACGATTCTGTCGCCGTTGTGTTGGACACGCCACCAGTGTACGGATAGGGGGTGCCCGCCGGATTCAGATTGATCCCCAAACTCGACTCACTCAAACCGGTAGAACTCATTTGGATATTCAAAGTGTTGTTCGTCAACAGAGCAGGATAGTTGTAAACAGCCGCCTCCCAGCACACGGAATCCTGAATGGCTGAGTTGCCGCCGGGGTTCAGAAAAATCAGCGTTCCGACGATGCGTGATCGCCCGATGACTCCGTGTTTTCCCGCGCAGTTAATGACATAAATGCGTTTTGAGTTTGTCTGCACCACGGCTTTCATGTAGCCCTAGCCTCCGGTTGATCCATATGCCGCGACATTGGCATTCACAGTCGCCCCGCCCCACATGAAATAGTTGCCATTGGCACCGACCACCTGATCGCTGGTGACCGTCGAGGAGTTTACATTTGAGTCGTTACCGCTGATCATCGAGAGTTCCAGGCATGAGCCGACCTGTGGTCCGATTTCCAGGCGGACGGACGTGCGGAAGACCGCCGTGCCTTTTATTCCGGTCCCTGTGAGCACGACCGGATGATTGTCGCCGCTTGTCAAATCGTTATCGATTGGATCGACTGCCGACAGCGTAAACGTGCCAGAACCGATGGGCTGATTTGTAATCCAGTTTCCATTGCCAAAATTGGTCCGCCAGAAAGGATCGTTGCGGACCCGCAGCATCCCGATTTCGAGGGCGGCGCGGGCGTGGTTTCGCGCTTCGCTGAAGTCGGTGCTGCTGGCGACACTTCGGCCCTGCAGACGCATGATCTGAAGTGACGACAGGCTGATGGTGGCCACGATCAAACAGGAAAACAGCACCAGTAGATAAATCGTGCCGCAGCGATTATCCCTTCGTGGCGTTGAAGCGTTGATCTTTATCATTGCGGACGCTCAGCACTGGTAGGATTAAGGATAAATAAAGACCGTCAGGGCCGCCGTCGCTGAACCGCCTCGTCCGTCGTAAACGGTCAATGTACACGAATAATTGCCCTGGGCTGCATACCTGTAAGAAACCACCTGACCTTCACCGGTCGTTCCGTCACCAAACTGCCAGACATACGAAAGGGAATCGCCGTCCGGGTCGGTGGATGTAGAAGCGTCGAATGTGACTGAGTAGCCCACTGGCCGACTTAGATCCGGAGACGTGGCGATAGCGACGGGCGCGCGGTTGCCGGTAGCATCGGTTGGCTTTGGGATCGTAACGACCCACGCGATGCTGCGATAACCAACAAGGGACGTGATGGGCTTTCCGCTTCTTGTCACGGTGACAGTCACCTGCTTGAGCCCCGTAAAACTGGCGCTCGTGGCCGCGAGTGTGTTCGGATCAGCCCATTGCACGGAGACATTCCGCGTCCAGTCGGAAAAACCAGATATGGCGGCCCCGTTGCGATCATTGGGAGGGGATGATTTCCATTCAGCATAGTCATCGACGTCGTCGAACAGTGAACGATTGCCGATCGCCTCGCCGGGCTCCGGACCAAACACCGGGGCCTGCCCCGAATCGGGCTCCTGATACGCCTGCAGCATCACTTCATTCATCAGCGCGCCGGCCAGTTGTTGTCCCAACAGACGATCGGTTGTTGATATTTCTCTGCGCCGTGAAGCGCCCAGCGCTTGCAGCGAGGCTACCATCAGGACACCCACGATCATGGCAGAGACGGTCGCTTCGAGGAGAGTGAAGCCGTGGCGATTTTGCACGATGCTGCGGCAGTGAATGAAGTTTCGATGCACGTTCAATTCTCCAGGACTCGAATACGCGCATAGGAAAACTCCGCCGTTGTGCCGCTGGCACCTATGGATGCAAACCGGTTGCCATCCGACGAAGCGAACGGTGTCACTTTGTACGTCCCGTACGGCACGGCGTTCACACTGATGCTGACGCTGGAAGTAATCGGATCGATGATCAGATGCACCAGCACAAGTTGACTCGGCAGTCCCGGAATTCGAATCAGCGTCTTTGTGATTGAGTCCGAGGTCTTCGTGGCCAGGGTCAGAGTCTGGGTGCCATCAACCTGCTTCATCAGGCTGGCAATGATTGGTGCGCAAATGGTATTCGTTCGCAGTGCATTGACTGAAAACGCAGCTCCGTTGCCTCCGACACTGGTGTTTCGAAACCTGAGATCGACTAATGTCGTTTTCGTAAAATCTCTGGCGGGGTTTGTGTTCAACTGCGCGCTGGCGGCTTGCCAGATGCCGTTCGTCATCATCGGCATGCTGAACGATCCGCTGCCGTTGACGACCCAGTCGCTGAGCGTATCGCCGTTCACATCGATGGCCGTCGGATTCTTATCGAATTTCAGTTCCCAGCAGTCCGAGAGTAATTCCGGATGATTCAGGAACGCCGCTGTGCTTCTTTGCAATGGCGACGTCGCCTTTATTTGCAGCCCGATGTCCAGCGAAGTCAGGTAATTGCTGTTGACGGACTGAGTTCCGCTGGAACGAATCCGTTTGCCGTACAACCGTGACAGCAGGCATTTGCCGCTGTCATAAGTCCACGATGCGCCGCTGGCTCATGGTGTGGATTTTGCCAAGCTTGGATCGATCGCCGGCACGGACGTCCTGATCAGCTCACCGAGCTTTAACGGTAGTATTACAGATCTGAGTACGTTCGCCGCGCCGTCCTATAACATCGGCATCTTCAACGCAGGAAGCTTCTCCGGACTGATTCAAGCCCTGCAAAAGACAACCGATGCAAAAACGCTGGCATCTCCCAAGGTCCTGGCACTGAACGGACAGGTGGCCCATGTTCAGATTGGGAAGCGGCTCGGGTATTATGTCACGACAACGACTCAAACCAGCACGTTGCAGAGTGTTCAGTTTCTGGACACGGGTGTTGTGCTGAATGTCACGCCCAGAATCACCGACGATAATCAGATTATGATGACCGTGAAGCCGGAGGTGTCCGACGGAGCGGTCGATTCTCTGGGGCTTCCTTCGTCTACAACCACCGAGGTGGAGACAAATATCATGCTGCCCGATGGCAAGGGAATGGTGATCGGTGGCCTGATCAAGGAAACAGACATCACAAGTCAGCAAAAGGTCCCTGTCCTTGGATCACTTTGGATGATTGGAAAACTGTTCCGTAAGAATAATGTGACGCGGGCACGCAGCGAAATCATCATCGTGCTGGTGCCCCACATTGTCGATGGGCAGCAATTTGATGCCTGCGAAGATGATACGGGCGTGCAACAAGCAACCACGCCGCTGCTGTACGGTGCACTGGATCAATTTCCGCGACCCTGGGAACCTAAACTGGCTGACGCCGTTGAAAATCCGCGCCGAATGAACCACGACCGCGTGCAGGAATTCTGGCGGCACCCAGCCACTGCACCACCACAGCATCTCGAATACTACTTTCCCGCGACCTACACCTCGATGCCACCCGCGACGATGATTTTTGAATCGATACCAGTGTACAACATGGACGATTATCCCAATACCAGGTCAAATCAAATACGGCCCGCTCTCCTTAACTCTAATCCGACAGAGTCCGACAGAAAATGAATCCTGGGACACGGAAACCACGTTTCCGAATGCGGTTGTCAAACCGTAATTTTGCAGAGCAGGCGATTGAACAGGATCCGCGCCGCAAATATCGATCTGCGGTCTGCCCTGTCCAGGCATGACACTGCATCAGCAACTGACACGGTCTAAAACAACAAAAAATTCCGAGCGGCAACACGAAGTTTTCAGCCCATGTGAGGAGTATGAAATGCCAAACCGACTGCCCTTGCCTCCTGAACTGATGGCTCTTATTGAAAAGCGCGACGAGCCAGTTCGTCGATCGACATCGCGGCGAACGATTGAGAGCACCACCGATGCCGCATCGACAGACGTCCCAAAGTCGACAGCCAGCGACGCAGTCGAAAGGCGAAAATCCTCCGGGGATCGTCGCAAGTCCCCGGACCGGCGCGGCTCGCGCAGCAAACGTTCGTCCTGAATTCGGGCCAGCGACTGCGGAGAGTTTGTAACACTGGCTTCGCCCGTCACCATCAAACGAGCGATGCGGCTTCAGCCATGCAGAATCCATGACGCCCATCACTCGCGTCCCGATCTCCATCAGAACGCCCTCGGAATAACTCGAGGCTCTGCAACGGTCATCAATCGCCCCGATCGTACAGCCCCCGCAGGACTGC
Organism: Planctomycetaceae bacterium; assembly: GCA_041688565.1. Classification (GTDB taxonomy): domain Bacteria; phylum Planctomycetota; class Planctomycetia; order Planctomycetales; family Planctomycetaceae; genus SXXK01. The sequence continues at coordinate 24,678 of JBDNHX010000023.1, forward strand.
GCTGACCAAACGTGATCGTGCTAAGGACAACCAAAGACCGCAATGCTCGGGTTGTTGCATCCAGGAAACTGCCTGCATTCAAAACATTGACGTCACGCGAAGACATCGACTGGCTTGTACGCCTTCTTCAGGATGCCTTCCGAACTCGTACCGAACCACTTTTCAATCACAGCGGCGTAGACCTGACGGAAATCTGTGTGGTGCCTCAGGTCGCCGTCTGCCAGATCGGTCAGCTTCGGATGTGAGCCTGTCAGACCGGACCGGATACCGGCCCCCGCCAGAAACATCGGCCCTGCGGTTCCATGGTCGGTTCCGTCGCTGGCATTCTCCTGAACACGACGCCCGAACTCGCTGAAACACATGACGGCCACGCGATCCGACTGTCCCATTTCCTTCACCTCCGCCAAAAGAGCCTTCACGGAGTCTCCCAGTTGTCTCAGAAGGACGGAGTGCAGATCTGGCTGCTGAGAATGAGTATCGAAGCCACTTAATGTGACGTAGTAAACCGAGGTCTGCAGTCCGGTGCGAATCAGCCGTGCAACAGTCTGCAGTTGGCTGGCAAGTCCCGACTGAGGCCAGACCACCGAGGAGGTGCCAGTGTCCTGCGTATTGCTTAGGCGTTCGCTGGCCGCGATGGCCGAACTGGTGCTCGACTGCACGAAATCAAGCAGATCATTGCCCGCATCTCTTCGTAAGGCCGAGAGGTCCTGAACGGCTTTGCGAAACTCCATGTCCTCTGCGCCCTGAAGACGGAACTGTTCGAGCGATCGAATTGACGGCGTCCGAACCGTTCGCGACATCAGAGCAAACGGCTGCTTGTCACCGCCAAGATGCAATGCGGAAGGATCGGAGCCAGTAGCGTCAGACCTGTGTTCGAGAAATCGGCCCAGCCAGCCATCGATCCGAGTTTCCTCTTTCCGCTGGCAAGTGTGCCAGATATCCATCGATTCAAAATGACTGCGATTGGGATCGTCGTATCCAACGCCCTGCACGATCGCCAGCTGTCCCATTTCCAGCAGGTCTGCGAATCCTCGCAGTGAGCCGTGGAACCCCAGGCCATCGGCAATATTCAGAACGCTGTCTTTCTGGATCGCGAGTTTCGGACGCAGCTTGCGATACAGGTCATCAGCAAACGGAACAACCGTATTCAATCCATCGTTTCCCCCCTGGAGTTCGATCACCACCAGAATTCTGTCTGAGCTGTTCTGCCGCGCTGCAGCCAGCAGCGGATGCGGCGCTGTGCCGCCAAACGTCAGCACCGCAGCTCCGGCAGCGGACGCCTTCAGAAATTCGCGACGTCGAGTTGTCATCATGGAAACCTCTCGGGGTTGAGATAAGGCAATGTGTGCCGGTTCGATACTCAATTTTTTTTTTGGGGGAATAACTTCATCTCAGCCAAGCTGAAACTCGGGCAAAGTACACAACGCGTGCAGCCCTTCCACGATCGCGTGGTCGGTCCCCGGTTTCATCAGTTGTTCAATTCGCTCTTTGGCCACTTCGGAAACCGGTACCGCAAATAGCTGAGTCTCAAGGTGATCAATCATCGCTCGAGGATACGTGATCTTCTGCGAAGCGAGATACGTCTTTAGCGATGTTCGGCCAAACCGCGTCTTGTCGTGAGTGATCAGTTCGCGAACGAGATTGCTGCGTCCGAGAAGCGTCGACGAGTTAATCCACGTTCGCCCGCCGTCCCAGCCTTTGACGCTGGGCGGATACAGCAACCCCTGCCCAAGCAGCTGCATCGATTCGGCCAGTTCAAAGTTGTTGGTGGTTCCTTCCAGACTTCGCAGAAGTCCAATGGCAAGTTCCACCGGCGATCGGACCTTTCGACCAATCGACAGTGGCGAATAAAACAACTGACTGGTCAGGATACGTCGAATCACCGGGCGAATCTGCATGCCGGAGTCGCGGAGTTCCCTTGCCAGAGGAGCGATCAGATCTGCATCGGCAGCCGGTTCGTCCATCACCAGATAACGAATCAGCTTACTAACCAGAAACTCAGGAGCGGACTTCTGTTCGAGGACAATTCGGACTCCGTCTTCACCGCTGAAATCTCCCGATTGCCCCAGGATGGATTTAGAACCGTTGTCATGCTGAAAGCGGTTGAATCGAAATTCTCCGCGTCGGACTTCCCAGCCTGTGAAACAGCGTGCCAGCTCGCGGATGTCGGTTTCGGAATAGTTGCCTTCGCCAAGGCAAAACAACTCCATAATCTCCCGCGCGAAGTTTTCGTTGGGGTGAGCTTTTCGGTTGGTGGCGGAATCGAGGTAGACCAGCATCGCCGCATCGCGTGAAATTTCAAGCAGCAGCTCTCCAAAGTGACCGAACGCAAACTTTCGAAGCAGCTCATTCTGATTCCGCATCAGGTCGGCTTCCGTGACCTTTTCTGCACTGGTGGCAAAATGCCCGTGCCAGAACAACGTCAGCTTTTCCAGGGCCTGCGCCGGAGTGCTGAGCATTCGATAGGCCCAACACGCAGACAACTGCCTGACATTTCCCGTTGCCAGTGCCGCATCTGCAAGCGACTTCATTTCCGACTGAAACGACTCTGGCTCACTGGCCGTCAGTAGCTGATCAACGGCTTCTGTGGGCGACAGTTTGATCGCCGACTTCAGTTCCGCATGTGTCGCCCCAAATCCGGCGCGACGGAATAGATGCGATGCCGTACGAAGGTTCCACGGAGTCTCTTCACCTGGCGTGTATTCCTGCCAGGCCCATTCGGGATCGATCACAAAGTTCATGTCTGCACCTCGACGTTCTTCATCAATCGGTGGTCTGAAGATCTTCCTGCAGTCTCAGCGAGGCGGTTCATTCACGTCGATCGTCAAGTTCAGTTGCAGTTCGTTGTCGGCAGCATTCAATTCCAGCCCCGCTCCGCGAAAGCAACGGACGATTTCCAGAAGAAGTTCAATCGCGGCCTCGGCTTCCTCGCGAGTATGGCCCTCTTCCAGCATGTTCTGCGAGATTAACTGCTCTCGATTGTCGGCCAGCGTCTCACGCAGCACGGCCGCATTCAGAGCGACGGATGTGTTGGCTGCTCGGGCGTCCTGAACCGGCGCTGTGCCCAGTTGCCGGGCAAGTGTTGCCGTCGAGGCCAGTACAAACCGATCTCCCGTGAAACTGACTGACGGCGAAAAGTTGAAGATGATCGGAGCCGACGGAGAATCTTTATCCTTCTTCTCCGGCAGATAGCGGGATGTGATCAGATCCGTATCGCCCACTTTCTTCATATCCATCTCCAGTTGCGGCTGTCCGTTCTGTGCGCCCACAATGTTAAAGAATCCGATGGCACTTTGAAACGTGCGTCGCAGCTCGGACCGCATGGTTTCCGGGTCACGGAGTTTCAGCACCATGGCAAAGGCTGGCAGACGGATCGTGGGCATTGGCGTCACGTCCTCGAAACTCTGGCGAGTCACAATGATGCCGATTTCCGGAGCAAACGAACCGAGAATCTCCTCTCCGAAATCGCGGCCTGCAAAAACAGTCGAGAGTCCCGCATCCGCTTCGGCCAGCTTGTCGTTCATCTCCTCATTGAACAAGTCACCGGCTCGCAGCCACATGGCGGAAACATCTCGATAGGCGGCAACCGTCAGCAGTGTCTCGTCGATTTGAGGAAGCGCAGGCGCATGCCCTTGAGTGTCTGGTCCAAAAAAGTATGCTCGCTGCTCCGGAATCCATGTGGGATCAAAAGGTGTGGCGAATTTCCACGTGAGTCCGGAAGTTTCGACGGTGAGGTCGGAAGTGACCCAGTCGGACTTCTGCAGGATGCTCTGGATGCCGCCAAGCAGAAGCTCTGCCAGCGGATTCTCGGCCTGACCTTCGAACATCTTCTGGGCCGCGCCCGCATCGCGGACCGACTTTAGATTGATGAAAGACCAGAGTTGAGCCTCCGCCGGCTTTTTCTGATGAGCCGCAACGAACAACTCACTATCGGCCAGCGATTCTTCAGCGACTGGCGATTCTCCAGCGACTGACTCCTCACTGAGAAGCCGATCCAGAATAGATTTGCCAAGCTCTCCGTTGTTGGTCACGACCACCCAGTCGCGAACCGCCGCAGCGCCGCCCTGATCCAGCTTGTAGACGGTGATTCCCCGGTACTCATCAGTGTCCCTGACCGTTGTCCCATTCAGCCGGGACAACTCCAGAATCTTCGTGCGAAAATTTTCGACTGTGGCTTCATCCTTTCCGCGAATCAGCACCGCGGCTCCCTGAGTGCTTGCGTCAAATCCCACGTAGATGCCGCGAGCGGAAATCGCTTCGAAAGCAGGTCGCCAGTCTGTGCCAATCTGAAGCTCAAACAACTTTCGACCAGTCAAAAAATTGCGGTAACCCTGACTTTCCGTCGCCTTTCGGTAGACGTCCAGCGTCTGAATGTGCTGAGTCAGTGGATGGTCGAGCACTTCATCCAGCAACGCTTTCGGATCCGAAATTTCTGCGTACGCGACCGTGGTGGCTGGAAACAGGTCAGCCGGTTGCAGCTCGGCCGCCGACAGCTGTCCAATCGCAAGAAACGCCAGACAGGTACGCAGTAACACTGACACAGGAATTTGCATGAGACAATACTCGCGGCGGGGCCAATCGGCGTAGTGGGATGAAACTCAATCTGGACAGCGACGGTTTTCAAAGACGTACGATATCAGTTTATCAGCCGGAAACGCCTGAGTGTCTGGTCCACCTGGAAAACGTGAATATCCAGAGGAAAACACACTTCCGCTGACGGAACTGCTGCTGTCCTCCTGAGGAATGTTTCCATTCTGCAGGCCATCCGTCGAACTTACAAAGCCGTAGCGGAAGTCGCCAAGACTTTCGGCACCGCGGTTTCTGAGGAACTCGTGGCCGACGTCCTTCAGCACTCAGCGCGGGATGATGGCCTTTGTTTGCAGGGACAGAGTTTGTATTGCACAATAGGTCTGGCCACTTGTTCCTCCGCCCGGACCGGATTCAACGATGCGCGTTCAACTGCTGTCTCTGCTGGCTCTGTTACTGTGTTCCCTTCTGGAGGGCTCTGCATCTGCCGGTGATGGTCAAACACGACCGTCGGCTACCGATGCGGAATTGCGAGTCTGGCTGGAGAACATGTTCTGGCACCATCGGTATTCGATATCAGAGATTAGTCAGGTCACCGGACTCAAAGAAGCGCAGGTCCGATCCCAGCTGACAGCGTTTCAAATCTCGGACGAGACAAGACCAGCTCGATCAGATTCGCAATTGCTCATGTTGCCTTATCCGGGTGGTCGTCATCCGCGGATTGATTTTCTGGATGGAGCAGTCGAACCGCAGCGGGAGACCAAGCTGAGCGTCTTTTGTCCCTGGGATGATCGCAGTTACGTGGTGATGGATGTGCCGGAAGCGATCTGGTCAAATTTGGGACTCACATATCTTGCCCACACGCATGTGAAAACTGTCTGGGATCTTCAGAACACTCGCCTCGATCCGCAGGAATGGGAGAAAACCGGTGAAGGCTGCTATCGTCTGCATCGAGAACTTCCCAATGGCATCGCCTTTACCACAGCGGCCATTGCGTTTGAAGATCATATCTCTATGAGGATGTCACTCACCAACGGAACCGACAAGCCGCTCAGCGACCTGCGGGTTCAGAACTGCGTTATGTTGAAAGGTGCTGAAGGCTTTCAACAGCAGACCAACGATAACAAACAGTTCACGGACGGATATGCAATCGCCGGCTCATCGGACGGGACTCGCTGGATCATCAGCGGTTGGGATCCGGTGGATCGAGCCTGGGGCAATCCACCTTGTCCTTGCCTTCATTCCGATCCAAAGTTTCCAGACTGTGCCCCAGGAGAAACCCAACATCTAAAAGGCTGGCTGTCGTTCTATCAGGGAACAGACATTGCCGCTGAAGTGAAGCGAATCGAAGCGACTCACTGGCGCAATCCAGTCTCCGGAAAATCAGGCCAGTAGCCGGCGACTCGTTCAGTCCGAGGGCTTGTTGCGTTCCTCACGGTTCCAGCAGCCGCAGCTCCGGACGATCAGGCAGATCCTTCAGCTGATTCAGATTCCAAACCAGCCCGAGGCGGACGTTCGACGGCCCAAAAGTCCTGGACAAGTCGAAGCGTCGCTGCTCCGCAGCTTTGGGCATATTGAGGCATCGAAACCTGCGGCGGAAGCCACGGACTATCTCCCGCCGCCGCTCCGCAGCGAATCGTCGGGAGTTGAATTTTCTGGCGGCGCGGGTTCGATCATCTCTTCCTCTTCTTCCATTGTTTCTGCCGTGAGAAGGATGACGAATCGTTTCATGGACGATTCCGGCGGCTCTTTGCTCAAAGCTGATTCCTGGGGAATCTCCACCAGCAGAAGCAGCGTTTGACCAGAACTCATCAATGATTCCGTCGAAGTCGAACCAGTTTCTTTCGGCGCTTCACCAATGGTCACAGAATGGCTGAGACGAATCACTGAACCACCTTGCACGAGATGCGGCCTGGCGTGGAGTCGGAAGCCTCGAAACGTCCCGTCATCATGACTGCCCACGTCAACGGAAGTATCCTGATCTGAGATCATGCAGATTTTTTGTGCCGACAGTTGTTCAGCTTTTTGCTCCGCCAGAAACTCCCCGATCTGCTCACTTCGACCCTGATTCAGCAGCGCCCAATGTCGCTGAGTTTTATTTGTTGAAGACTCGTCCTGGCCCTGAACAGGCAGCAGATTGCAGCGTTCCCTCAGCCCGTTCAGTTGTTCGTCTGTTGTGATGCGTAGCAGCTGACAGGAGATCTGAATTTGCGTTTGATCTTTCCGCAGTTGCGAGAGAAGTTTTGCGATCTGCTCATGGTTCTTTGTCGTCTGCCGAACAACGAGAGACAGTGTGTCCTGTACGTTGGTGATCTTGTTCGGGCTGCGGTTATCTCTCCAGGAATCCGGTTCGATCGTTGTCTTGATCAACTCCACCACTGGCGAAAGGTCTGGTTTCCCGACAAACGGCCCGAATGGCGTGACCAGATCCGCAACGTTGTATGTGCGAAGATGAAATTCCTCCACGGGCTTTCCTGCTTCCGCTACGATTCCTGGTGACCAGCCAGTCACTCGTTCCAGATACGTCGTCAGCGCCGCCGTCGTGGTGTAGAGCGGATCGCAGCTCACGAATTCCTTCTTATGCACTAAGATGTCATTCGCAGTTGCTTCGACAGCACGACGAATCCCGTCTTCTTTGAGTTGTTCATCGGAGACCGCATGCATCAGGAACTGCAGGATGTGGCCAGTGCTTGCCAATCGCTTGTCGAAGGTCTCCTTACGTTTGCTGCTGCGGAAGAAATCTGACGAAAGTGTGCCGTCGGAGTGCTGCTGCGATTTCGCCACGTCGATGTATTTTTGAATCTTCTCATCAGCTTTCAGCCACACGCCTTCAAGCGGCTTTCCCGACCGAAGGTACTCGTTCCTCGCGACGGCAAGAGCATATAAGCCATCGGTTCCACCGTTAGGCGATGATGGGCCTCCCACAGCCTTGCCAACCTCAACTTGCACAAGTCGTTCGATGCTCCACTCTTCACCCTTTGCATTGATCCACTTCGCGTCCGACGGCAGGTAGCGACAAAGAGCCAGCAGAGTCCAGCTGACCTCTTCCTTATCGTTTGCGGTCATTTTCGCGTGGGAGATCATATCCCGAATAGTGACAGGACCATCCGGAGTGCCAAACGTCGCATCCAGCGGAACTCGGCATGCAGCAAGCTTCGCCAAAAACTGATTGATATGGCCTTCAAAGCAAAACGGCGCCGAATACGGATGCGCCCTTCCTCCATGCTGTGTCTTCTCAAACCACGATTCTCCTTTGTAGACCGGCCCGGCCTGAATCCACTCAAGAGCATTGACCTTGACGCCGTCATTTTTGATCACGAGGTCACGCCGCAGCCCCTCAATACCGTTCATGATCTGCCACGGGGTCTGATGATCGGCTGAAAGCAATCGACGCCGTACTGACTCCCGGACCTCCCAGGCAAGCTTCACTGTGGGATTTGCTGATTTTCTCACTTCTTTCGGTGCGTCGATGTTCGCTGGAACGGCGATTGCAAGTCCGACACCAGACGGTTCATCAATCACGTAGTCCACATCAGCAGACATCGCAGCCTGATTGCCGGATTCCAGTGCATCGCCTTCGCCGGTTTGAGTCCAAATGACAACTCGGTCGGCATAAAGATCAATGACTCTTCGAGAGATTTCCTGTCCGTTGATGTAAACGTCTAGGTCCTTAGCCAGTTGATTCCCACTGGCGGAATCACCGACTTTCTCGGCGATGACCCCATGTGTCGCGGAATCATGCTCGTTGTCGATCTGGAACACCAGCACCAACTCCCCTGGCGTGTCAGAGAAGCCAGGTACAGCATCCACTTCGACGGATTCGAGATTCATCTCCCGATAAAGACCGCGAATTCGGTCAATATCTTTGGAGACGAGGAATGAATTGAACTTATCACCCGCTTTCAGTTCCGAACCCTTAGTGAGCTCCGTCGTCGAGATGCTCGTATTGCCCTCGTAATGAATTTCCTTGACGGTGTAACGCAGCCCTTCCTTGATATCGTCTTGCTCATTCTTCGACAGACGCTTCGCCAAATCTGCATTGACCCCAAACACATTTCCTTCAAAAGTCGGCTGAGAGTCGACCACTTTGGTTGCGGCTCCGCCATTCGCGGGCTCGGAGAGCAAATCCCAGTCGTCGATCATCGATCGGCATTCTTCGATAATCTCTTCCTTCGCTCGCAACGGTGAATCTATAGGCAATTTTTGCGCATAGTCTGAAACAATCTGCATTCGAAAATAATACTGCTCAAGTCTATCGATGGATAAGTATTCCCGCGCAAAGCGTTTGGAAAGCTGCTCATCGAATTCGAACCCGTTGTTACTCTTGACTTGTTTCAGAATCTTCTCGAACGGAGGCTTAAGTGATTCATAAATAATTGCCTGCTGTTGTTTAGGAACAGTCGCTGCGAAATGCTGCATAACCAATTCGTCGTAGAGAAAGTAGGGCAGTCGCTGGCGAAGCATCGATTGAATGATCATGGGCAGTTGCTGCGGGCTCACAAACTTCGAATGCTCCGGACTATTGACCACAAGTCCGCTCGGAATTACATCCTCAAGCCTTACCGGCCTGTCATTTACGTATGCGATGATCGCATTCGGCTTAACGTCGGCTGTTACAACAAAGTCCTCATTCAGACGAATCGCATCCGCAGAATCACCGATGGTTGGAACTTCCATCGGCTGTTTTTTTTCTTCAGGCGGTTTTGGTTCGTCCAACGCAGGTTTGGCCACCGCACCCGGCAGCACAAGAATCGCCATCGCCGCAACAGCCAGCCAGCACCAGAGCGGGGTTTGTTTTTTGAGTCCGTTTTTGAGTGACATGATTCGCTCCATGCGTTGAGTTGTGATTTCCACGGGCTTCATGCCGGGGAAAACGGGAATGGGTTTCAGCGAGTGTTTACTTTCAATGACAGACAACAGGCTGCGTGCGTATTGAGCTGGGGAACAACCGAGTTCAGCGATGACCTGTTCATCGCAGCATCGTTCGGCCTCGCGAGATAGCCAGCGGTTTGACAGCCACACGGCCGGATGAAACCACCAAAGACTTTGCACAATGGCCTGGAGTGCTCCCGTTCTCAGATCGCCCCGGCGAATGTGCAGCAGCTCGTGAGCCAGAATGGGATCGAGAAACTGTAGGTCCTGCCTGCCGGGGAGCGGTTTTGGTAGGTCCTGCCTGCCGGGCAGGACTTCGCGGCTTGCCGCGACCTGAGTGCATGCCGTGCCTTCTGGCAGCCCGGCATTCTCACATGCACGTCGCGCAGGTTCGCCCTCGGCGAAAGTCCTTTCCGGCAGAAAGGACCTACCCAAAACAGTCCTTTCCGGCAGAAAGGACCTGGTTGTTGGCAACAAGCATCGAGGCAGCACAATCGTATGCCGCACCAGTCCCAGCACAGCGGGGCCGAAGAGCACGTCGGAGACAATGATCCGCGGAACTCGGCGAACGCGAAGTTTGTTCGACAACTCCTGCAGACGCTGGCGGAGCGGTTCATCAAACTCGGTTATGCGATGGCGATAAATATTCCGCAGGCAGAAAATACACTGAGCGATCATCGTGGTCAACGTGATCATCGCCCTAATGGCAACTCCGATCAGCGCAATCCCGGGCCAGGAACGATTCCACAGATTGCTGGTTTGAGGATCATTGGCAGCAGACACGAAGGAGTCGTTGAACGCAGTCGTCGCCGTTGTCTCGGCATCACCGCCGTATTCCTTCGCGAGGCCTGGGAAACTGGCAGACGTAGATTCATCAAAAGCCAAAACAGACGTTGACGACTCTTCGTTCGCAGGCGGAACCATCGTGTCAGCGTCCTCAGGAACTTCCTGTGCCACGATGTTCTGCTCAACGGTCGAGTCGAGAAAAAAAGAATCCTCGCTCAACATCCACGCCGCCTGCAACTGGCTGAACAGTCCCAACGAGTGGCCCCAGATTGGCGGAGTCACGCACTTAATCAGCACTAAAATCCACATGGCGTGTGCCAGATGCGGACGACTCCTTGCTACGAGGCGTGTGACGACGGCAACAAATATGGCCAGCACAGCAATCTGCCACGCCTGAGTGAAGATCAGTTTCAGAAGTTGATTACTCATGCTCTGCTCCCCCCTGCTTCTCGTTCCAGGGCTCCAGCCCTGGAACGCACTGCCAGGAGGCTCTCGCCTCCTGAATGCTTCGCGAAAGGAGGAACACCTTTCCAATGCGATCCAACTCCAGGGTCCCGGGCAAAAGGCCCGTTGATCACTCAATAGCCAGACAGATAACAAAGATTCGAAAAACTCCAGTGCGTTACGTGATCCATTCGGCTCTGAAGACATGCGGTCCATTCTGCGGCAACAGTTGACACCTCAAGTGTGCGTTCACTAAAACCTTGGGAACACGGGATAATGATCACTGCACTCAAACAGGTATGAGTGGTTTATTGCGGGGCCATCCCCAAAGGGCAGCATTCAAGGTGCCCCCGCCGCAATTCGATTGGGATAGCCCCAAGGTTTTCATTATCATCCTTGTTGAAGCCACAGGTGGTGTCGCCGTTCACTGCGCCCGTCAATGATCGGGCGTCTTCAACCTGTTGGAGGCGGGGGAACGGGGTGTCAAACCTACCGAATTGCTACCGAATTGAGCCCCGTTTCCTTTTCCAACAGCGACTTCCCCGATAGCGACGTCGGCGGCACGATGCTGGCAAAAATCGGGCATCGATTCCATTCTGTGCAGGGCCTGCCACAATCCAATGGAAGTGAATCGAAATCCCCATCAAACAATAGACTCGATGTTTACGAATGGCTCGAAGTCGCCGAACAACTCCGGATCAGCGACTGACCCAGCTGCGGCAGCGGTTGAAGGATTTGTCTCCCAGGATGATGACCGCCGAATTGCGATTGGCCCTTTGCGATGCATCAAATTTTGTTGTCGAGCAGGCTGCGAAAGTCGCACGAGAACACACGCTTAGCGAATTGGTCCCCGATTTGGTTTCGGCCTATCATCGTTTCCTTAACGATGGAGTTGATTGCGACAAGGGTTGCCGCGCAAAATTGGCGATTGTTGAAGCCCTGTTGCCGCTCGACTTTGAAGAACCGGATTTCTGGCTGGCAGGAATGCAGTACCGGCAGCAGGAACCTGTCTGGAACGGCTCCATCGATACCGCAACCGATTTGCGTGGCGTGTGTGCCTTTGGGCTTGTTCGATCGCGTCTCATCGCACCTTCCGATTTGCTGATCGCTCTGACCGACTTACTGGCAGATTCAGAATTCGTGGCGCGAGCCCATGCGGCACGAGCCATTGCAGCGGCCGGTCTGCCAGGCTCTGCCGCGCTGCTGCGACTCAAAGCCGCGATTGGCGATTCGAATACCGAGGTACTCGGCGCGTGTTTCACGGGCCTCCTGGAACTGGACGCCACGCGCCATGTCGATTTCGTTGCCAGGTTTCTGCAATCCCACTCCGATGCCGCCATCGAAGCGGCCCTCGCATTGGGAAGCTCACGGAACCGGGAAGCGGCCATGTTGTTGCTGAAGTCATGTGAACGCTGTTCGCCGGACAGGATGGAGCCATTCTGGATCAGCCTCGGACTCTCGCGTCAGCCGGAAGATGTGGACTTCCTGATCACCAGGATCAGCAAGGTCGGACCAGACGCCATTCACGCCATTCGAGCTCTCGCGCCGATTCGCTCCTATGACAACACCGCCAGCCGAGTCCTCGCGGCCGTCGAGGCCACCAAAAGCCGAGAACTGGCCGCCGTCCACAGAACCGAATTTCTTCCATCACATGAGTGAAAGAGGAAGGCCGCCCTTATTCGACGCTCGACGGTCACTGGTGCCGCAATTCATAGTTGTTGGGACACCAGAGCGAAAGTCAGCGGTTGCGATAGTCTTTTTGCCCAGTTTTCCTTCCAGGTGTTTGGCCGTTTGATGGAATCTTTTTCGACGCGGCGACCGGTGTAATTCCATGCGAACGGTTTGGCGAAGGTGTTGTTGAAGTAGGTGATGAAATCGAGCAGACGGAACTTTAGATCTTCCAGTGATTTGAAGTTGCCCCGACGCATCA